>CAMTVU010000058.1:0-63571 GCA_947085245.1 uncultured Chitinophagaceae bacterium | reverse complement strand
TGTACTGTGTGGTACCAATGCTATCAGCACAAACCTGTCCTGTTATATCCACTTCAATGGCGCTGTTGATGGCAATTACTTTTGGATTTCTCTTAATCACATGCGGATCATTTACATAATCAATATCCAGGAATACAAATGAAGGATTGTCATCAACATAATCATAAAGCCTTCGTGTACCAACTGCAAAACCGGTTACCGTTTTATTAGGATGTATTCTCTTTTTTACATTATTAATTACATCGCTTTCCACCAGATCAATGATACCATCGCTGCACATTTCTGTGTGTACGCCCAGGTTTTTATGGTTGGTGAGAGATTTCAATACGGCATCCGGAATAGTTCCGATGCCCATCTGCAAAGTACTTCCATCATCAATCATACTGGCAATATACCTGCCTATCTTCAGTTCATCTTCTCCCACTTTAGCGCCGTAATCCACTTCGGGCAACGGTTCATCTCCAAAAACAATTGCAGTAAATCTATCGGTATGAATCAAACTGTCGCCATGTGTACGGGGTACATTGGGATTGATTTGTGCAATAATATATTTGGCTGTATTTACCGCACTGCGGGCAATATCAACACTTACGCCCAGGGAACAATAGCCATGCTTATCAGGTGGCGAAACCTGCACCAATGCCACATCAATGGGCAGATACCCTTTCTTGAAAAGATCAGGAATATCGCTCAAAAAAACCGGAATAAAATCGGCACGGCCTTCATTCACTGCCTGGCGTACGCTGTTACTTACAAACATACAGTTGATGTGGAATATGCCTTCATATTCAGGCCTGTCAACTGTAATATCGCCCTGCACTGTTATAAAAACCAGTTCTACATTGTTAAGGCGATTGGATTGTTTTGCAAGCTCCCGTAACAAATACAAAGGTGTTTGGGCGCTTCCCTGCACAAATACACGGTGACCACTTTTTATAACCGATAATGCTTCTTCGGCTGACTGATATTTGATTTCTCTGTACATATATTTAATTGATTGCAAAATTAAATTACAACAACCTTCACAAATCTGCTCACAAACAGGATAAGTGGTGATTTAAAGCAGCAATGTTTCTGCTAAATTTGCGTTTTGAAAAAAATAGTAAATCCAATGAAATTTTTATTGTCTTTCCTGATCCTTTTGTTGTTTGGCTTTTCTGCTTCTGCACAAAACGGTACCAAGTTGCCTCCGCTTGATAAGTCGCCGATGGATATGGCTTATTACCCGGTGAATTATCCCATTCTCCGCATACAGCCCAATAAAGTAAGCGAACAGTTGATAGCAAGAGTGGTTTACAGCCGTCCTTCCAAAAGCGGACGTAAGGTTTTTGGTGAGCTGGTGGAAGATGGCAAAGTGTGGAGGCTGGGTGCCAATGAAGCAACGGAAATTGAATTTTTCCGTGACGTAAAAATTGGCGGCAAAACAGTAAAGAAAGGTCGTTATACACTGTATGCATTAACCAACCCCTTAAAATGGACCCTCATCATTAATAAAGAAACCGACATCTGGGGCGCCTTTAAATATGATGCTGCAAAAGATTTAGTAAGGGTTGATTGTGATGTTGCAAAAACACCCGACATCACCGAATCATTTACCATGATATTTGAAAAAGTGGCAGACAAACGCATAGTGCTTATTATGGATTGGGACGAAGTTATGGTGAAGTTGCCTATCAGTTGGTGATGCCAAGTACGAAGTACGCTTGCTCAACGAAGCCTTGGCGTAGTTGAGAAGTGGCTTAAGTTATAATACCATCTTGATTTACTAAATAGTCCAACGGACTACGTGGAAATCTTAGATGGTATCCCGCCTTTCGGGACAGGTTATGCCGACAGAAAACTGATTGGACTATTTACATCTTATATTCGGTATAATTTACCCGATACAATTTTGAACTCTGCAATTTTTGCGGAGTTTTTTTATTTTTTGGATTTTATGTTTTGAATGTTGGATTTTTACAACATGTGTGGCATAGCAGGTATTATTTCAAACAACCCCAATCATCTTTCAATGGAACGATTGAAAGCAATGACGGATTCCATTGCTCATCGTGGCCCCGATGGCGAAGGGTTCTGGATGAATGAAAACAGAACGGTTGGTTTTGGTCACAGGCGTTTGGCAATTATTGATTTGAGTGAAGCTGCAAAGCAGCCAATGCACCTCTCCCCAACCCTCTTCAAAGGAGAGGGAGAAAAGCCACGCTACACAATTACCTACAATGGCGAAATTTATAATTACATTGAACTGAAAGAAGAACTGCAGAAAAAAGGGTTTCAGTTCCAAACACAATCCGATACAGAAGTAATTCTTGCTGCTTATGATTGCTGGAAAGAAGATTGCCTGCAACGGTTTGATGGTATGTTTTCCTTTGCCGTATGGGATGAGCAGGAGCAAACACTCGTTGCTGCAAGGGATCGCTTTGGCGAAAAACCTTTCTATTATTTTTTTGATGGAGAACAGTTTTTGTTTGCCAGCGAAATGAAAGCATTATGGGCTGCTGGGATAAAGAAAGAGATTGATCATAGCATGCTGTTGAATTATATTGGTTTGGGTTGGGTAAAAAATCCGGTTGATCTTTCGCAAACATTTTATCAACGCATCAGTTGCTTACCGCAATCGCACTATTTGAAATTGAATTTAAAAGATGGGAAGAATGAAATTGTTCAATACTGGGATCTTGATAAAGAAACAACATCAACCATCAGCGAAGCAGAAGCGGTTGAACAGTTTCAAACATTATTCAACACTTCAGTAAGAAGAAGATTGAGAAGTGATGTGGAAGTTGGCACATCGCTGAGTGGTGGATTAGACAGTTCATCCATTGCAGCAAGCATCAAATTCCAAAATACAAATTCCAAATTCCAGGTATTCACAGCTTCCTTCCCGGGTTTTGAAAAAGATGAAACTGCCTATGCAAAACATGTGGCAGACAAGTTTCAGTTACAGCAATTCACCGTTACACCAACAGCAGAAGGTTTGTTGAACGATTGGCAAACATTACTTCATCACCAGGAAGAACCGTTTCAATCAAGCAGCATCTATGCACAATACAAGGTATATGAACTGGTAAAGCAGCATGGCGTAAAAGTAATTCTTGATGGACAAGGCGCCGATGAAACACTGGCGGGCTATCACAAATACATTCATTGGTTTTTACAGGAAAAGGCGAAAAGCAAAACGCTGAATGCCGAACGCAACGCATTGCTGCAAAACAAGATTCCGTTTGAGTGGGGCTGGAAAAATAAACTGGCTGCAAGGTTTCCTGAAATAACAGCAGTACAGTTAGAAAGCAAAGCATACAAAGAAATTAAATTCAGCACTGGTATTCTTCCTGAATATTTCAAAGCACATATCAGCAAACAAACCATCTTCAAACCCATCGTAAGAAAATTAAATGACCTGTTATATTACAACAGCATGCAGTTTGGGTTGGAAGAATTACTCCGCTATGCAGATCGTAACAGCATGGCGCACGGAAGAGAAGTTCGGCTGCCGTTTCTGAATCATGAACTGGTGCAGTTTATTTTTTCATTGCCATCGCACTACAAAATTCACAACGGGTTTACCAAATATATTTTGCGGGAAAGCATGAAGCAACTGTTACCATCTTCCATTGTTTACCGGACAGATAAAGTTGGTTATGAACCGCCGCAGCAGCAATGGATGCAAACGCCGGGCTTTACAGAACTTCTGCAGGAAAGCCGTAAAAAATTAGTCAGCGAAAAGATCATCCGTGCAGATGTGTTACAGAAACCCATCAACGCCAAAGCGGCTCATGCTGTTAATAATGATGACTGGCGCTATTTCTGTGCGGCAAATCTTTTGTAATTCCTCATCTTTGCACTCCTCCGTCTGACGCCCTCGTCTGACGGACTATCGTTAAACAATTTGTCAGACGAGGGCGTCAGACAATAAAATCAAAAAAATGAAACTCAATACAAAAGTTATTCATGCGGGTGCACATCCCGATCCTTCAACCGGAGCTATCATGACACCTATTTATCAAACCAGTACTTATGTGCAGGAAGCTCCGGGAGTGAACAAAGGTTTTGAATATGCAAGAAGCCAGAACCCAACACGCAAAGCATTGGAAGAAGCCGTGGCAATAATAGAAAACGGAAAGTTTGGTTTGGTATTTGGTAGTGGTGTGGCTGCAACAGATGCCGTGATCAAATTATTAAGTCCGGGTGATGAAGTAATTGCAGCGAGTGATATGTATGGCGGCACGTATCGTTTGTTCATGAAAGTATTTGAAAAATTCGGAATAAAATTTATTTATGTTGACACCACCAACCCGGAGAATGTAAAAGCAGCTGTTACTGCAAATACTAAACTCATCTGGTTAGAAACACCAACCAACCCGTTGATGAATATTACCGACATTAAAGCCATTGCTGCTATTTCAAAAAGCGCAGGTGCATTACTTTGTGTAGATAATACATTCGCTTCTCCTTACCTGCAAAATCCATTGGATCTGGGCGCTGATATTGTGATGCATTCTGCCACCAAATATCTCGGCGGACATAGTGATGTGATACAAGGTTGTTTAGTTATGAACGATTCAGACCTCCGTGAAAAATTATATTTCATTCAAAAAAGTTGTGGTGCTGTTCCGGGGCCAATGGATTGTTTCCTTGTGTTGCGTGGAATTAAAACATTGGCTGTAAGAATGAAAGCGCATTGTGAAAACGGTGAAAAGATTGCACATTGGTTAAAGGTAAATCCGAAAGTGGCAAAGGTTTACTGGCCGGGCTTTCCCGATCACCCGGGTTATGCAATTGCCAAACAACAAATGCGTGGCTTTGGCGGCATGATTAGTTTTGAGTTGAAGAACGACAGTGTAGAAGAAGCCAAAAGAGTTCTTTGCTCAACCCATTTATTTTCCTTGGCTGAAAGTTTAGGTGGTGTTGAAAGTCTCATCAATCACCCAGCAAGCATGACACATGCAAGCATACCGAGAGAAGAAAGAATTAAAAATGGCTTGCGTGATTCTTTGATCCGTTTAAGTGTGGGTATTGAAGATGCAGATGATTTGATTGCAGATTTAGCGAAAGCAATTGGATAGGGTCGGGACGCTTACAGCGGCCTGAACCATCCTTTGCGTAACTTGTAAGAAATCTTTTTGTTATGCCTTACAATATAGAAGAGTTACTGAAATTATCAGTTGAGGAAAAACTTCAATTGATTGAAGAACTTGTGCAAAGTGTACATGAAGAAGAAGACAACAACGATGAAGAATTAATAGCAATTGCTAAAGAAAGATATGAGCAATACCTGAAAAACCCTGATGCATGTATTGGCTGGGATGAATTTAGAAAAAAGATTTACGAGAAATACGGATTCGCTGATAATGAAAAATGATTTAAAACAATTTCTCAATACGAAGGTTGATTTGTACAATCAACCTTCTTTCATTAAAGATGATCCTATCTCTATTCCTCACCTGTTTACCAAACAGCAGGATATTGAAATAGCAGGGTTCTTTGCCGCTATTTTTTCATGGGGCAACAGAACAACCATCATCAATAAAGCAAAAGAACTCATGCAGCTGATGGAGATGCAGCCATATTACTTTTGTATAAATCATGATTTGAATGGATTAAAAAAATTGGCAGGATTTAAGCACAGAACTTTTAACGATGATGATTTGTATTATTTCATTGAATTCTTTCATCAGTATTACTCAAAACATAAATCGCTGGAAACAGCTTTCTTTCCAACAAAAGGAATGACAGTTGAAGAAGGATTGAATCTGTTCAAACATAATTTCTTTGCACTTGAACATCTGAAACGAACAGAGAAACATGTTTCATCGCCACTGCAAAAATCAACCTGCAAGCGATTGAATATGTACCTGCGCTGGATGGTGCGTAAGGATGATAAGGGCGTTGACTTTGGTCTTTGGCAAAATATTCATCCCTCACAACTCATTTGCCCGTTAGATGTGCATGTTTCAAGAGTGGCCCGGCAGTTTGGCCTTTTACATCGTAAACAAAACGATTGGGAAGCAGCAATGGAACTCACAGCCAATCTTCGTACATTAGATAAACAGGATCCTGTGAAATATGACTTTGCATTATTTGGAACAGGAGTTATGGAAAATAAATTGAGATGATCTTCACTACATGGAAAACAAAGAGTTAATACAATCAGTTAACAATGAACTGGCAATTGAATTACCGGAGAAACTTTCTCTATCCGAACTGAAAGAGCAACTCACCCATTACATCAATCACCTCATCAATACCGATTTTGAAAAGCTCATCTTTTATCTCTACCGTATAGATGTGCATGAAGAAAAAATGAGACAATTACTGCAACAACAGGAAGGTGAAAATGCAGCATCACTCATTGCACAACTCATCATTGACAGGCAATTGCAGAAAATAAAATCAAAAGCAGATTATAAATCATCCGGTGCAGATGAAAGTGATGAAGAAAAATGGTGATAGCCTTTTTTATTGTAAATAGCAACCATCTGTTCAACAGTTAGTACAAAGCTGTAATTTTAAGCATCATCCTTCAACCAACTGCTCATGAAATTGCTCAAACGATTGCTGAAATGGATTTTCATGATTCTTATTGTTTTAACTGTTGTGTATCTGCTGGGGCCCAGTCCATCAACACCGGTTTTTACCACAGGTTTAGCTGCAGTTCCTGCTGATGCAGTTGCTTTGGAAACTTATATCCGGCAAAATGAAACACAACACAAAGTAAAACCGGAGAACGAAGCAAGGATCATCTGGGCCAATGATTCAACCAAACAAAAAACAGAGTATGCAATTATTTACCTGCATGGTTTTTCTGCTTCGCAGGAAGAAGGTGATCCTGTTCATACCAACATCGCTGAAAAATTCGGCTGTAATTTATTTTTAGCACGGTTAGCTGAGCATGGTATTGATACCAGTGAACAAATGATGAACCTTACTGCAGAAAAATACTGGGAGAGTGTGAAACAAGCTTATGTCATCGGTAAGCAACTGGGGCATAAAGTCATCATCATGGGTACTTCAACGGGTGGCAGTAATGCATTGCAATTAGCAGCCAGTTATCCGGAGATAGCCTCCCTCATTTTGTTATCGCCCAACATTGCCATCAAAGATCCCAATGCATGGCTTACCAATAACCAATGGGGTTTGCAAATTGCAAGAGCAGTAACAGGTTCCAATTATGTAACAACAAAAGATCAACGGGATATTTATAAGCAACACTGGTATTCACATTACCGTTTAGAAGCAATCGTTAACCTGGAGGAATACCTTGAAACTGCCATGGTTCCCGAAACGTTTAGAAAAGTAAAACAACCAACCCTTATGCTGTATTATTATAAAAATGAAGTACAGCAGGACAGTGTGGTGCAGGTAAATGCCATGCTGAAAATGTTTGATGAGTTAGGCACTTTTGCCGATCAAAAGAAAAAAGTGGCCATGCCTAATACAGGCGATCATGTGCTGGGCAGTTATATTAAATCAAAAGATTACCAGGGAGTGGAAGCAGAAATTACAAAGTTTATGATCAATGTGCTGAAGATGAAAATGGTTCAACAATAAATTATTCAATCATCAATATCAAAATTTATGTCTTCTTCACTATCACGCCGGGATGTTTTAAAAGCACTGGGTATTTCCATTGGCGGTTCTGTACTGCCGCTTTCATCATGGGCTACCAATGAACATGGGGAGAAGCTTATCCTTCCCGATTTCAGTAAATGCCTGAAGCTTGATAAACCTGTAACAGCCATTACCTGTGGTGCAGGCAACCGTGGCAATGTGTATGGAAACTTTGCTTTGCAATATCCTGATCAATTGGATATTGTTGGTGTGGCAGAACCCATTGCCATCCGCAATGAACGTTATGCAAAAAAACATAACATCAAAGATGAAAACCGTTTTGTTACATGGGAAGATGTGTTCAAACGCCCAAAGTTTGCCAATGCCATCATCATTACAACACCCGATAACCTGCATTACGGCCCCTGCATGAAAGCATTGGAAATGGGATATAATGTGTTACTTGAAAAACCCATTTCTCCCAGTGAAAAAGAATGCCGTGATATTTTAGCTATGACGAAGAAAACAGGAAAGATCGTTGCTGTTTGTCATGTACTTCGTTATGCTCCTTATTTTGTTGAGATGCGTAACATTATTCAAAGTGGTGTGTTGGGTAAAGTTGTAAGCATGCAGCATCTTGAACCAATTGAGCACATTCACATGAGTCATTCTTATGTGCGGGGCAACTGGCATAACAGTAAAGAAACCACTCCCATCATTCTCGCAAAAAGCTGTCATGATCTGGATATTCTCCGCTGGATGCTGGGCAAGCAAAGCAAAAGCATTCATGCATTAGGTGATGTAAGCTGGTTCAATAAAACAAATGCGCCTGAAGGAAGCACCCCACGTTGCAGTGATGGATGTAAGGTTGAAGCAACATGCCCTTACTCGGCTTTGAAAATTTATTACCGTGAAAGGCAGCGTAATTATGTATTTGATCTGCCCGAAGAAAAAGAGAAGCAGGCTGCTTATGTATTGGAACAGTTGAAAACAACCAACTATGGAAGATGTGTGTACAAGATGGATAACGATCAGCCGGATCATTACATTACAAATATTTTATTTGAAGAGGGTGTTACTGCCAGCTTCAGTATGGAAGCCTTTACTTCTTATGAAGGAAGAAGAACAAGGGTGATGGGAAGTTTGGGTGATGTGGTTGGTGATATGACCAGCTTTATTCATACCGACTTTTTAACCGGTAAAAAAACAGAATGGAAAACAGCAACCGACGGACATGGTGGTGGTGATTGGCGACTGGCAGCAAACTGGGTGCAGGCCGTTGCTCAAAATGATGCCTCTCTTTTAACCTCAACCATTGATACTTCCATTGAAAGCCACCTCATGGGTTTTGCAGCAGAGCAAAGCAGGAAAGAAAGTAAAGTGATGAAGATTATCGTTTAAAAAATCATACCAACAAAAAACTGGGCCCCGATAGAAATCAAGGGCCCTTTTTGCTTACCTCTGAAACCACAAAAAAATCATTGTGTATGACCAGATATATAAATGGAATGATCCATTGCTAAATAAGTTGTATTGTTATAACAAGGGGCAGAACAGTAAGTTCATCAGCGGGATATAGTGGAACAATGGAAGCTCTGCAATGGAAATTGGAAATGGATGGACAGAAACCAGAAGTGATGAGATAAATATAGACAGCTCTTTTGGCATTTGCAAGTAATGCTATCTTTATTTATTAAGCATTCCAAAGCCCGCCAGTCCATTCAGGCAGGGACTGCGGAGAAATATTAGATGGTACTTGCCTACCGGCAGGCAGGTTATGCCGGGCAGAAAAGAGGCGGGGCCTCAGGCTCATGGCAAATCAACTTTCCGGGTATTTCGGATGATGCCGGTTTCCGTAAGACCTGAACAGGGTGTCACCATGTTTTATAAGAGTATGAATGGCCGGGTCATTAAAAAAATCAACTGCAGGCACTACAAATAAACTGCATCCTGAAATTCATCCCTTGATTTCTTATTTTTAACATTATGCTTTTGCATGTACATCCTTTAAATCCGCAGCCGAGACAAATCAAAACAATTGTTGAATGTTTGCAAAGCGGTGGTATTATTATTTATCCAACTGATACCATTTATGGTTTAGGTTGTGATATTTTTCAGCACAAAGCCATTGAAAGGATATGCCGCATCAAGAACATTGATCCGCAAAAAGCACAACTGTCTTTTATTTGCAACGACCTGAGTGATATGAGCGCTTACAGCAAAAGCATCTCCACACCTTTGTACCGTTTGTTGAAACAATATTTGCCGGGCCCTTATACCTTCATCTTACCTGCCAGTAAAGAAGTGCCGAAAATTTTAAAAAGTAAAAAAGACACCATCGGTTTGCGTGTACCGGATAATATTATTGCAAGAACAATTATAAAAGAATTGGGGCACCCCATACTCAGCGCTTCTTTGCCCGGGGAAATGGTGGAAGATTATACAGACCCCGAACTGATGTATGAAAAATTTGGCAAACAGGTTGATCTTGTTGTTGATGGTGGTATTGGCGGCATGATGCCTTCAACCATTATTGATTGCACAGGTGATGAGCCAATTGTTACAAGAAAGGGATTGGGTGAATGGTTTGAATAAAAAAAACGCCCCGGAAAACCGGAGCGTTGTATATATTCAAAAAAAGAATGTTACCCTCTTGTTCTGCGATTGTGAGCTGCTGCAAAACGTTGCCTTTTATACTGCTTCATTTCACGCCTGATATGCTTTCTTTCCATTGGTCCTATTTTGCCATCGTTCCGTTTTGCAACGAGTATATCATGACGGATATGTTGCTTTTTTCTGTGTAAAAAAAGCGCTTCGCCTTTTGTGATTTTTCCCTGTCGGAAATTATTTCCGTAGTCATGATGTTTCCGTAACTGTTGTGGCCGTACCTGTGCCGATGCAGTAACACCTATACCTGCAAATAATAAGAACAGGAATAATAATTTAGTTTTCATAATAAACTTTTTTTTGCTGTTAAGAATCACTCCTGTGACAGTGGACTGAAGCAAAAGTTTAAATCACTTCTAAAAAAGTTCTTCCTTATTGGGTTGAATATTAAACGACTTTCTGTGATGTTCGCATAGCCCAAACTGTTCAATTGCTTTGCGGTGTTCTGCTGTTCCGTAACCTTTGTTGTTCTTCCAATTATACTGCGGAAATGATCCGTGCAGGTTCAGCATATATTCATCCCTGTACGTTTTAGCCAGTATGCTGGCAGCAGCAATAGATGCAAATCGCCCATCACCTTTTACAAAACATGTATGGGGTATGCGTTTGTATTTGATGAAGCGGTTACCATCAATCAATAATAACTGTGGTTTTTGTTTCAATTGATCCAACGCCAAATGCATGGCTTTGAAAGATGCTTTGAGAATATTGATCCGGTCTATCTCCTTCACTTCCACTCTTGCCACCGAAAACGAAATGGCTTCCTGTTCAATAATTATCCGCAATGTATTTCTGTCTTTTTCTTTTACCTGCTTTGAATCATTGAGCAACGGATGATGAAAGTGCCGTGGTAATATCACCGCAGCTGCAAACACCGGCCCTGCATAGCAACCCCGGCCGGTTTCATCGCAGCCTGCTTCCAATAATTCTTCCCGGTAAAAAGAAAGTAAAGCCATTGCTCAAAGATATTTGTTATCCTCACATAGAAACCTCCGGGGTTTCTGCAATCTGTACCTTTATATTCGGTTTACAACAAAAACCCCGGAGGTTTTTAAAAAACAAAATTCAACATTTGCACATGAGTATTCAACAACTGCATGATGATCTGCTACGCAAAAGTTATCCGCTTTTCGAAGACGGTCTGATTGATGAAATTGAAGAAACAGGGGAATACAGAACCTTTCAGGCAAACGACGTACTGATGCGTAAAGGCCAGTTTATACGCAGCACCATGCTTGTATTAAACGGGCTTATTAAAGTTTACAGGGAAGATGATGAAGGAAACGAGTTTTTAATGTATTACTTAAAACCCGGCGAAGCATGTGCACTCTCTATGGTATGTGCAGCAAAACAGGAAGCCAGCCCCATTATGGCAAAAACGGTAGCTGAAACAGAAGTAATGTTGGTACCGGTAGATTCAATGAGTGAGTGGATGAGCAAGTATAAAAGCTGGTACCAGTTTGTTATTGAAACCTATCGCTCCCGTTTTGATGAACTTTTGATTACTCTTGATAATGTTGCCTTTCGCAGCATGGACGAACGACTTGAATTCTATTTAAAGAGAGCAAAAGACGCTCAGAAAACGAACACACTTGAGATCAGCCACCAGGAAATTGCAAATGAACTGAACACTTCAAGAGAAGTGATTTCAAGATTGCTGAAAAAGATGGAACAAAAGGGCAGATTGAGCCTTCATCGCAACGCCATTGAACTGAAAAACCTGTAACGGGTTTGTTTTGTGATTTGTATCACTAAACTTTAACGGAATACCCGTCACATTTGCACGCATGGAAATAATTGGTTACATCGCATCTGTATTAATTGGCATTTCGCTGGGCCTTATAGGTGGCGGAGGTTCCATCTTAACCGTTCCTGTATTGGTTTACCTGTTTGGAGTTGATCCCGTATTGGCTACGGCTTATTCTTTATTTATTGTTGGCTCTACTTCTTTGGTTGGCACTTTTTCCAAATACAAACAGGGTTTGGTAAACATGAAAACGGCTTTCATTTTTGGGGCACCTGCCATTGCTGCCGTGTATGCAACAAGAAAGTTTATTGTTCCGGCAATTCCTTCTGAAGTAATTACAGTAGCCGGCTTTACAGTTACCAAATCCATTTTACTGATGCTGCTGTTTGCAGTACTGATGGTGTTTGCATCATACTCTATGATCAAAGGGAAAAAAGAAGACGAGGATGAAAATCCTCACGAACAAAAATTTAATTACCCCATGATATTGCTTGAAGGCGCAGTGGTTGGGGTACTTACCGGCCTTGTTGGCGCAGGTGGTGGCTTTTTGATTATTCCTGCATTGGTGCTCTTCAGCAAACTCCCTATGAAACAGGCTGTGGGAACATCGCTGCTCATCATTGCAGCCAAATCCCTGTTTGGATTTTTGGGAGATCTCGGTCACCAGGTTATTGACTGGAAACTATTGATCATTGTAACCACACTGGCCATTGGCGGTATCTTTATCGGCAACAGTCTCAGCCATAAAATCCCCGGGGAAAAACTACAGAAAGGCTTTGGATGGTTTGTGCTGGTAATGGGAATTTACATTATTGTGAAAGAATTGTTTATTCCGTAATTCCATTTACAGGCAAAGCTTTAATGTGACAAAAGTCATAGATAACTGCTGCCGGAAATCACAACTTTGCAATATCACCAATTAATAATTAAAAACGCTTGCACATGAAAGTAGAACAAATTTATACCGGCTGTATTGCTCATGCAGCATACTATTTAGAAAGCAACGGCGAAGCAGCAATCTTTGATCCATTAAGAGAAGTACAACCTTATATTGATAAGGCAGTAAAAGATAACGCTGAAATCAAGTATGTTTTTCTCACACACTTTCATGCCGATTTTGTGAGTGGCCATTTAGACCTTGCCAAAAAAACAGGAGCAAAAATTGTTTACGGACCAACCGCAAAACCTGCGTACGAAATCATTACCGCAGAAGATAACCAGGTTTTTAAAATAGGAAACTATTCAGTAAAAGTAATACACACACCCGGGCATACTATGGAAAGTACCACCTATATGCTCATTGATGAAAATGGAAAAGAACATGGGCTCATCACCGGCGACACGTTGTTCATTGGTGATGTAGGAAGGCCCGATTTGGCCCAGCATGTTATTGCAGATTTAACCGAGGAAAAATTGGCAGGCCATCTTTATGAATCCCTCCGAAATAAAATTATGCCGTTAAGCGATGATTTAATTGTTTATCCCAACCATGGTGCAGGCAGTGCATGCGGTAAAAACATGAGTAAGGAAACAACGGATACACTGGGGCATCAAAAGCAAGTGAACTATGCATTAAATCCGGCGTTGAGTAAAGAAGAATTTATTAAAGCAATCCTTACCGGCTTAACAGCGCCTCCCGGCTATTTTCCAAAAAATGTGCTGATGAATATTCAGGGATATGAAAGTTTGGATACTGTAATGGAAAGAGGACATAAAGCATTATCTGCCGAAGCATTTGAAGCAGCCGCCAACGAAACAGGTGCATTGGTACTGGATACCAGGAACGCATCAGACTTTGCCAAAGGATTTATCCCTAATAGTGTAAACATTGGTTTAGATGGAAGTTTTGCACAATGGGTTGGTGAAATGATTCCCGATATAAAACAGGAAATATTATTGGTAGCAAATAAAGGAAGTGAAGAAGAAGCTATCATCCGCCTTTCAAGGGTTGGTTACGATGGTGCCATCGGTTATTTGGAAGGTGGTTTTGAAAGCTGGGAAAAAGCCGGTAAAGAAGTGGATACCGTAAAAAGAATTTCTGCAGAAGAGTTTGCAAAAATTCATGAAAACGGAAAACAGTTAACGATTGATGTAAGAAAGAAAAGTGAATTTGATTCGGAACACGTGCTGGATGCAGTAAACATTCCTTTAAATGAAATCAATAATCACTTAGCTGAGTTTCCAAAAGACAAACCATTCATTTTGCATTGTGCAGGCGGCTACCGCAGTATGATTGCAGCCTCCATGCTGAAACAAAGAGGTTGGGAAAATTTTGTGGATGTAACGGGTGGCTTTGTTGATATTAAAAAAACAAATGTGCCCAAGAGTGAGTATGTGTGCCCTACAACCATGCTGTAGAGTTAATTAATATTTCATTTTTCATACCATACATAAAAGAATAAAAACTGAACATTTTGAAAATAGAACAAATTTATACCGGTTGTTTGGCACAAGGCGCTTACTACATTGAAAGCGAAGGCCAGGCGGTGGTGATTGATCCGCTGCGTGAAGTAAAACCATATATTGAAAAGGCTGAGCGTAACAACGCAAAAATCAAGTATGTGTTTGAAACACATTTTCATGCTGATTTTGTGAGTGGCCACATTGACCTTGCAAAAGAAACCGGCGCACAAATTGTGTATGGTCCTAATGCAAAACCTGATTTTGATTTTCATTCAGCAACAGATGATGAAGAAATAAAAGTGGGTAAGATCACCTTCAAAGTGCTGCACACTCCCGGTCACACAATGGAATCAACCTGTTACTTACTGAAAGATGAGAACGGAAAAGACGTTGCCATCTTCAGCGGCGATACCTTGTTCATTGGTGATGTGGGCCGTCCTGATCTTGCTCAAAAAATTGCTGCAGAACTTACACAGGATATGCTTGCCGGTTATTTGTTTGAATCGCTCCGCAATAAAATTATGCCGCTGGCTGATGACCTGATTGTATATCCTGCACATGGTGCCGGCAGTGCTTGCGGTAAAAACATGAGCAAAGAAACGTTCGATACGTTAGGTCATCAAAAAGCAACCAATTATGCATTGCGTGCCAACATGACCAAAGAAGAATTTATTAAAGAAGTAACAACAGGTTTAACTGCCCCTCCCCAATATTTCCCGTTAAACGTAATGCTCAACATTCATGGTTACGATAGCATTGCAGAGGTAATTAAAAGAGGAACACAGGCCTTAAGCCCCGAAGCTTTTGAAACTGCTGCCAATGAAACCGGCGCATTAATTCTTGATACAAGAGATGCAGAAACATTTTCTAAAGGATTTGTACCCAACTCAATTAACATTGGTATTGATGGAAGTTTTGCTCCCTGGGTGGGCGCAATGATCCCTGATATTAAACAGGAAATTTTATTGGTAACTGATGAGGGCCGTGAAGAAGAGGTGGTAACACGTTTGGCACGGGTAGGATATGATTATTCAATCGGTTATTTGAAAGGTGGCTTTAATTCATGG
This sequence comes from uncultured Chitinophagaceae bacterium, assembly GCA_947085245.1. Taxonomy (GTDB): domain Bacteria; phylum Bacteroidota; class Bacteroidia; order Chitinophagales; family Chitinophagaceae; genus Lacibacter. The sequence continues at coordinate 48,136 of CAMTVU010000058.1, read as the reverse complement.
AAGAAAGCAGATAAAGAAGTAGATTATATACAAAGAGTAACGGCCGAACAAATGGCTAATTCTCTTAAAAATCAACCGGAAATAAAAATACTGGATGTACGTAAGAAAAGCGAATACGACAGTGAGCATGTAGAAAATGCTGAAAATGCTCCACTCGATTTTATTAATGAGAGCATGCTGAAAGTGGATAAGAATAAAACGTATTACGTACACTGTGCAGGAGGGTATCGTTCTATGATTTTTGCTTCAACACTCAAAGCCCGTGGATATGATAACCTCATTGATGTAAGAGGTGGGTTTAAAGAACTGAAAGAAAGTGGCAGGTTTAACGTAACCAACTACGTTTGTCCCTCTACACTTTTGTAAAAAAGAAATATATAACATTAAAATTAAAGGAGACTTGTTGCATAAAGTAAGCCTCCTTTCTTTCAATAATTATGAACAAAATAATATTCATATTGATGCTTGCGGTTGTATCTGCCATTACCGCAGTTGCACAGGTTAAAAATATTTCGCCTGGTTTTGCTGAACAAAAGATCAATAAAAAGAAAGTAACAGTGCTTGATGTGCGAACAAAAGAAGAATTCAGGGAAGGGCATCTGCAGGGAGCAATCAATATTGATGTGCTTGACTCTGCATCATTTGTACAACAGATTGGCCAACTTAAAAAAAGAAAAACATACCTGGTTTATTGCCGCAGCGGTAAAAGAAGCGTAAAAGCATCTGATATCCTGTTACAGCATGGCTTTAAACATATCTGGAATATGGAGGGCGGTATCACCGCATGGAAAGGGAAAACCATACAGTAACACTTAAATTAAAAATTAAAAAATGTCATTGAAAGAAATCATCAGTAAACCACAGGTAACTTTTGTGGATGTGCGTTCAGAAGAAGAGTATGAAATGAATCATTATCCCGGCGCAAAAAATATTCCGCTTTATGAACTTATGCAAAATCTGGACGATCTGAAACAAATCAAAAACCCGATTGTTATTTATTGCCAATCGGGAGCCAGAAGCAGCAATGCGTTCATGTATCTGAAACAGCAGGGCTTTGAAAATATTTATGATGCAGGTGGCCTGCAAAATTTAATGAACCTTAAAAATTGAAATTAACATGTTGAATTTTATAAAGAAATTATTTGGCCCGGGAACTGATTTTAAAGCATTGGTTGCTAACGGAGCTGTTATTGTGGATGTAAGATCTCAACCTGAATACAGAAGCGGCCATATTAAAGGATCACTCAATATTCCGCTGGATATCATCAGGCAAAAAACAGCAGAGCTGAAGAAAAAAGGAAAACCGGTTATTACCTGCTGTGCAAGCGGTATGAGAAGCGGATCGGCTGCCGGTATTTTAAAGCAGGCGGGTGTTGAAACTTATAACGGAGGTTCTTGGAGTGGCTTAAATAACAAGATCAATTAAAATACTATGTTGAAAAACTGGAATTGGATGCGTGTATTACGTTTAACTTTGGGTACAGCCGCTGTAGCGCAAGGAATGTTTTATCACAATACTCCTGCTGTTTTCATTGGTGGAATTTTGCTGGCACAAGCTGTGTTTAATATGGGGTGCTGCGGTATTGGCGCATGTACAGTACCTGCTCTTACAAAAAAACAAGATTTAAATAAACCTGCCGAATATGAAGAATTGGTATAAAAACTGGATGTGGTATATCCCCGGTCTTTTAGCGGGTGCCATATCTGGCTATTTTTATTGGAAGTTTTATGGTTGCGATGGTACTTGTCTTATCACATCAAGCCCGGTAAGAAGTGTACTTTATTTTGCTGTAATGGGTACACTGCTTAATCAAATGTTTAAGCCGTCAAAAAAAGAAAATGCATGATTCATCATATTGAAGTTGAAAATATAAAATGCGGTGGCTGCATGAGCAGTATTAAAACTGCATTAATGAAACTGGAAGATGTAGCCGAACTTTCGATAAACAAAGAAACTGAAACAATAACGGTTGATGCAAGCTGCAACAGAGATATTTTAGTAAGCACATTGTTACAACTTGGTTATCCTGAAAAGGGAAACAACAATATGCGGCATAAAGTAAAATCGTATGTAAGCTGTGTTGCAGGCAACCTGACCAACTAAATAAATTATATGATAGAATTACTGAAACATCCCTGGCCCTGGTGGATAGCCGGGCCGCTCATTGGGTTAACGGTACCGGTGCTGTTGCTCATTGGCAACAAAACCTTTGGTATCTCTTCGTCATTTCGCCACATCTGTGCAGCCTGTTTGCCTTCAAACATCTCCTTTTTTAAATACGAATGGAAAAAGGAAATATGGAATTTATTTTTTGTTGCCGGCATTACATTAGGTGGTTTTATTGCCGTATGGTTACTGCAAAACCCCGATCCTGTTCAGGTAAATCCTGCACTGGCTGCAGAGCTTAGCCAATACGGTATTACTGATTTCAACGGAATGATTCCTGCACAATTGTTCAACTGGGAGTCATTGCTTTCCATTAAAGGATTCATCCTCATGGTTGGCGGAGGTTTCCTGGTGGGTTTTGGAACCCGCTATGCAGGAGGTTGCACCAGTGGTCATGCAATCATGGGTTTATCAAGCCTGCAATGGCCATCTTTGGTTGCTACCATTTCTTTCATGCTCGGTGGTTTCATCATGGCAAACCTCATCTTACCTTTTATATTAAAACTTTAATAACACACTGATGGAAACAAAAGAAACAATACAGGAACAAATACTGGAGCAAAAGCATCAACAGTTTCTTACACAGAACACTGATTTTGAAATGCGTTCTCTTGATGCAGTGTGTTTCAATGAGTCTGAATTAAAACATCCGTGGTGGTACAACCTGAAATATTCTGTTGTAGGATTGTTGTTTGGTGTTGTGTTTGTGAAAGCAGAAATTATTTCCTGGTTCCGCATACAGGAAATGTTCAGGCTGCAAAGTTTTCACATGTATGGTGTAATTGGATCTGCAGTAGTTGTTGGACTCATTTCTGTTTTACTCATCAAAAAGTTTAAGATCAAAACCATTTATGGCGAACCCATTGAATTTGTAAAAAAAGATTTCAGCAAGGGCCAGATTTATGGCGGCTTATTGTTTGGCCTTGGCTGGGCAATAACCGGCGCATGTCCGGGTCCTTTGTTTGCACAAATTGGAACGGGTGCAACTGTAATTCTTGTTACTTTACTCAGCGCCATTGCGGGCACCTGGGTGTATGGAAGGTTCAGAGATAAACTGCCGCACTAAAAATATTTCATTTGTATGTTTCATTTCAGAACCATTCTCATTTTGTTTGCGGCAGTTGTACTGATTGCAGTTTCACAATTGAGTTGTTCTGAAAGTAACAGTAACGCAACAGCAGTTGTTGATTCTTCTTTTTTCAAAATAACTTGGGTGGGCGCTCCTGCCAGCCAAATACCTTATTACTCAAGAAAAGATGGCCCTCTCATCTGGTACGGCCATGAACTGGTTACTAAAACATCGGGATATTTAGGACCAAAAGGAACGGTGATGCATATAAGCAATGGTATGAATTGCCAGAACTGTCATTTAGATGCAGGCACAAAACCATGGGGTAACAATTATGGTGCAGTTTATACAACTTATCCAAAATTCAGAGAACGTTCCGGAGCAACAGAAACAATTTATAAACGAGTGAATGATTGTTTTGAAAGAAGTTTAAACGGAACTGCACTTGATACTGCATCCAAAGAAATGCAGGCAATCTATGCTTATATAAAATGGCTGGGTGAAGAGTTGCCAAAAGGAATAAAACCCAAAGGCTCCGGTATAGAAGACCTGCCGTTTATGGATCGGGCTGCTGATCTTTCGAAAGGGAAAGTGGTATATGAACAAAAATGCAGGAGTTGCCATGGCGCTCAGGGGCAAGGTGTGCTGAACATGAATGGTAATATGTATCAATATCCGCCACTGTGGGGACAGAATAGTTATAATAACGGAGCAGGTTTATTTCGTTTGTCAAGGTTTGCAGGTTATGTAAAAAATAATATGCCCTTTGGAGCCGACTATCACTTACCTCAATTAAGTAACGAAGAAGCATGGGATGTGGCAGCATTTGTAAACTCACAACCAAGGCCAATGAGAGATTTGAGTAAAGACTGGCCAACTATTTCAAAGAAACCGGTTGATCATCCGTTTGGTCCCTATGCCGATCCTTTCAGTGAACAACAACATAAGTTGGGTCCGTTTGGCCCTATCAAAGAGTACAAAGAACGGACTGCCAAAGAAAAAAAATAAGCCGGTTAAAAAATAAAAAACGAAGCCTTGCCATGCCACAATCAAACATTGATCATTTGTTCAATTGCAGTTGCAATCACTGTAATGAAGAAACAGATCAAATCCCTGTAGTTCAAAATTCAAGAAGAGATTTTTTTAAAAATGCTTCGCTCATTACAGCAGGGGCTTTTATGCCGCCATCTTTAGCAAATGCTGTAAGCGGCGATAGTTATCACAATAAAGAAATCTTTTCAAACAAAGCTGTACAAAACGGAAAAGCACAGGTGTTTACCCTGTTGCATACATCTGATATTCATGCACAACTGCACACGCATGATGAATTCTTTTTTGAAAATGGCAAGCCGGTGTATAAAAAAAGAGGAGGGTTTGCTGTACTGAAAACAATGCTTCAAAAATTGAAAGCACAAAATCCTTCCAATACAATTATCATTGATGGTGGCGATTGTTTCCAGGGAGGCGGTGTTGCTGCATTAACAGAAGGGAGGGGCATTGTTCCCCTCATCAACAATATTGGTTACGATCTCATACTGCCCGGTAACTGGGAAGTGGTTTATGGCAAACAGGCAATGCTGGAAGACTTGGGCGCATACAACAGCGCAAAAATCTGTGCCAACATGTTTCATGATACTGCAGATGAATTTAAAAACGAACTGATCTTTCCTCCTTACTGGACAAAGATGCTGGGTGGTGTAAAAATTGGTTTCATTGGTTTCAATGATCCGCTCACACCCAAACGCCAATCGCCTGCATACAGCAGGGGCATTACGTTTACAAGCCCCGAAGTAAATGTAGCGAGGTATGTAAAAATTTTAAGAGAGTATGAAAAATGTGCTATGGTATTTCTTGTTACACACATGGGTTTGGCGCAACAGGTAGATTTGGCAAATAAAATAGAAGTAAAAGGTGTTGACTACATCCTGGGTGCTGATACACATGAACGTGTACGCAAACCCATACAAGGCAAATACGCAAAGGTTACTGAACCCGGGGCTTTTGGTTCATTTGTGTCAAGGCTTGATGTAGTTGTGGAAAATGGAAAAATAAAAGATGAAAATTATTATTTGCTGGATGTTGATCCTGAAAAATATAAACCCGATGCAGAAATGACAGCATTGGTTGAAAAAGTAAGCGCTCCATTTAAAAAGGAATTAAACAAAGTAATTGGCAAAAGCAAAACTCCGTTGGTAAGATATTATGTAATTGAAAACCCGATGGATAATATGATCACCGATGCATTGATGTGGAAATTCAAAGATGCAAAAGTGGATATAGTGGTGAGTAATGGATTCCGTTTTTGTCCGCCATTGATACCCGATTCAAAAAAAGGATATGCTGAAATTACCAATGATTATTTATGGAGTATGTTACCGGTTGACAGTGAAGTAAAAATGGGCGAAGTTACCGGCAAGCAAATATGGAACTGGATGGAAAAAGAACTGCACAATGTTTTTGCAAAAGATCCTGCCAAACGATTTGGCGGCTGGGTTATCAGGTTCAAAGGAATGGAGGTGAACTTTACAATGTATAATGATCTTGGAAAAAGGGTGAACCGCATCAGCATCAATGGCCGTGCATTGGAAATGGATAAAAGTTATACCATGCTTGCCTGCGAACGGGAAGGCGACCCTGATGACACACTTTGCAGAATGGAAAAAGTAGAAAATACCCGCAAGCCCGGGCATACGCTACATAATATTGTAAGAGATTACCTGGCGGCACATCCCATGGTTGCACCAAAAATAGAAGGCCGGATAACTGCTACAGATGCTCCTTCAACTTTATTATCACAATTGGAAGGCTATGACTACCGGTTTGTTTAATTTCAACAAAAACTGTAACATGAAATACGGCAAGCAATTCATCTTTGTTACTTTACTTTTATTTGTTTCAGCAGTTGCCAATGCCCAACACAAAATTGTTTGGGAAATGGCGAGTGGAGATACCGCACAGCAAAGAGGTTTATACAAACAAATCAACAATGTATTAGCGGCAGCACCCGATACAAAAATTGAAGTGGTATTTCATGGCAACGCTGTTTATGCCATGTTGAAGGATACCGGTTATCAAAAAGAACAAATCATAATCTTCCATATAAGAGGAGTTGTATTTACTGTCTGCAACAACTCTCTCAGGAGCAGGAATATTGATACCAACCGGGTAATACAAGAGGCCATTATTGTTCCCGTAGCCATTTTAGAGATTGTAAAAAAACAGGAACAGGGTTGGTCCTATATCAAAGCAGGTTTTTAAACAAAACAATTTGAGGGGATAAGAAACATCTGATTGTTGTTGCAGCTATAAGGAGTAAGATCATGTTCTTTAATGATTCTCATCATTATGTGATGATTATCACAAAGGCCATTTTTGCATCGGCTTACTTTAGTGTTTTAAAATCATAAAATGAAATGCCCATCCCGCCAAAAAAGCGGGTCAACCCCATAAGATCATTTCATGGGCATATTATCTGAAAAATAAAAACAAAAAAAATAAACAGATGAAACAGCATCATCAAATATTGATTGTTGGCGGAGGCAATGCCGGTATATCAACAGCAGCCCAATTATTGCGTGAAAAAAAAGACCTGGAGATTGCCATTATTGAGCCCGCCGATAAACATTACTATCAACCTGCATGGACATTGGTTGGCGCCGGTGTGTTTGATATTAATGATACCATCAAGAATGAAAAAGATTTTATTCCAAAAAACACAACCTGGATCAAAGATGCAGTTGTTTCTTTTGAACCCGAACAAAATCAACTCACAACAAAAAACGGAGATCAGTATTCTTATGATGTATTGATTGTTGCCCCCGGCATTCAACTCAACTGGCATCTTATAAAAGGATTAAAAGAAACCCTTGGAAGAAATGGTGTAACAAGCAACTACTCTCCTGATTATGCTCCCTATACTTATGAATGTTTGAAGAATTTGAGAGATGGACATACAGCCTTGTTTACTTCGCCATCAACCCCTGTTAAGTGTGGCGGCGCTCCTCAAAAGATCATGTACCTCGCAGGCGATTATCTGCAAAGGCAAAATATTAAAGCCCATGTAGAATTTACAACCGGCGGTGGAGTAATCTTTGGCATTAAGAAGTATGCAGATGAGTTGATGAAGATGGTGAATAAATATGGAATTCAACTCAGCTTCAAACATGATTTAATTGCGGTGGAGGGTGATGCAAAAATTGCAACGTTTAAAGTAACAGCAGCCGATGGAACAAGTACTGAAGTACAGAAAAAATTCAACATGATTCATGTGGTGCCTCCGCAAAGCGCTCCCGATTTTATTAAAAGCAGTCCACTTGCCGACCAGGCCGGCTGGATTGATGTAGATAAATTTTCGTTGCAGCATGTTCGGTATTCAAACATCTTTGGTATTGGAGATGCAACCAATACGCCCAATGCCAAAACAGGTGCGGCCGTTCGCAAACAGGCGCCGGTGCTTGTTAAGAATGTTCTTTCTTACATGAAACATGAATCTCTCCATGCACAATACAATGGTTATGGCAGTTGCCCTTTAGTAGTAGGTTATGGCAAATTGATATTGGCAGAATTTGGGTATGACAATAAGATTATGGAAACGTTCCCGTTTGATCAAAGCAAACCCCGCCGGAGCATGTACCTGCTTAAAAAATATGTATTGCCCTGGTTGTACTGGCATAAAATTTTAAAAGGGCAGATGTAATCAACGCAGCAATTTATAAGCAAAGAAAAGGAAAGTGAAAACGTTCCTCTCCTACCTTTGCATGCGTTATGATGCAAACTTCTTCTTCTGATAAAACCGTAAGCAACTGGTTACTCTTTGGTGTTTTTATGCTGATTGTTCAAATCCTGCTGGGTGGCATCACCCGTTTAACAGGATCGGGGTTAAGTATTACTGAATGGGATGTTGTAACAGGAACGCTCCCGCCTTTAAATGAAACACTGTGGTTACAGGAGTTTGATAAATACAAAACAACTCCGCAATACAAACTGCTCAATACAGATTTTTCATTGAGCGATTTCAAATTCATCTTTTTCTGGGAATGGTTTCATCGTTTATGGGCAAGAATGATGGGGATGGTATTTGCAGTTGGCTTTGTGTATTTCCTTGTACGCAAATCATTCAAAAAAGAAATGATAAATCCGTTGGTCATTCTTTTTTTGCTCGGCGCATTGCAGGGAGCAGTGGGTTGGATTATGGTAGCCAGTGGTTTGGCAGGCGATGCCGTGTATGTAAAACCAACAAGGCTGGCATTGCATTTTATCCTGGCAATGGCTTTGCTCAGTTACACCTTCTGGTTTGCATTGCAGTTGAAAGTGAAGAAAGAACAGATCACACAACATCGTACTTTCAACAGCTTTACAGTTTTGTTGCTTGTGTTATTGATTCTGCAATTATTGTTCGGGGCATTGTTGGCGGGGCATAAAGCTGCAACAGCAGCAGCAACCTGGCCCATGATTAATAATGAATGGATACCAACATCCCTTTTTAAAGACTCTCCCTGGTTACTTAATTTTATAGAGAACAAGATCACCATTCATTTTGTACATCGTGGTTTAGCTTACTTAATTACAGTGTTACTTGTTGTTTGGTATTATGCTGCGGCCAAAGTAAAAGGTTCTGTTCTGTTTCAGGTAACCCGTTTTCTTCCGCTGGCATTGCTGTTGTTGCAGATAATCCTTGGTATTGCAGCTGTTCTTACTTCAACTAAAATTGTTCCCAATTACTGGGGTTTGTTTGAATGGACGGCACAACTGCACCAATTGGTTGGCATGTTTTTGCTGTTAAGCTTTGTATGGGTATTATATCTTGTAAGAAGGAAATAGTTTACACAATCATTAAGGGCCAAGCAGCGTTAATGGAATAATTGTTTTCTTTTCTGTAACTTATCTCTGCTAAAATGAACCGTACCGGCAGCTTATCAATTAAAAAATTATTTATGCCGGATACAATGTGGCAACTGACACAACAAAAAATGACCACATGAAAAAATACCTGCTGGGTTTATGGTATTCTTTTCCCTTGCAACTGATCTTTCTGCATTTCAGAAAGTATCAACTGCTGTTGCTGTTCTGGTTTTTGCTGGGCAGTGCTGTAAGTGGTGGTTTTATGAATCACTTTGGTGCCGATTCCTTGTTTCTTTCTCCCGAATATTTAGGCGAAGTAAATTTCTTCAGCTCCTTTTTTGTGGGCGCTGCTTATGGAGGTTTTATGATGAGCTGGAATATTACAACCTTCATCTTGTTCAGCAGTTATTTTAAATTTTTAGCCACTTCATCAAAACCATTTTTAAAATACTGTATTAACAATGCAGGCATTCCGCTTTTATTTCTCATCAACTATTTTATTCAGATTGTACGGTTTGATAAGTTTAAAGAGCTGATGAATACAGGTGAGATCATTTTCATTGCACTTGGTTTTATAACAGGCCTCGTTTTATTTATTCTTTTTTCTTTTCTTTATTTCTACGGATCAGAAAAAGCCATCCTGCGTACCATGCAGCCAATGCTGAGTAACCCCCAGCAGTTCATGGAAAAGTTTAAACCCGTGCCTGCTATTCATGAGCACGACCCTGTAATAAAAGTGAAATATTTTTTAACCGGTTTTATCAGTTACAGGCAAACAAGAAATGTATCGCACTACAGCAAGGTGTTTTTGGATATGATTTTTAAACGGCACCACTTTGCAGCAGTAATGGCAATTGTGCTTGCATTTTTATTCCTTATTGTTTATGGTCTTTTTTTAGATCATCCTTCCCTTCAATTGCCTGCTGCAGCCAGCATTTTTGTATTCTTTGCCATTTTGATAGCAGCATCGGGTGCGTTGGCTTACTGGCTTGATACGTGGAGTGTGCCGGTTGCCCTGTTTCTGATCTTTCTTTTTAATTTCCTGTTTCGTTATGAATACATTGACATCCGCAACAAAGCATTTGGGTTAAATTATGAAGACAGAAAAAGCCGCCCTGAATATTCACTTGCTTCCTTGGTAAAAATTTGTTCGCCTGAGCAAGTATTTAAAGACAGCCTGCACATGCTTCAGGTGCTGGAAAACTGGAAACGAAATCAGCAGGAAGAAAAGCCCTTTCTCTATATTTTAAATGTAAGCGGTGGTGGTAACCGTTCCTCAACATTTACAGTAAATGTGCTGAGCCGGTTAGACAGTTTCATGAATGGCAAACTGATGCAAAAAACTTTTATGTTTTCCGGAGCATCGGGAGGTATGTTAGGCGCTACCTATTACCGTGAGCTGTATCGCATCAAACAAAAAGGGGCGCCGGTTGATTTTACAACAGCTACCATTTCAGCTAATATTTCAAAAGATTTGCTCAATCCTGTTTTCTCAGCCTATGTTACCAGAGATTTGATAGCGCCTGCCCAAAAATTTTCAGTTGGGCCTTACCGCTATGTAAAAGACAGGGGTTATTCCTTTGAGCAGCAATTCAATTATAATACAGGAAATATTTTAGATAATCGCCTGGTTGATTATAAAGAAGATGAGTTTTATGCAAGGGTGCCGATAGGCTTGTTTGGTTCAACTGTTTCGCAGGATGGAAGAAAGCTGATGATCTGCAGCCAGCCAATTAGTTTTTTAATGCGGCCCAAGCCTGATAGTTTGCGGGGCATTACTGCCGAGCCCGATGCAATTGATTACACTGCATACTTTAAAGACCTTGATCCTTTTAATATCCGCTTGCTGAGCGCCATGCGTATGAATGCTACTTTTCCTTACGTACTGCCCAATGTGTGGTTGCCAACCCGGCCCATTGTAGATGTAATGGATGCCGGCCTGCGTGATAATTACGGACAGGAAATCACCCTTCGTTTTTTGCATGTGTTTGAAGACTGGATTAAAGCCAATACTTCAGGAGTAATATTCATTCAGATAAGAGATCGCAAAAAAGGCGAATGGAACGAAGACCTGAAAGAACCCGGCATTGGTGATATTCTTTATAAACCGGTTACTACGCTGCAATATAATTTTTATAAAGTGCAGGATTATATGCAGGAAAGCATGGTGAGTTATTCAATGAAAACAATACCGCTTCACCGTTTTACATTTATCTATCAGCCAAAAGAAACTAAAAAAGGAGCAGCATTAAGTTTTCATTTAACAGCAAGAGAAAAAAAAGATATTACACTGTCTGTGTTTGAAGAAGGAAATCAAACAGTATTTAAACAACTCCACTTACTGCAGCAATCAATACAAACTACTCAGGGCATCAGCAAAAAATAAGCTGCCGGTATTACTTTCACTGCAAATTCATCTGCTGTTTCTTTTCCATCGCCATCAATATGAAAAGGGGCTTTCTGCGGATTATAAATGATGAGTTCATTTGTTTGAAAATAAGTAATGCCTTTGCGCTTTTTAAAATTATTGGTAAAGGTTCCAAAACGGATATGCCATAACACACGAAGAAAAAATAACAGCAGGTTCATTTTTTCAACAGCAATTACATCCAGCAAACCATCCTGCAAACTGGCCTTGGGTGCAATAGTAATATAATTTCCAAACTGGTTACTGTTGGCAACGCTCACAAAAAAAGCCTGTACCGGCAGATCAACATTTTTTGCTTTCAGTACAAACGGATATGTTTTTAAGTGAAGCAGATTTTTAATACTGATTTGAACATATTTCCAAAAGCCCCTTCTTTTTTGTCCTTCAAAATCATGGGCTACCTGTGCATCAAAGCCCAATCCGCTCAGCATGCAGGAAAACTGTTCATTGATCATAAACGCATCAACAGGCTGTGCTTTTCCCTTAAGAATAATATCAATTGCTTTGTTGGGATTTTTTGAAATGCCTGCAGCCAGTGCCAATCCATTACCCGAACCTCTTGGAATAATTCCGAAATTGATTGGCAACCCTCTCAGGTTTGCAGTAACAGCGCTGATGGTACCGTCGCCTCCGGCAATGATCACATCTGTGATGTGTTCATTTACGATTTTTTCTTTCAGCCTGTTATAATCAGCATCAGCACGGCTGTTTTCAATTGTATATTCAACTCCTGCGGCTTCACATCTTTTTTGAATAAGTTGTGGCAGCGGTTGTCCTTTTTGAACACCTGCCTGTGGATTGAGTAAAAATAAAAGACGACGCTGCATTGCGCAGCAAAACTAATTGTGATTGTGCAAATGAAAGAATAAAGATTTACTTCACTGGAAATAAAACATCCCGGTTGTAAGCCCACACAGCTTTTTGCAAATGATTGTTGGCGACCCTCCTGAAAACAGAGCCTATGATGCTAATTGTGTTTCCTCCTAAGATAATCACAAATCCGGGTGTACGGTTGTCTTTTGAAATGATGAGCCCTCCCACAACTGCAACAAGACCAATAACAGGAAGGATGGCACCTGTTCTGTTATTTTTTTTATACAATTTGTAACTGCGTGTTGCTTCGGGTGAAACAAGCATTAAATTCTGTACTTCGGTTTTGCCAGGCATAAACCCATTCATGGTAACTCCACTTCCCAACAGCATCGTCTTTTGATTGTACTGAAGTCGCATGGAATCAATATTTATCTGGGCAGTTATACTGCTGCAAATAAAAAGGGTAATTAAGAATGAAAATACTTTCATGTTTTAAATTGATTTTAGTTAGCAAACCTGTTCATCCGAAGATATCATATTCTACTGTTGTTATTTACCATTTCAACAAAGCGCTTGCCCATGTAAAGCCGCTGCCAAATGCAGCAAGGCATAACAGATCCCCTTCCTTAATTTTTCCCTGCTCCCAAGCTTCGCACAAAGCAATGGGAATAGATGCTGCCGTTGTGTTACCATACTTTTGAATATTGTTATACACCTGGTCATCTCTCAACTTTAATGTATGCTGTACAAATTGTGCAATGCGCAGGTTGGCCTGGTGTGGAATAAGCAATGTAAGATCAGATGGCTGATAGTTGCTGGCGGCCAGTGATTCCATGATCACTTCGGGAAATTTTACAACGGCTGTTTTAAACACATGCTGGCCATCCATGTTGGGAAATAGTTCTGCATTATCAATCATTGCATGGCTCATAAACATATCGCCCAATTCACCTTCATTAAAACTTGCAGCATTTTCTTTCCAATGATTGGCATGCGTACCGGGATTGAACATGGCCAGTATTTCTGCATCATTCCCATCACTGTGCAAATGTGTACTGAGGATGCCGCTGTTCACATCTGATGTTGGTTGTAACACAACCGCACCTGCACCATCACCAAAAATTACACTGATGTTTCTTCCCCTTGTTGTAAAGTCTAAACCAAATGAATGTTTCTCAGCGCCTACCACCAAAATGTTTTTGTACATACCGCTTTTGATAAACTGATCGGCCACAGAAAGAGCATACACAAATCCGCTGCATTGATTGCGTACATCCAATGCACCAATCTGCTTCATTTGCATAGCCCTTTGTAACAAAACTCCGCAACCGGGGAAATAATAGTCGGGACTGATTGTAGCAAATACAATAAAATCAATATCCTGCGCTGTAATGCCTGCCCGTTCAATAGCAATTTTTGCAGCCTCAACACCCATAGTGGTTGTTGTTTCTTTGGTACGGTGGGCATACCTGCGTTCTTGTATTCCGGTACGTTCCTGTATCCATTCATCTGTTGTATCCATCAGCTTGGTCAAATCATTATTGGTTACAACATGCGAAGGAACATACATTCCTATGCCTGCAATTTTACTTCGAATCATATAGCAAGTATTTTTAAAAAGAAAGGTAGCAAATAGAAATGAAACGCAACTGTTACAAAAGAAACGTTTATTCTTTCAAATAAAAAGGGAAGCTTAATTACCTCCCTTGCATATAAAAAAGATTTGGTGCTTAATGTATTTCCCACACTTCGCTTCCTCTCAGCAGTTTATCAAGATTGCCTTTGCCTTTTGTTGCAATCACTTCTTCTATCTGCAGTTTCATTACATCTTCGTAGCAAGCTCTTTCGGTTTCATAAAAAACGCCGAACGGCCGTGGCAGGTGGCTGTCTTTGTGCTGATCGTCAAACATTCGTACCAGTATCTGTGCTTTGTAAAAATCTTTTTCATCATGTATCCACAATTCATCTTTGCTATGGCCTTCTTCTAAGTTCACCACCACAGGTTTAAACCCATCTAACTTAATGCCTTTGTTCTTTGCGGCACCAAAAATCAGCGGTTCGCTTTGTGTAAGAAATAATGTTTCTTCAGGTTTACTTCCTTTTTCAGTAAACATTTCAAAAGCGCCATCATTAAAAATATTACAGTTCTGGTATATCTCAAGAAAAGAAGCGCCTTTATGTTTATGGCTGCGGAGTAAGGATTCCTGCAAGTGTTTGGGATCACGGTCCATGCTGCGTGCAACAAATGTTGCATCGGCGCCCATTGCCAATGCCAATGGATTAAACGGATGATCAACACTTCCATACGGAGAACTCTTGGTTATTTTATGTTCTTCTGAAGTGGGCGAATATTGCCCTTTGGTTAAACCATATATCTGGTTATTGAACAAAAGAATATTTACATCAAAATTTCTGCGCAGTAAATGAATGGTATGATTACCGCCAATACTCAGGCTGTCTCCATCGCCGGTTACAATCCAAACACTCAGTTCGGGCCTTGCTGCTTTCAATCCGCTTGCAATAGCTGTTGCCCGGCCGTGAATTGAATGCATACCATAGGTATTCATATAGTAAGGGAACCGGCTGCTGCATCCAATGCCACTAACAATAACAATGTTTTCTTTTGGAATTCCTAAAGTGGGCATTACTTTTTGTACCTGTGCCAAAATGGAATAATCACCGCAACCTGGGCACCAACGAACTTCCTGATCGGTTGCAAAATCTTTTGGGGTAAGGGCGGGGGCTGTTGTTACTTCACTCATAGTATTTGAAATTCATGCAAATTTAATTAAAGAAATGTTCAATAATCAATGTTCAATGCCCAATTATCAAGTCACCGCCTATTTTCCTTTATTTTTATGGGCGGTTGATATACTTTTTCCAATTATTGCTATTAGCTCTTCTGTTTCTTTATAGATTGGGTCAAGCTTTAAAACCGGCTTTATCATTTGCTTTTTTATGATAATTTTTAGCCGTCCTGCATTCCTTTAACTCTTTGAGAATAATCCCCATTTTATGAATAAAGTCATTTCTTGACTCGGCTCCCTGAGCTTCACCATAATTAAATGTTAGAGAATGGCAAGACCTTACTAATTGGCCAGCTATATAATTTCCTGCCCTGGTATCAGGTAAAGCCTCTACAACATCAATCATCCTGCAAGTGTAATCCACAAAACGATCTTCAAGGTCGTATTTTTTTGATTCTATAAAGCCTGGCTTTTTGTTCTCTCAAATTTACAAAGGACTTTTCGCATAGATTGGGCATCGAAAATTGAGCATTGCTCATTGAATATTTCCTAAAAGTTCTTCCCAATACTCTGCGGCTCTTCTTGTATGAGGAATCACTATGGTACCTCCCACAATATTGGCAACTGCAAAAATTTCATACATCTGTTGGGTTGTAACCCCCAGCTCCTGGCATTTGCCGAGGTGATATTTAATGCAATCGTCGCAACGCAATACCATACTTGCAACCAAGCCCAGCATTTCTTTGGTTTTGGTATCTATTGCGCCTTCTGCGTAAGTGTTGGTGTCAAGATTCCAAAGACGTTTGATCACAAGATTGTCTTTGCCCAGGATCACCTCATTCATTTTTGTGCGATAGTCATTAAACTCTTTTACAAGATTGCTCATAGTGCTTTTTTTACAAAGATATTTTGTTTCGTGAAGTTGATTAACCGGTTAAAAACAAAAAGCCATCTCTTTCGAGATGGCTCACTAACTTGTTTGCAAACAAGATTAGTAACGGTTGCTGAAGCTTTTGTTACCGTAAGAAGGGCGACGGTCGCCGCTTCCGCCGCTGCTGCGCTCTTCACGGGGCTTAGCTTCTGTTACTTTAATGGCACGGCCTTCAACCATACCACCATCCAGTTCACCGATGGCAGTCTTTGCAGCTGCATCATCACTCATTTCAACAAATCCAAAACCACGGCTTTTACCGGTGAATTTGTCGTTAATTACTTTAGCGCTGGTTACTTCACCATAGCTTTCAAAAAATCCTTTTAAGTCATCATCGTTTACGTTGAAGCTTAAGTTTGAAACATAAATGTTCATGTTTGTTAATATTAAACATTGATTAAAAAAAATCTGAGATAATACGAGGCGTAAAAGATGACTAACTATTAGCAGAATGTGCGTAGCAGATAATACGATTCACTTACATAACACTGTATAACTCAAAATAACGGGGCAAAGATAAGCTTATTGAGGCAAAGTGTATTTTTAATTTAAAGGGGGGTATCAAAGATTGGCATCACTTGGTGATAAAATGCAGAGATGATGTAGTTAGCAAAAATTTTGAAATGCCCCCCCCTGTTAAAGAATTGATTCGATTTTATTACCCTGATTTCTCAAAAAAGATTTCCTCCTGCCTTTTACGTACAACATAACACCGGAGCAGGTATATTACCTTATTGCCTTAAAGTATTTACACACAAAAATTTACTTTTTTTAAATAAAAACATTAGCTTTGTTAAGCATTTACCCTTAGAGAACGATACACACTTACCTAAACAGTTCATTCTCAACTGTTTTTTTACTATCAATTTTTAGGGGTTCATACGTAAAATATAAATATCTGTACTATGAAACCAAAGTTTTACCCTGTAATCTGTATTTTTTATACAGTTTTTACTCTCCTTTATTGGGGTAATGTTTCTGCTCAATCATTGTTGATTGGTACTTTCCCCGGAGCTTCTGAAGACTTACTGGGAGTTCGTTACAGAAACGTAAGAACCAGCAATGCAAATCAAAACCCCGCAAATTATAACGGCATCCCCGATTTGGGAACAAACCGTAATGGAAACACCACAAGGGTTGAGAGAAATCTGAGTTATGGCACATCCGGCAGCTACACTTTCAGTGTTACTTATAATGCAGCAGGCAACTCATTTGTAAACACTACAACTATTAATGGCACTACATACACAACTACTTTTTCATCAATTGCAAGCCGCTTAATTGCAGATGGTAAAACAGCTTCAGCAGTTAGTATTAATTTACTGAAACTGGCGGTACGTACTCAAAATAATTCTTCTTCTATACAGGTATCAAATCTTACAGTTGATGGTATTCCCATTAGCGGAACATACGGACGCACCAATAATGGCGGAGAATCTTTTTGGTTCCTTAATGCATCTGTACTCAACAACGGGTTTGTGATTACCGGAACGGTTACTCTTGCAGGTAGCTTTACAAACAATGCAGAAGGCCAGCGTATTCAGTTTACATTTGGAAACACTTCTTCCAATCCCGGCATTCTTCCTGTGGTATGGGGTGGTTTCACAACGAAAAGAACCAATGCTTCAACAACTTTACTGGAATGGAAAACCATGCAGGAACAAAATGCATCGCACTACTATGTGCAGCGTTCTGTTGATGGTGTTCGTTTTGAAACCATTGGACAAGTAACTGCAAAGGGTACAACTTCAACTGTTACTGAATATCGTTTTGAAGATAAGCATTCAACAGGAGTTATTTATTACTACCGTTTACAGCAGGTTGATTTTGATGCAAAGCTGAATTTTTCTTCTGTAGTAAAACAAGGGAATGGTGGAAAGCAAACATTAGTTGGCGGCTTGGGCAGCAGTAATATCCATGTTCAGTTTTTTACAAATGATAATCGTCAATTACGCATTCTTACAATAAATGGAACAGTGGTGAAGCAGATCAGCTCAACATCGCAGCAACATACAATTGACATGAATTCTTTCCCTCCGGGTGTATATGCTTTGCAAATCATCAGCAGTGATGGCAGCACAGAAGTTCATCGCTTTGTAAAATAATTTTGATTTCCGGTACGGACCAGGTAAGCAATACCCTTAACGGGTATTACTTTTTTATTTGAATGGATGCTGAAATAAAGTCCAGCAAAATGCAGGACTTTATTATTCTTATCGTGTTTTTTAAGCCATCACTCCTTCGCCATACATTTCCAGTTGCAATTGTTTTACTCTTTCATCCTCCAGGTAATCATCAAATGTTGTTAACCGGTCAATGATACCGCTTGGTGTTAATTCAATAATACGGTTAGCTGTGGTATGCATGAAAGTATGATCATGTGATGTAAGCAATACCACACCCTTATATTCAATACACTGTTCGTTAAAACTTTGAATGCTTTCCAGGTCGAGGTGGTTGGTAGGCTGATCTAGGATAATACAGTTGGGGTTCTGCATCATCATTCGGCTGATCATACAACGAACTTTTTCTCCACCGCTCAGCACATTGGTCTTCTTCATAATATCATCACCACTGAACAGCATTTTGCCTAAGAATCCACGCAGGAAAGGTTCATCAGCATCTGTAACATGGCTGGGCACGTACTGCCGTAACCATTCCATCAAATTCAACCCTTCAATAAAAAAACTGTTATGCTCAACAGGTAAATAAGCTTTGGTAATGGTTGTGCCCCATTCATAACTTCCGTGATCAGCAATTTCCTCGGCATTTATGATGTCGAAAAAATGCGTTACAGCTAATGGATCTTTACTTACAATAGCAATTTTATCTCCTTTGTTAATGGTGAAACTTACTTTATCAAATAATACACGGCCATCCACTGTTTTCTTCAACTTCTCAATATTCAATATCTGGTTACCTACTTCACGCAATGGTTGAAAAATGATGCCGGGATATTTTCTGTTGCTGGGTTCAATTTCTTCTATCGTTAATTTAACCAAAGCCTTTTTCCTTGATGTTGCCTGCTTACTCTTTGAAGCGTTCGCAGAGAAACGAGCAATGAAATCCAACAAAGCCTGACGCTTTTCCTCTGTTTTCTTATTCTTATCGCCCATTTGCTTTGCCATTAACTGGCTGCTTTCATACCAAAACGTATAATTGCCTGAAAAGATTTTTATTTTCGAACGATCCACATCGGCCACATGCGTACAAACTGAATCTAAAAAGTGACGATCATGACTCACCACCAAAACAATATTTTCATAATCGGCTAAGAAATTTTCCAACCAGCCGATGGTTTCAATATCCAATCCGTTGGTAGGCTCATCCAACAATAAAATATCAGGATTACCAAACAGCGCCTGCGCCAGCAACACACGAACTTTCAGGTTACTCGGAATATCTTTCATCAAACTCTGCAGATATTCTTCTTTTATACCAAGGCCGCTCAGGAAACTGGCCGCATCACTTTCAGAAGTATAACCACCCATTTCACCATACTCAGCTTCCAGGTGACCGGCACGCATGCCATCTTCTTCGCTGAAGTCGGGCTTCATGTAAATAGCATCTTTTTCCTGCATCACTTCCCACATTTTTTTGTGGCCCATTAACACGGTGTTCAATACAGTTTGTTCATCAAACTCAAAGTGGTTTTGTTTCAACACTGCCATGCGTTCGCCGGGAGTTATTTCCACCGTTCCCTTGTTGGGCTCAATTTCACCGCTGAGGATCTTTAAAAAAGTACTCTTACCTGCACCGTTGGCTCCAATTACACCATAACAATTTCCTTTGGTGAAGTTGATATTCACTTCATCAAACAATACACGCTTGCCGTAAGAGAGGGTTATATTTCTTGCACCGATCATAATATCCGAAAATTTGAAGCCGCAAAGGTACGGAAAATCGGGCAGGGAGAGGGTTTGAAAAGAGATGAATTTTACTTAATAAAAGAGGTGACAGCCTTTGAAAAGCTGTCACCTCTGTATGTGATGAAGTTATTACAACTTCTTAATCTTAATATTCCTGAACCAAACATTATTGCCGTGATCCTGCAAGGCAATTTTTCCTTTCTTATAGGTTCCGAAATCTTTCATTGCTTTAAACTTACTGCCTGCAATCATTTTCCTCCAGCCTTCATCCCATAAGGCAGTGCTCACCACTTTCGTTCCGTTGAGATAAAATTCCAGAGTTCCGTTTGTACTTTTAATTTCAGCAAGGTTCCATTCCAATGCCGGCTTTACTGTTTCAGGAGTTGAAGTGATGAGATCATAGAGATCCCCTGCACGGTGTTTGATGATTTTTGCATCGGGATGACATTTATTATCCAGCACCTGCATTTCAGGGCCGGTCATCCAGGGCCATTGATATTTCACAGTATCTTCTTTTATATAAAAGATCACACCACTGTTACCGCATGTGTCAATTTTCCACTCAAGCTTCAAATGAAAATTTTCATATTCCTCATCACTTACAATATCGCCACCATCCCTTATTTGCCATTTTTCTTTTTGAGATGCATCTAAATACAAAGTACCATCAACCACTTTCCATGCACTACCAACAGGCTTACCGCCATACTTATGCCAGCCTTTGGTGGTTAGCCCATCAAACAGAGATACCCAGCCATCGTTTACTTCTTCTTCCGTTAAAGTTGACACGGCCATCATTGCTGTTTTAGTTGTATCAATTTGTTCAGTTGTTTTTTGTCCTTCATTATTACAGGCCGAAAAAGAACTGACAGTTGCAATTATTAACAGAGAACGGAACATATTTATTTGTTTTTAAGGAGGAGAACATATTTTACCATTTGTTCGGCATCAGCTAGTGGTATGGTGGGGTGAGCAGCCATTGGCACTTCGCCCCAAACACCGGTACCGCCTTTAATCACTTTTGCCGCCAGCATTTTAATATTGGCTTCATTGTTTTCATATTTATTGGCTACATCCCTGTAGGCTGGGCCTACCAGTTTCTCATCTACTTTGTGGCAGGTGAGGCAATCGCTTGCCGCAATCAGTGTTAATCCTTTTTCATAATCAGGATTATCAGATGGAGCAGTTGAAGCTTCCTGTTTTGGTTCTTCTTTTGGCTGCTCTTTTTTTTCAGTGCCTGCTCCGCCACAGGCAATGAATGCAAGAGCAATGGCTGATGTAAATAAAATCTGTTTCATTACTTTGAATTGTATAGTTATAAATAATCGTTTATCTGAAAGGTAAGCCATACTTTGGAAGTATGGCATACCTGTTAATCGAGACCTAAAATTTTCCTGTTGGTTGCAGCGTTGCTTTCTCCGCCTGCAAAATCATCAAAGGCTTTTTCGGTTACACGGATGATATGCTTTTTAATAAACTCAGCGCCTTCTCTTGCCCCATCTTCGGGATGTTTTAAACAACATTCCCATTCCATTACTGCCCAGCCTTTGTAACCATATTGTGTGAGCTTGCTGAAGATGGTTTTGAAATCAACCTGCCCATCGCCCGGAGAACGGTAACGGCCGGCACGGTTGAGCCAGCTTTGATAACCGCCAAATGTGCCTTGCTTACCTGTTGCATGAAACTCAGCATCTTTTACATGAAATGCCTTGATGCGTTCATAATAAAAATCAATGTATTGCAGATAATCCAACTGCTGTAACACAAAGTGCGAAGGATCGTATAACAAACAGGCACGCTTGTGATTGTTTACTTTTTCTAAAAACATTTCATACGTAATGCCATCAAACAAATCTTCACCGGGATGAATTTCATAACAAACATCCACACCACATTGATCAAACTCATTTAAAATGGGTAACCACCGTTTGGCTAATTCCTTAAAGCCTTCTTCCACCAAACCATCGGGCCTTTGCGGCCAGGGATGAAATGCATGCCATAATAAAGAACCGCTGAAAGTAGCATGAGCATTTAATCCTAAATTCTGTGAGGCTTTTGCTCCATACATCATTTGCTGTACAGCCCACTCCTGTCGTGCTTTTGGGTTTCCTTTTAATGCATCGGGTGCAAACACATCAAACATAATATCATAAGCAGGATGCACAGCAACCAACTGCCCTTGTAAATGTGTACTGAGTTCAGAAATTTCCAAACCGGCTTCATTGACGATACCTTTTAATTCATCTGCATAGGTTTTACTTTCTGCAGCCAGTTGAAGATTCATACAACGACTGTTCAATGTTGGAATTTGAACTGCTTTAAATCCTAAACCTTTTGCCCAGTTACAAATTGATTTGAGATCATTGAACGGTGGTTTGTCGCTCATGAACTGCGCTAAAAATATTGCTGGACCTTTGATTGTATTCATAAACCCTAAATCCCTAAAGGGACTTTTTGCTTTTGGTTATATAATGAACTGCTGAATAATATTTTCAGCAGTTAAGTTTCAATTAATCATTTGAAATGAACTACCGTTGTTAAAAGTCCCTTTAGGGATTTAGGGTAAACTCTCTCCACTTCTCCCGGCTCTTACCGCTTTCAACCACATTTTCAATAAATGCCATCCCTCTTATTCCCTCTTCCACTCCCGGGAAATCCAACCATTCTTCATTGGGTTGTTCTCCATTCATCCTTGCCCGTATTGTGAACATAAAATTTCTGTACAAATTAGCAAATGCTTCCAAATAACCTTCCGGGTGCCCGGCAGGAACTCTTGTATTATGAGCAGCAAAAGAACTGTTGTATCCTCCTCCTGTTCTGTAAATTTCTGTTGGTTTGTCCAACCACTTTACCAACAATGTATTTGCATCTTCCTGCTTCCATTCCAATCCGCCTTTTTCACCATACACACGGATCTTTACATTGTTTTCTTCCCCGGCTGCAATTTGTGTAGCCATCAAAACACCTGTTGCACCATTGTTGAATTTTAAAAAGGCTGCGCCATCATCATCCAGCATTCTTCCTTCTACTACAATATTCAAATCAGAACAAAGATGTGTTACCTGTAAACCTGTTACATACTCAGCTAAATTGAAAGCATGTGTTCCAATATCACCCATACTGCCTGCTTTACCGCTGCGTTTTGGATCTGTTCGCCAGCTTGCCTGTGCCTGCCCTGTTCCCTCAAGGAAAGTACTTAACCAACCTTGCGGGTATTCAACATATACTTTCCTGATTTTTCCCAATACGCCGCTTTTTAAAAATTGTTTTGCCTGCTTCACCATGGGATAACCGGTGTATGTATGACATAACAACAAACTCAATCCTGTAGTTTCAAGTTTTGCTTTTATTTGTTTTGCTTCATCTAACGTAAAAGTGATGGGCTTTTCAATTACTACATTAAATCCTTTTTCCAATGCCATCATGGCGGGAGCAAAGTGAACAAAGTTGGGTGTAACGATGCTTACAAAATCAATGCGTTTATCAGCAGGCATGGTTGCTTCTTTTTCCAGCATTACTTTATAATCAGTATAAATCCTGTCTTCATCAAGAAATAACATTTTTCCTGAATCAACAGCAATTTCCGGATTAATACTCAATGCTCCGGCAACCAGTTCAACCTGTCCGTCCATATTCATTGCAAGCCGGTGAACGGCACCGATGAATGCATCTTTACCGCCACCAATCATTGCCATGCGAAGTTTTCTGTTCATGTTTTTATTTTTCTGCTTTCGTAATTAACCAGGAAGTTCCCATCCGCTTCTGTATTCTTTAGTTACAAACTGATTGGCTTCATCAAAGTTGGTAATCTTCATATCAGCAGCATCCCACAATAATTTTTTGCGGCCAATAAAATTTTTACCATCTGCACCCTTAATCATCCAGCTTCTTAAAGCAAGGTTGCCCATTAAAATACTTTCCGTAAGCGGGCCTGCATAATCAAATGAAGAACTGAGTTTGCTTTTCCCGTATCCGGCAATACATGCATTTATCCACTGCAGATAATGACCTTCGGGAACACGTTCAATTGTTTTAGCAACCGTTATTTCTTTTTTTCCTGATGCAAATAATAATCTTGGATTGCTGCCATAGGTGCCACACATGATTTTCCCTTTTGTTCCTTCAATGATTACGCCACCGCTACCATCCTCATCACCCATCACCTCATTAGGGCCTAACTCGTCGGGCCGTTCTGGACGGATACCACCATCCATCCAATGAAGCTCCACATCTTTTTTCTTATTCTTACCTGGAAATTTTAATATCACTGTTGAAGCAGGTGGACAACTGTCGGGGTAATAAGCAGCGGTCCACATTTGTTCATAGATAGCAGCAACACTGCATTCAACTTCTGTTGGATAGCCAAGGCCTAGAGTTCTAAATGCAGGATCAATTAAATGACAACCCATATCGCCCAATGCACCTGTTCCAAAACTCCAGTATCCACGCCAGTTGAATGGCACATAACCATCTTTGTATTCTTCCCATTTAGCCGGGCCCAGCCATAAATCCCAATCAAGTCCCTTGGGTACTTCTGCTTGTTTTTTGGGTTTTCCAAAACCCTGTGGCCATACTGGTCTGTTGGTCCAAACGTAAATGGTATGAGCATGCCCAATTACGCCGGCATTATACCACTCCTGCATTTGCCTGACACCATCGCCGCTGGCGCCCTGGTTACCCATTTGTGTAACAACCTTATATTGTTTTGCAGCTTCAGTTAAAATTCTTGCTTCCTGTATGGTATGTGTTAATGGTTTTTGTACATACACATGCTTACCCATTTGCATGGCTGCCAATGCTGCTACTGCATGTGTGTGATCGGGTGTGGATACTGAAACAGCATCAATATTATTTCTTTCTTTCGCCAGCATTTCCCTGAAATCTTTGTAATAAGTTGCTTTGGGAAAAAGTATTCTTGATGATTTCGCCATCCGGTCATCCACATCACACAAAGCAACAATATTTACATTCGGGCTTTTAGCAAACTCTGTTAAATCGCTGGCACCTTTGCCACCTACGCCGATTCCAGCGATATTTAGTTTATCGCTGGGAGCTACAAAACCACGACCTAATACATGGCGGGGAATAATCATAAACCCTGCCGCAGCTAAGGAGGAGGTTCTTAAAAAATCTCTTCTTGTTTTTTTGTTACTCATTGATTGATTATTTATCAAATGAAATACATTCTTTTAATTCTTTTTCAGAATAAGATAAACCATATTGTTTCAGTACATCATCGGGCACACCATTCCATTGATTGGGCGTATTACCTGCATAACCAATATCTTTCACCCCAATCTGTGAAGTATAAAAACCGGAAGCTGTTAAGTTGCGCATCATATTAAAAAAAGCAACACCTCTTTTCATTTCAGGTTTTGCTTTTTCGGGATACGCAATTTCATCAACAATTTCAAGTTGTTGTTTGGCATCACAATCTTTAAATGCTTTTTGAAAACGTTCATAGCTTTCCATATCTAACCAGCGCAAACCGCCACGTATGGGTGTTTGGTAATGCGGCATATCTTTTACAATAAATTCAATAAAATCAGGAACACCTGCTTCTGTTGCACTGCCACTCACAGCATCTTTGGGAATGATGATATCACTTAACACTGCAATGGTTGCCATTTCATGTGTTGAAAAGAATTTCTCAGATTCGAGTTTGGCTTCATACGCAGCCTCTTCTTTCATACGGTCAATACCGCTGCCTGTTGCTTGTTCAACAGGTTTTGTTTTTTCATCGGCAGATGTACATGCATCAACCAATACTGATGATGCAACAGTACCAACAAGAATGGCTTTAATGGAATCTCTTCTTTTCATAATTGATGCACTTGTTTTAAATATTCACTTTTAATTGTTCAACAATATCTGCCAACTTCCGTATTACTAATTCCTCTTTCCTCAATATTTCATCATTCGTAAACCTCACAACAACATAACCCCATTCTTTCAAATCTCTTTCCCTGTTTTCATCATACTCTTTTACTTCTGGTTTGTTGTGAATTCCACCATCTGCTTCAATGATTAATTTAATTTTATGACAATAAAAGTCAGCTATATAATTTTTCAACGGATGTTGTCTTCTGAATTTCAATCCTCCAACTCCCTGTTTTAAATGGACCCAGAGTTTCTTTTCTGCTTCTGTCATATTTCGTCTCAACTCTTTTGCTAACCCGAACACCAGATTATTAGCTCCTTCATTCATATCACCATACCTCTTAAAATAATTACCAGCTTTAGCACCCCCTCCATCTCCCCCTTGAGGGGGAGGGTTACCAGCATTTATTTTCTTATCATCATTTGAGTTCATTCTCATTTGTTGAACAATGAAATGCATTTGAAATGTATTCAACTGCATAATCAAAGTACTTAAGCATTAAGTCCCCCTCAAGGGGGATTTAGGGGGTTAAATATTTTGCTTTTTCAGCTGATCCACGACATACTCACTTGCCCGCATACTCAATGCCAGAATCGTCCATGTAATATTTTTATCAGCCTGTGAAACAAATGCTCCGCCATCCACTACAAATAAATTTTTACAGTCATGTGCCTGGTTGTATTTATTTAGTGCACTGCGTTTGGGATCATTGCCCATACGAACCGTTCCTGCTTCATGAATAATTTTTCCCGGCGCCTCCAACCCATAATTATTTTCAGCGCCATCATTGCCCCAGGTAATTACAGCACCCATGTTATGCATCACTTCACGAAAAGTTTCTTTCATGTGTTTGGCCTGATTAATTTCATGTTCACTCCATTTTACATTGAAGCGTAAAACAGGAATGCCGTATTTATCTACAACCGTTGGATCAATTTCGCAAAAGTTACTTTCCATTGGAATAGCTTCACCTCTTCCGGCCATACCAACTCCGGCACCATAGAAATAACGATAATCTTCTTTTAAGGAAGTGCCATAACCACCCGCTTCTTTCTTTTGTCCGGCTACTGCATACTTACCATTATAGGTTTGAATATCCCAACCAAAACCATAAGCAGGCTGACTCATACCGCCCCAATACTCCACATGATACCCTCTTGGAAAATCAAGCTTCTTATTATCCAACCACCAGGGACTATAAATGTGCATACCACCCACACCATCTTCATTGTATTTTTTACGACCAAACAATTGCGGCAACACACCACCCATAGCAGCGCCGGTACTATCATGCAAATATTTACCAACTACATTGCTGCTGTTTGCTAAACCATTCGGATGCCGTTGCGATTTTGAATTGAGTAATAATCTTGAACTCTCACAGGCGCTTGCAGCAAGGATAACCACTTTTCCGTTTACCTGGTATTCCTGCATATCATCTTTACTTACATAACTTACTCCCGTTGCAAGTCCTTCTTTATTGGTGAGCACTTCTCTTGCCATAGCATTGGCAATTACATCCACATTTCCTGTTTTCAAAGCAGGATAGATCAATACATTGGTTGATGAAAAATCAGCTTTCATCATACTGCAGTTGCGGTTACATTGTCCGCAAAAAAAACAGGCGCCCCGTTCCGTTGTGCTTTCAATTTTTTTGGTGAGAATGGATAGTCTTGATGGGATCACTTTTACACCAGCCGTTGTTGCTGCATTTTTGATCATCAGTTCATGCAATCTTGGTTTGGGAGGAGGAAGAAAAAATCCATCGGGATCATTTTCCAATCCTTCATTCGTGCCAAATACACCAATGAGTTTATCAATACGATCATAATATGGTTTGATGTCTTCGTAACCAATCGGCCAGTCATCGCCCAGCCCATCAATGCTTCTGCGTTTGAAATCTTTTGGTCCGAAGCGGAGTGAAATTCTTCCCCAGTGATTGGTTCTTCCACCCAGCATCCTTGCACGCCACCAATCCCATTGTGTGCCTTCTGCTTTGGTATAAGGTTCACCATCAATATCCCATCCGTAATAGCATGCATCAAAATCTCCAAACGGCCGAAACTTTGTTGACGCTCCTCTTCGTTTACTTTCCCATGGGTTCTTTAACTGTGTAATATTTTTCTGCGGATCATACATAGCCCCTGCTTCCAGCAAACACACTTTCAAGCCTTCTTTACTGAGCATGTAAGCAGCCATGCCGCCGCCTGCACCCGATCCTACAATAACAACATCGTAATTTTTTGGTTGAACTTTTACCTGAAAATCTCCCATAGCAAACAATCATTTTGAAGAACTTAAAGGTAACAGATAAATCAAAAACAAAAATTGAATTTCATTTTTTCATAACAAACGTTTGCGATAAGCGCTTATCATTTTTTACTCTTGGCGAATGAATAAAACCCCTAAATTTAGTTTTCGCTTTAACCAACTAAACGATTGCTCATGCCTTTTACCACACGTATTCAATTATCTGCAATGATGTTCCTCAATTTTTTTGTTTGGGGCATCTGGTTTGTAACCATGGGAACTTACCTGGCTACAATTGTTAAAGCAGGTGATGTGCAGATTGGTCTTGCTTACGGCACACAGGCACTGGGCGCTATTATTGCGCCTTTTATTATAGGCTTGATAGCAGATCGCTATTTCCCTGCACAAAAAATACTGGGTGTTTTGCATTTAGCCGGCGCTGCTCTTTTGTATTATTTATACAGCGCCGGAAATTTTGAAAATTTTTATCCGGTACTGCTTGTGTATATGATCATTTACATGCCATCGCTTGCGTTGGTAAATGCAATTTCATTTAAACAGATGACAAGCCCGGAGAAAGAGTTTTCATTAATAAGAGTATGGGGTACCATTGGCTGGATTGCTGCGGGCTTGCTGATTGGATGGCTTGCACTTGAACAGAAAAAATTATTACAGCAAACCTATTTAATTGCATGCGGCATTTCTGTTGTGCTTGGCCTTTACAGTTTCTTTTTACCGCATACACCACCTCCTAAAGCCGGAAGCAAAGCAAGCCTTGGTGAAATACTGGGCCTGGATTCACTGAGTTTATTAAAAGATAAAAACTATCTCATCTTTTTTGTAAGCTCTGTTCTTATTTGTATTCCGCTGGCTTTTTATTACCAGGAAACAAATAAATTTTTAAATGAAATAGGTGTGGAAAAAGCTGCGGGTAAAATGACAATGGGACAAATGAGTGAAACGATCTTCCTCTTCCTCATGCCTTTATTCTTCAGCAGATTGGGCATAAAGAAAATGTTGCTCATTGGTATGCTTGCATGGGTGATCCGTTATTTGTGTTTTGGTTTTGGTGATGCGGGCAATGGCGTGTGGTTATTATATACCGGTATCATCCTGCATGGTATTTGTTACGACTTCTTTTTTGTTACCGGACAAATTTATACTGATGAACGTGCAGGCGAACGCATCCGTTCCAGTGCCCAGGGAATGATTACGCTGGCAACGTATGGTGTGGGAATGCTGATTGGTTTTTGGTTTGCGGGGTTGATCACTGAACATTATAAAGCCGCTGGTGGCGTTGGCCATGATTGGGATACGATCTGGATGATACCCGCTGCCATTGCTGCAATAATTACAATTTTGTTTGCATTACTTTTCAAAGAACCTAAGAAAACAATCAAAGTTTCGTAACTTAATAATTACCCGTTATCAGATGTTACACCGGTCATCAAGAAGAACTATTTTAAAACAACTTGCTGCAACAACCGTTGCCTTAAGTGCAGGAAAAGCATTTGCCGGTATTGAACATATTGAAGATGAAAACTACAAGCTCAGGAGAAACATCAATCATTCCGTTTGCAGATGGACTTATGATTTTCTTTCATTGGATGAATTATGTGTTGCTGTAAAAAAGATTGGCTTTACTGCCATTGATTTGATTGCGCCTAAAGACTGGCCCATATTGCAGAAACATGGCATCACCTGTTCCATGTGTTACACTGCAGGCAAAATAAGTTTAACTGAAGGGTGGAATAACAAAACCTTTCATGCACAATTGATCAAAGATTCTTTAGAAGCAATTCCTCTTGCTGCTGCTGCAGGTTATAAAAATCTCATCTGCTTCAGTGGTAACAGAAACGGAATGGATGATGAAACAGGAATGAATAATTGTGTGGAGGGTTTGAAAAAAATCCTGCCATTGGCCGAACAGCACAAAGTCATCATCCAGATGGAATTGTTTAACAGCAAGGTGGATCATAAAGATTATATGGCCGATAAAAGTGCATGGGGTGTTGAACTCTGCAAACGCCTTGGCTCGCCCAATTTTAAACTGCTCTATGATATTTATCACATGCAGGTGAATGAAGGAGATGTCATTCATACCATCAATGATAATCATCAACACTTTGGTCATTATCATACAGCAGGCGTGCCGGGCAGGCATGAAATCAATGAAACACAGGAGTTGTATTACCCGGCTATTATGAAAGCCATTCTTGCAACAGGCTATAAAGGATATGTAGCACAGGAATATATTCCCACAGGAAAAACGAAAGAAGAAAAGATTGCAGCTTTGAAAGATGCGGTTAGGAGGTGTGATGTAGCCAGCCCTCTCTAACTCCCCCGAAGGGGGAGAACTGCATAGCACGGGCCAACTTATTGCAGAGCTTGATAAGTATCACAATAGTTGCTATTTGATGAGTAAAGAATAAAAGATGATGTGGTAGAACAAAAAGTTGAATAAAGAAATGTAGCACCGCCACCTCTCTACCGGAGAGGAGGTAGGGAGGTGAGGCCGAAAGCTTGAAACAATAACTTCAAACAATAAATTTTTAACATGCCCGATAATATGCAATATGATGCCATCGTCATTGGCTCAGGAATCAGCGGTGGGTGGGCCGCCAAAGAACTCACTGAAAAAGGGTTGAAAGTAATCATGCTGGAACGTGGTAAAAATGTTGAGCACATTAAAGATTATACAAGTACTTCAAAAGACCAATGGGAATTTCCGCATCGTGGCGGACGCACACAGCAGATGATTAAAGATTATCCCAAATTAAAAAGGGATTACCCGTTAAATGAAATGAATCTTGATTGGTGGTGCAGTGATAAAGACAATCCTTATACAGAAGAAAAACGTTTCGATTGGTATCGTGGCTATCATGTAGGAGGCCGCTCTTTAACGTGGGGCAGGCAGAGTTACCGCTGGAACAAATGGGATTTTGAAGCCAATGCCAAAGAAGGTATTGCTGTTGACTGGCCTATCCGTTATGATGATATTGCTCCCTGGTACAGTTATGCAGAAAAATTTGCAGGTATCCAGGGCAACAAAGACGGATTGGACGTTTTACCCGATGGCGATTTTATGCCCGCAATGGAATTAAACTGTGTTGAAAAAGAAGTAAAAAAAAGGTTGGAAAATTTTTATAAAGGTAAAAGGCATTTAATTATTGGCCGCAGTGCAAATATTACACAACCGCATCATAACAGAACCAATTGTCAATACCGGAACCGTTGCTGGAGAGGCTGCCCCTTTGGTGGTTATTTCAGCACACAATCTGCAACCTTACCTGCTGCAATGGCAACAGGTAATCTTACTCTTCGTCCATTTTCAATCGTTACAAAAATTTTATACAATAAAGACAAGAAGAAAGCAACCGGGGTAGAAGTAGTAGATGCAGAAACAAATAAAACATTTGAGTACAAAGCTAAAATTGTATTTGTGTGTGCCTCTGCTTTTAACTCTTCCTGGATACTCATGAACTCGGCCACAGATATTTGGCCCGATGGATTGGGAAGCAGCAGTGGTGAGCTGGGGCATAATATCATGGATCATCATTTAAAAAACGGAGCCGGCGGCAGGGTTGAAGGTTTTGATGACAAATATCTCTACGGCAGAAGGCCAACAGGCATTTACATTCCACGTTTCAGAAATATCTATGACGATAAAAGAGATTATTTACGTGGCTTCGGATACCAGGGAGGCGCAAGCCGTGGCCGTGGCCTGGATAATATTGCCGAGTTTACAATTGGTACAAATTTAAAAGAAGCATTATCTGAACCCGGAAACTGGGAAATGAGTATTATGGGTTTTGGAGAAATACTTCCATATCATGAAAATAAAATGACTTTGGATAAAAGCAAGAAAGACAAATGGGGGTTACCGGTCATTTCATTTGATGTAGAAATGAAGGAGAATGAACTGAACATGCGAAAAGAAATGATGAGTGATGCAGCAGAAATGCTTACCAATGCAGGCGTTAAAGATGTTAAAACATTTGATTATGGCTATACCGTTGGAATGGGTATTCATGAAATGGGAACAGCCCGTATGGGTCGTGATTCTGAAACATCTGTCTTGAATGGCAACAACCAGGTATGGGATGCACCTAATGTATTTGTTACTGATGGTGCCTGCATGACAAGTGCTTCCTGCGTTAACCCATCATTAACCTATATGGCATTAACAGCAAGGGCTGCTGATTTTGCAGTGAAAGAATTGAAGATGGGAAATTTGTAACACAGCCCCCATCCGATCCCGCCTTAAAACGGGATCATCAAAACACAAAGCCAGCTTTTTAAAAGATTGCTACAAAATGACTGGTTGATTTTAGTTGATGATTAGAAAAACAGAAGTACAAATGCTTAAATGCAGAAATTGAATAATCAACAAATGCCTGACCTCCCTCTCTTTTGGAGCGGGAACGAGGGTGAGGCCTTAAAATCTTTTATATGAATCGTCGTGATCTTTTAAAACAAATTGCACTCCTCACCGGCGGAGTAGTTATTGGCGGAGAGTTGTTTTTAACCGGCTGTAAAAACAGAGTAAAAGCTGATGCAGGTTTTACAGCTTCCAATATTTCTTTGCTTGATGAAGTGGCAGAAACCATTATTCCTGCCACAACTACTCCCGGTGCAAAAGCGGCACAGGTGGGTGAGTTTATGAAAGTGATGGTTACCGATTGTTATACAGAAAAACAACAAACTGTATTTATGAAAGGTATTACTGAACTGGAAGATGCCTGTAAAAAAATGCATGGCACCCCGTTCATGGAATGTACTGCAGAACAACGTCACGAGCTGCTGGTAAGTATTGAAAAAGAAGCAAAGGCTTTCAATCAAAAACGTGATGAAGAAGACAAACCAAAACGGGAAGCACATGAAAAAAACAACAGTACAATTGCATGGAAAGATCAAACAGAATTTGAAGGTTCACCAGGTCATTATTATACCATGATGAAACAGTTAACACTGTTGGGTTTCTTTACTTCCAAAACCGGGATGACAGAAACGTTGAGGCATGCTGCCGTGCCGGGCAAATTTGATGGCGCTCTTCCTTATGCAAAAGGTGATAAAGCCTGGGCTGAATAAAACGAATGATCAACTCCGCATCTTACGCCCTCGTTTGATGCAGGGAAAAATAAGTTTTAATAAATCCGTCAGACGGGGGCATCAGACGGGAATGATAATAAAAATCATGTCTTACAACCGCAAAGAATTTTTAAGAACATCCGCAGCATTGGCTGCAGGTTTTTCAATTGCAGGGGTACCGTTAATTTCCTGTGCTGATCCATCAGGCAAAAAGAAATATGGAATTCAGTTATACACAGTACGTAATGATGTAAATAAAAATCTTGCATCAACTCTTGCATATATTTCCAAAGCCGGATACAGCCAGGTTGAATTGTATGGCTTTAACGGGAAAACTTTTTTTGGTAAAACTCCCAAAGAGTTTAAAGCCATGTTTGATGCCAATCAACTTACTGCGCCAAGTAGCCATTATTATTTACCTGCTTTCTTATACCAGGGAAAAACAGATGTGTGGAAAGCTGCCGTTGAAGCAGCAGCCATCATGGAAAATGAATACATGGTTATTCCCTGGCTTGATGACAAACACAGGGGAACAGATGATTTCAAAAAATTAGCTGATGTAATTGGCGCTGCAGCAGAGTTAACCAAAGCTGCGGGTATGAAGCTGGCTTATCACAATCATGAGTTTGAGTTTGGTAAAATGCCCGATGGAAAAACTTATTATGAATTCCTGCTTGCACAAACAGATACTAAGATGGTTGAATTTGAAATGGATCTTTACTGGGTTGTGTACAGCAATGAAAATCCGGTTGATTGGTTTAAAAAATATCCCGGCCGGTTTACCATGTGGCATTTAAAAGACATGACCACCAATGCAAAAGGCCAGAAAGAAAGCACACAGATGGGCGATGGCACTATTAACTTTACTTCACTTTTTGCACAACGCAAACTATCGGGTTTAAAATATGCATTTGTTGAACAGGAAGCTTATACCATGCCGGAACAACAATGCATCAAAAAAAGTATTGATTATCTCAAAAAGAAAAACTGGGGAAACGGTTAATCATTATTACTTCTGATAAAAGAACAAAAGGCATAGAGACCTCACTTTAAGAACTTTGTGCTTTCTTTGTGCCCCTTGTGCTGCACTTTCTTTTCCTGTAATTTTATTCCATGAAAAATTTTATTCTGCTTGTGCTCCTTTTTGCAGCCGTTCATTCTTCAGCACAAACAAAAGATGAAAAACAAATTCTCGCCATCCTGGAGAAACAAACGCAATCCTGGAATCATGGCGACTTGAAAAGCTTCATGAACGGTTACTGGAAAAACGATTCGCTGATGTTCATTGGTAAAAGCGGCGTTACTTATGGCTACGATCAAACGCTTGCAAACTATCAAAAGAGCTATCCTGATATGGATGCAATGGGTGAGCTGAAATTTGCTATTCTTAAAATAACAAAGCTTGCCCCTGATGCTTTTTATGTGGTGGGCAAATGGCATTTAACAAGAAAAAAAGAAGGGAACATTGGCGGACATTATACACTGCTGTTCAGAAAAATAAAAGGACAATGGGTAATTGTAGCAGATCACAGCAGTTAAATTCAGTTCTGAGTTCCTGTTTATAAGCTGGATGACTTTCCCTTGTGCTTTTGGTTTTGGATTTTGGGGTTTTGGATTTTCTTTCTTGTACCTTGTGCCCTGTTTCTTCTATCTTATATTTTAAGATCTTAACCTTTTAATTTTTCAATTATGTTTCTCATTATTCTCGGGCTTATTGCTGTTGCTGTTGGTTTTGCTGTTGCAAAAGCCGACAGTCCGCTTCAAAAATTTGCAAAAGTTATTCGTACACTTGGTTTTGTAATTATCTTAATCGGGTTCCTTACAGCCTGTGTTGTACAGATAGATGCGGGACATGTAGGTGTGCAAAAACTGTTTGGTAAAGTGCAAAGCCGCACCCTGCAAAGCGGCCTCAACTTTGTAAATCCATTGGTAGATGTAATAAAAATGGATATTAAAACACAGAACTATACCATGAGTGGTGTGCAGGATGAAGGAAACAAAGCAAGTGATGATGCGATCCGGGTGCTTACTGCCGATGGTTTGGAGGTAACAATAGATCTGTCTGTCTTATACCGTGTGATTCCTGTTGATGCTCCTAAACTGATCTCGGAAACGGGAGAAAATTATGAAGACAAGATTGTTCGTCCGCTTACCCGTACACGTATAAGAGACAATGCTGTTTATTATGATGCGGTAGCGCTATACTCCACCAAAAGAGATGAATTTCAATTACGTATTTTTAAAAACATAGAAGATGATTTTAAGAAAAGAGGTTTGTTTCTTGAAAACCTTCTTGTAAGGAACATCACTTTACCTGCCAGTGTAAAAGCAACCATTGAACAAAAGATCAATGCCGAACAGGATGCACAGAAAATGCAGTTTGTATTGCAGAAAGAAAAACAGGAAGCCGAACGTAAACGAGTGGAAGCACAGGGTATTGCCGATTACCAGCGTATCATCAGCGAAAGTTTAACCGACAGGCAGTTGCAGTATGAAAGTATAAAAGCAAACCTGGAAATAGCCAAGTCGCAAAATGCCAAGATCATTATTATGGGGAAAGGAAATACACCGGTGATTTTGAATTCGGGGGATAAGTAATTTATTTATTGTTAAAATGTTATTCATTGCAATACAAAAAACCCGGTTGTTTAAAATACAACCGGGTTTTTAAATCAAAATACTTTATTGGCTTTATACTCTGTAATGATCGCCTTTCCAGTTTTTAATAGCCATTTTTATTTGCTTTTCCGTCAGGTTTTCATCAGCCGCTTGTTTTGCCAGTGCAACAAACTCATCATCAGCGGCAAACCGTAATCCAATTATCTGGCGGGTCTTTAACCTGCTATCCAATGGTTTGCCCGTTGCAAGAAAATGCCTGAAATTTTCTTCGGCACGTATTGCCCTGTCTTGTGCCTTTAAAGCAAAGGCCCTTGAATAAAACCAGATAATCAGCAACACAATACTGATTAAAGTAATTAATGAAGCGCTGTATAAGCCCTCTTGTTTATTGCAGGCTTCATATAAATTTATACAAGACCCGGTAAATATTGCAAGTATAACCGTTGGTGTTATAAAATGAAATAAAGGAATAAATCTTGCATGGTTTTTAAAGTTTTGAACTTCCATATTATTATTTTTGTTTAGCTGACGAAACTAATTCATTCACATTAATAATTTGAAAATTAATACGTATAGTGCAACTCTTCTTTCTGAAATCTCCAACCTTTGAAGTTTTTTAAAGTTCCTGCACGCACATTGTTGAGTTTAGAAAGAGATGGCGTGCCTGGGCGACAACTTCCTTTCCACAATCAATAATAAAATTAAGGAGTTGGTAAAACAATTTCATATCCACTCATTTCATTTATACATTTGTATTCATGCTGCAAACGCTTAAAGCTGTTTTTCAAAAACTCCCTGTTCATTTTTTACTGTTGCCGGTATTTTTTATTTTCAGTAAATACGTGCAATATGAAGGGTTGCTCGATGTTTATGCAGCATGGAAATCAGGATTACTCATCACAGGTGCACTTGCAACCGGGCTTTTGATTTTTTTCTTTTTCCTGAAAGACTTTTTAAAAGCTGCCGCAGCAGCAACCTGCACAGGTTTTCTGCTCCTTTTTTTTGGTGACCTGCGTGAAGGTTTACAACACAGCTCTTCTTTTCATTTCCTTTCACTGTATAAAATCTTTCTCCCTGTTTTAACAGTTTTACTGTTTGCGCTGTTTATGGTTTTACGAAAAAGTAAAACAGCATACAAAACAACCCTGTTTCTCAACCTGCTCTTACTCATCTATACCGGAGTGGAAATTTCAAAATTGATTCAGATAAAGAAAAAGGAAAAACAGGTTGCCCGTGAAAATATATTCAATGCTGTTGTACCCAACAGTCTGAAAAAAAAATTGCCCGACATCTATTATATTGTTCCCGACTGTTATCCATCTTCTTCTTACCAAGCAGAAATGCTTGCGGCCAATAATTCAGCTTTTGATAATGCTTTGATGGAAAAAGGTTTCAGGGTATTACCCAATTCAAGAAGCAATTATAACCGTACAGCCTTTTCAATGACAGCTACGTTCAACATGGCTTATCCAAACCGGGTAAATTATCAAAAAGCTCCTGATGCAGCAGATTATAATCGGGCAATCAAAAATGTAAAACTCGCCCCGCTATTTGAGTTTTTGCAAAAGAATGGGTATGATCTTGTTAATCTTTCAATTTTTGATCTTGCTGAGAAACCTGCACTACGAAAAGAAAAGTTTCTTGGGGCAACAACATCAGAAATGATTTTCAGCTTTACTTTCTGGAATTATTTCAGCAGAGATATTTTCTATCATTGGATAATTAATAAGAAAAAGTATAAAAGAAAACAGCAGCAAACACTTCTTACTCCTCTGAAAAAATATGCCCAACAGGTAGTTGACTCATTGCTAAAGCAAAACTATAAAAGTTCATCGGGTCCGCAGTTTGTTTATGCACATCTCAGCTTTCCCCATTTCCCTTATTTCTATGATTCAACAGGAAGAGCCTATTCAGCTGACAGTATTTATACAGATTCAATGATAACAGACCGGAAAAAATTTGCAGGGTATATTAAATATTCCAATCAACAGTTAGTAAAAATCGTTTCAGCACTTCTCCAAAAAACTAAAGGTAATGCTGTTATTATTTTACAGAGTGATCATGGGCTTGCTGATCTGGATGCAACCAGAAAAATGGATGCGTTCAGAAATTACTCGGCCTTTTATTTCCCTGATAAAGATTACCGGTTGTTATATGACAGCATGAGCAATGTGAATACCTTCAGAATACTGTTGAATAAATACTTTGGTCAACAGTTGCCATTATTGCCCGACAGTTGTATTTACATTCCTATGCGTTAACTATAATGTTTGGAAAAACTCACAACTTCCCCTTCCATAACCAGTAATAAAAATAAATAAGCCCCACAAGTGAGATAAGAAAAACCAAATAGTAAATGATATTGCCAATGCGTGGGGTGCCTTCAAAAAAAGCCCAGTTGAAATACAAACCAAAGGTCATGTGCAGCAGAAAAAACAACAAACTCACGGATATGGTTTGTACAATACGTTTTAAAAAATCCTGTACTTCGGGTTCCATCCCACTCATGACCGTTTTATTTAAGTGTACAAATTAAGCAAATAAAAAAACTGCTGCACAAAATGTACAACAGCTTTCTGTAAAAATTGTTTTCTTATAATGTATAACGAATGGCAAAGCCGCCATAGTTTCCTGCAAAACCATTAAGTGACCCTACTCCAAATTCAACACTTGGTTGCCAGTCGAGTGCCAGGTTCAATGGTATGTTACTGAATTTATAATCCATTCCCAATACAGCATCAATACCACCACCTTTTGCATATCTGTATAAACTGGCATGGCCGCCAAAACCAATATACCATCTTAAGTTTCCTTCTGTATTTAAGTTGCCATGAATTTCATACAAACCGGTTATACGTGTGCCATTCTTATTGAAGAAACCAACAAATTCAAGTGCTGTTTTATCTGTAAGAAATGTTTTGAGGTTTAAACCGGCACCATCCCAAAGCTTAACTCCAATGGCTGTTTTGTATTCATTACTGTTAGCCGTTTCGTTTTGCGCCATTGCAAAACCTGTAATGAGTGTAAAGAAAAGAATTGTCAATAGTTTTTTCATGAGCTTATTTTTAAAGTATTTACAAATATAATTATTTCATTAACAGGTTTGCCAATTCCGTACTGTCGCCATTAAACACATTAAAATCTACTTTTCCCTGTATTCCATTTACATGTCCGCTTTCACTGTGTTGCCAAAAATGCCAGTCCCTGTTAATGCGTGGTTCTGCAGGCCGCAGGTAATGCGCCACCCACAAAGGATATTCATCAAACTCACCACTTAAATAATCTTTATAAAAATCGGCATTGGTATAAATAATGGGCGTTACTCCATAAGCCAGTTCGGCTGCATACAAAAATGCTTTTACACGCTGTTGTAATATGGCTTTGCTCACACCGTTTGTTTGTTCAACATCCAACACAGGTGGCAGATCCCCGCTTTTTAATTTCACATTATCAATGAAATTTCTTGCCTGCACCGTACCATCTTTTGATGCAATAAAAAAATGATACGCTCCACGGATCATTTCTGCATCTTTGGCCTTTCGCCAGTTGCGTTTAAAATAGAAATCAACATTGTCGTTTCCTTCTGTTGCTTTAATGAAGGCAAAATGAATTCTTGTTTCCTGCACGTTCATGGCTTTTACAGCATCCCAGTTTATAATTTGCTGATAGCGGCTTACATCAATACCATGCAATGAATAATTGGGCGGGATTGAAATGCCGAACTCCCGGTAACGGATCATGCCCGCCTGCCGTTCCAACCACCAATTGCGGCCAACTAAAAAACCTCCTGCTGAAAAAACAAGTATAATAATGATCCAGGGAAGAGAATAAGATATTTTTCGTTTACGACGGGCCATAAATGAATGCAAATCTAATTTCAGGAATGATGAAATAACAAATTCGTGCAACATTTAATTTTAACCACACCCCCGCCTGCCATAGCTGTGCGGCGGGCAGGCCAACCCCTCTCCAAAAGAGAATAGCTTACAGCTTTCAATTATTGTGGGTTCAATTGAGTTTAACTGCTACATTGTTTTAATTTAGAGTAATTCAACTTTGGAACAACAATTCATTTCATATCAACAAGCAACTTTTTCTTTCCTCACAGGCGGCAATGGCAAAAAAGTTTTGCTTTGCCTGCATGGCTTTGGTGAAGAAGCAACTACGTTTTCTTTTCTTGAAAAATACCTGGCCGACGAGTTTACTGTTTATGCCGTTGACCTTCCCTGGCATGGACAAACAAAATGGCAAAACAAACTCACATTTCCTGTAAAAAATCTTGTTGCTCTTCTTGAATTGATGATTCCTGATTTTAACAACCGATCTATTCATTTGCTTTGCTTCAGCATGGGAGGAAGGGTGGGCTTGAGTTTGCTGGAACGTATTCCGCAAAAAATTGAAAAGGCAATTTTACTTGCACCGGATGGGTTAAACGTAAATGGGTGGTATTGGTTAGCCACACAAACATGGTTAGGCAATGGACTATTTAAATACACCATGCGGTATCCGAAATGGTTTGGATTTATTGTTGATCAGATGAACCGCAGAAAATGGGTAAACAGCAGTGTTGCAAAATATGTACACAATTACATTGATGATAAAAAGGCGAGGGATGATCTCTACCGCATCTGGACCACTATGCGGAAATTCAGACCTAACCTGAAGCATATAAAAAGAAAGCTGTCCGAACATCACATTCCGCTTCATCTTGTTTTTGGATCTTACGACCGTGTGATACCTGCTGAAAACGGATACAGGTTTCAAAAAGAATCAAACGAATGGATTCATGTACATGAGTTACAGGCCGGTCATCTGTTACTGAAAGAAAAACATGCAGCCTTCATTATTTCGCTGCTGAACGATGAATGATTATTTTGCACTCATGCTCTGGCTGCTGATCACCATTTGTTTATTGATTCCATACTCCGGTTTGTTACTGTTGTATAAAAGCTGGTGGAAGAAACTTGCATTAACTAAACCGGCGACAGGTTTTCAGCCAACAGTAAGTTTCAGCATTCTCATCCCTGCACGTAATGAAGAAAAAAATATTGCAGCATGTTTGCAATCCATTGAGCAGTTGAATTATCCAAAGCATTTGGTTGAAGTAATTGTGATTGATGATTTCAGTGAAGATGACACTGTTGCAACATCTGAAAAATTTACAGGTGTTAAAGTTTTGCAGTTGAAAGATGTTTTGAAAGAAAAGATCAACTCCTATAAAAAGAAAGCCATTGAAATTGGTGTTGAACAGTCAACAAGTAAATATATTGTTACAACCGATGCTGATTGTATTGTTCCTGCCAACTGGTTGCTCAATTTTTCTTTCATCATCGAACAACAGCCAACCGTTTTTATTGCAGCACCGGTGGCTATGAAAGAAGAAGCATCCTTCATTAAATTATTTCAAACATTGGATTTCTTAAGTCTGCAGGGAATTACAGGAGCATCTGTTGCGGCCGGTTTTCACAGCACGTGCAATGGCGCCAATCTCTGCTACAGCAAAGAAGCGTTTTATAAAGTAGATGGCTTTAAAGATGTAGATCATATTGCCAGTGGCGATGATATGCTGCTGATGTATAAACTGTACAAACAATTCCCCACTCAAGTGCATTACTGCAAAGCGGTTGACAGTATTGTACAAACTTCACCGGTTGAAACAGTTGGTGAATTTTTCCGTCAGCGGATACGCTGGGCCAGCAAAGCAGATAAATATGAAGACAACCGGATTTTTTGGGTATTGCTGTTGGTGTATTTATTGAATGTATTCCTGCTGGTACTTTTTGCTGCTGGTTTTTTCAACATTCAATTATGGATATTACTTGCAGGAAGTATATTGTATAAAACCATTGCTGAATTGCTGTTCATGATTCCGGTTGCCGGTTTCTTTCAAAAAGAAAAATTATTACTGTGGTTTCCCCTGGCTCAGCCTTTTCATATTGTATATACGGTAATTGCAGGATGGCTGGGAAAGTTTGGAACGTATGAGTGGAAGGGGAGAAAGGTGAAATAAAAAAGCCCCCATCCCCTGAAGGGGGGTAAGGCAACACACGGACTAAACTTAATCGGTCTTCCTTTTAAAAGAATTAATTAGTTTCATCAAGTAAATTCATTTTTATTTAAAACTCCCCTTTAGGGGTTGGGGGCATCAATGTCAAACCAGGAATACTCTTTCACCAAAATCTTCTGGAAAAAACTGCGCCGCAATAAAGGCGCTGTATTTGGTTTGGTCATCATTATACTCTCGTTGCTCATGGCGCTGCTGGCTTATGTAATTGCGCCGGATTCTACACCTGATGCAAACCGCATCATTGTAGAAATTGCAGCAAAGAAGCCCGGGTATAAACAGCAGTTCCTAAAAATTGAAAAAGATAAACAAACAAACACATCAGTACTCAGCGATTTTTTCTTTGGAAAAGAAGATCAATATCAATACATCCCTATCACTTCATACAAACAAAACGGCGATAGCATTGCAATTGAAAAATTTGTTGATGATGGTGTAACTGAGCCCATGCGGTTTTTATTAAAAGGGAAACAGGTAAACGAACTCATCAGCACCAAAACCTTTTGGCTGGGTACTGATAAATTCGGCAGAGATATTTTAAGCCGGCTGATTGTTGGTGTTCGTGTAAGTTTAAGTGTAGGATTGATTGCAGTACTCATCTCCCTCACCGTTGGAATTTTTCTCGGCGCTGTTGCCGGTTACTTCCGTGGCTGGATAGACGATGTAATCCTCTGGCTCATTAATGTGGTGTGGAGTATCCCCACTTTACTATTGGTCTTTGCAATTACACTTGCATTGGGCAAGGGTTTCTGGCAGGTATTTCTTGCGGTTGGTTTAACACTGTGGGTGAATGTGGCAAGGTTAATTCGTGGACAGGTGCTAAGTCTGCGTGAACTGAATTATATCGAAGCCACCAAAGCCATGGGCTTTTCACATGCAAGAACCATCTTCAAACATATTTTGCCAAACGTAATGGGGCCGGTAATTGTAATTGCAGCCGGTAATTTTGCAAGTGCCATTGTCATTGAAGCCGGTTTAAGTTTCCTGGGTGTGGGTGTACAACCACCTCAACCAAGCTGGGGTTTAATGATTAAAGAAAACTACAACTTCATCATCACCAATAATCCCATGCTGGCCATTGCGCCGGGTATTGCCATCATGTTGCTTGTACTTGCTTTCAACTTATTGGGGAATGGTTTGAGAGATGTGCTGGATGTGAGGAACTAGCATACGAATGGAGTAGTCCTGAGCGAAGTCGAAGGATTTCCCAACATCAACCGTTTGCATAATATCAGCAACAGAAACTTATTTTACCTTCATACCAATTGTTGCTGCCAGGTGCAGTGTTTCATTATCAACCAAAACCAACCCCTCGCATCTGCACATGTCAATTTCAAAACCTCATTTAAGTTTCCGGAAAATCATTAATATGAATGTTGGCTTCTTTGGCATTCAGTACAGTTTTGGTTTGCAGCAAAGTGCCGTGAATCCTATTTATGATATACTGGGTGCAAAACCTGATGAAATTCCGTTTTTAAATTTAGCTGGCCCAATGACCGGTTTACTCATTCAACCCATCATAGGCGCTTTGAGTGATAAAACATGGCATCCGAAGTTTGGAAGACGTAAGCCTTACTTTTTTGTTGGTGCAATGCTGTGCAGTATTGCTTTATTCTTTTATCCCTTCAGCAGCAGTTTATGGATGGCTGTAGGGTTATTATGGATTTTGGATGCAGGCAACAACACTGCCATGGAACCTTACCGTGCATTCATTGCTGATAAATTGGATGCATCACAGCAACCAACCGGATTTCAATCGCAAAGTTTTTTTACAGGCCTTGGTCAAACATTGGCAAAT
Organism: uncultured Chitinophagaceae bacterium; assembly: GCA_947085245.1. Lineage (GTDB taxonomy): Bacteria > Bacteroidota > Bacteroidia > Chitinophagales > Chitinophagaceae > Lacibacter. Next base: position 4,568 of record CAMTVU010000058.1, on the reverse strand, counting down.
GTTTCGCTTTTCATTTTTCCAATGATCTTTATAGGCAAAACAGGAAAGCTCCCTACCTGGGTATTTGCTTCTTTTTTCCTGGGTGCTGTTTGTTCAATCGGATCAATATTGTGGAGTATCCGTACAACACCTGAAATTCCACCAACAGAAGAAGAGTTTAAAAAAATGAAGGCCGCCCCTTTAAATCTTTTTTCTCCATTCATTGAAATTTTCCATGCCATTAAAGACATGCCGAAAATTATGTGGCAATTAGCACTTGTTTATCTGTTTCAGTGGTATGCATTGTTTTGTTACTGGCAAAATTCATCCAAGAGTATTGCACTGTCAGTTTGGAAAACATCACCATCAGATAATCCTGATCTGTATGAAAAAGCAGTGAGCTGGACAGGACTTGTCAACGGATGGTATAACATTGTAACTTTTTTATGTGCATTCGGATTAGTATGGTTTGCAAAACGATATTCGCCCAAGCTGGTGCATGTTTGCTGCTTATTGCTTGCAGGCATTGGGTTTCTTGCATTTCCTCTTATTGAAAACAAATATTTATTGTTCCCTGCCATTACAGGTTTTGGTATTGGGTGGGCCAGCATGATGGGTATTCCTTATTTAATGGTGGTAAGTAATATCCCCAAAGAACGTTATGGTGTGTACATGGGTATTATTAATATGATGATAGTGATACCAATGATTATTCAGAACCTTACGTTTGGATATGTGTTAAAACATTTTTTAAACAATGATCCGGGTAAAGCTATTTTGTTTGCCGGTGTGTTTTTGCTGATAGCTGCAGCGGCAACCATGCTCATTAAAACAACTAAAGCAAGTGATGATGTGGTAATGACAGGAGGTGGTGGACATTAACGCCCCCTTCCCCCCCCCAAAGGGGGAAGGCATCAAAGCGCAACCCATGCTTTTCGAAGAGATTGAGTATTTGCAGTTTGATTGAGATGTGATGAGCAAAGAACTGATGATGATGCGAAAGAACGTAGTGTTGATTGAAAGAAGATTGTAACGCTCCTTCTCCCTTCGGTGAAGGAGATGGAGGATGGGGCCGAATAGAATAACAAACGTATCAACGCCGTTGGCGTGATGCCGCTGAAACATTCAATTGAATAATGTGAAAGCGGCACAAGTGTTCGACCACGCAGCCACTTCGTTGCGTGGCAGGCGCAACAAAAGCTAAATAGAAATTCTATTGGCAAATACAATAAATAAAATTCCGGTAAAATGAAAATACTTTGCATTGGTGAAGCATTGATTGACATGATCTGCACAGATAAAGGAAAGCCTTTGTCGGATGGTGAACATTTTCTCAAGAAACCCGGCGGCGCCCCAACGAATGTTGCGGCTGCCATTGCAGCATTGGGAGGCGAAGTAGAGCTGGCTGCAAAAGTTGGTGTTGACCCGTTCGGTAATCATCTTGTGGAGGTGATGAAAAATTTTGGCGTAAGCACAAAACATATTTTACAAGATGAGCATTTCTTTACCACATTTGCTTTTGTTTCGTTGATGGAAAATGGCGAACGGGATTTTTATTTCAACCGTGGAGCCGATGGGCAGTTAAGCAAAGAAGAAATTGAAGCCATCAGTCTGGATGAATTTTCCATTGTACATTTTGGATCAGCAACCGCTTTTCTTCCCGGCCCTTTGCAGGAAGCGTACACCACTTTGCTGAAACGCTCTCTGGAAAAAAATCTTTTCATCAGCTTTGATCCCAACTACCGCCAGTTGTTATTTCAGCATCAGAAAGAATCCTTCATCACTCAATCATGGCATTTTTTACACCACTGCCACTTTTTTAAAGTGAGTGATGAAGAGGGCATGATGCTTACTGATACATCAAACGTTGCAGATGCAGCAAAAATATTTTTACAAAAAACAAAAGCTGTATTCGCCATTACAATAGGTAAAGAAGGAACCCTGCTGGGATTGAACGGAACTACACATGCTGTTCCAAGTATTGTTATTACACCTGTTGATACAACCGGTGCAGGTGATGCATTTGTTGGTGCAGTATTATATCAACTCAGTAAAAAATCAAAAGAAGGGATTGAGCATTTAACAACAGCAGACTGGAAACTGCTCATCACAAATGCCAACAAAGCAGGCGCCCGCACCTGTGAGTATCTTGGCGCTATGGAAGCATTCAAACATTTAAGCAGCGATATATTTAATTAACATGTACACATTCGGCGTTCACGAACATATCAATGATCTTCTCAAAAACCACAATATAGAAGTGGCCGGAGAAGACAATTTATTTTATACAAGATTCCTGGCCAATACAACAGCCATCTTTGAATTGTACCTGCAGTTGTATGAACATCATCCTGCAGTTGAAACAATGTTTGATGATGTGATTAAAACTATCATTAAAGCATACCGGCAAAGGCCTGTTTTTTTAAAACAGAGAGATATTGAAAAATCGGAACGGGCGCATTGGTTCCTCAGCAACACAATCAATGGCATGAGTTTGTATGTAGATCGTTTTTGCGGCAACCTGAAAACACTTGAAAGCAAACTTGCTTATTTTGAAAATCTTGGCGTTAATTTTTTACACCTGATGCCCGTTTTTGAAAGCCCTGCCAATGAAAGTGATGGTGGTTATGCTGTTTCCGATTTCAGAAAAGTTGATAAGCGTTTTGGTTCATTAAAAGACCTGGAACATTTGCAGGAGGAAATGCGCAAACGGAATATGTATCTCATGCTCGACATTGTATTGAATCATACATCACACAAACACGAATGGGCAGAAAAAGCAAAACAGGGAAATAAACAATACCAAGATTACTTTTATTTCTACGCCGACAGAAGCCTGCCCGATCAATATGATAAAACAATGCCTGATATTTTTCCGGAGAGCTCACCGGGAAGCTTTACCTATATTGAAGAATGTAACAAATGGGTGATGACGGTATTCCACCATTATCAATGGGATCTGAATTATAACAACCCCGCAGTGTTTATTGAAATGCTTGATACCATCTTTTTCTATGCAAATTTGGGTGTAGATATTTTACGCATTGATGCACCTGCATTCATCTGGAAACAACTCGGCACCACCTGTCAGAATTTACCGCAGGCACATACACTTTTACGATTGATTAAACAATGTGTGCAGGTGGCAACACCGGGCATGGCTTTGCTGGGTGAGGCAATTGTAGCGCCTGAAGAGATCATGAAATATTTTGGTACCGATCATTACACGGCCCGTGAATGTGATTTTGCATACAACGCTACACACATGGCCCTGCAATGGGATATGCTTGCAACAGGCGATACGAAAGTAATGCTGGCTGCACAAAATGAAATTCTTAAAAAACCTTACGGCGCTTCATGGATCACTTATACACGCTGCCATGATGATATTGGTTTGGGTTATGCTGATAACATGATTGAACAGGCAGGGTATAATCCGTTTGCACACCGGAAATATATCAAGGATTATTATTCGGGTGCATTCCCCGGCTCACCTGCAACAGGTGCACTGTTTTCCAGTAATCCCAAAACCGGCGATGCAAGGATCAGCGGTTCACTTGCTTCTTTATGCGGATTGGAAAAAGCGTTGAAAACAAACGATAAAGCAGCCATTGATCTTTCCATTCAGAAAATAGTAATGATGCAGGCACACAGCTTTTTCTTAGGCGGTGTGCCTGTGTTATTTTATGGTGATGAAGTTGGTTACACAAATGATTATTCTTATTTACAAGATGAAGAAAAGAGTTATGATAACCGCTGGATGCAGCGTCCGCTCATTGACTGGAAAAAAAATAAAAAGATAGAAAAAGAGGGAACAACTGAACAGATGATTTTCAGTTCAACCAAAAAACTATTAAACATCCGTAAAAAATTGCCCGTTGTTGCTGATCATAGTAATCTCACCTGGTTAACGCCGCATAACTTTCATGTGGCTGCTTATCTGCGTCATCAAGAGGAACAACGGTTATACTGTGTATTCAACTTCAGCAGCGAACCATCTTATCTTACCTGGTTTGCTTTCAAAGAAAAAGGGAATGCCCCGGTAAAATTGTATGACCACTGGAGCGGAAAAACGCATGAAGTTGGTGAAGATGATGAATTTTTGATATTGCCGCCGTATGGATTTTGTTTGCTGGAGGGATAAATTTTGCAGCACTGAGAACATAAAGGATTTCACAAAGTGCACAGAGGTTTCTTAGAGTACTTTGCGTCTTCTTAGTGCTTTTTGTGTAACAACAATGTTTTCAAATGATTCGATAAAAAAAGTAAAATGATTTTTCCCATTGATTGAACGCTTGTCATTACACATTCCCATACTTCTTCATCAACGCCAGCAACACACCATTCGTCCAGCCAAAACCATCCTGCCCGGCATATTCACCACCACCTGCATCAAGGTGCGTATCAACAACATTATATTTTTCCATGAGTTTACCTGTTCGGTTAAATACATCAGTGTTTAACTGTATCCAGCGATGAGCAATCGTTTCAGCTAATGTATGATGCCCGTAATTTTCCAAACCGGTGATCGTTATCCATTGCAATGGTGCCCAGCCATTGGGTGCATCCCATTGCTGGCCGGTTGTTTG
>CAMTVU010000057.1:0-29007 GCA_947085245.1 uncultured Chitinophagaceae bacterium | reverse complement strand
TGCTGCAGTAAATTTATTGGCAGCATCTCCTTCCCATCCGCCGGGAAAATCCTGGCGCACATAACCATCATTGGGTGACGTAAAGCCTGTCATTAAAATTTCATTGCCATAATACATTTGCGGAATACCTCTGAAAGTCATGAGCCACGAAAAAGCAACTTTATATTTGGTTGTATCTTCGTTCAGCACAGAATAAAAGCGGGGCAGATCATGATTATCTAAAAAGATCACCTGCCGCATTGGATTTTTATAAACAAAATCCTGCGCTGCTGTGCTGTATAATTTATTAACGCCTTCTGTCCAGCCAAAGGGTTGTGTTAATGCGGGCTGAATACCATAGAACAAGGTTTGAAAATCGGTAGTGGCCTGCATGTTACTCTTGAAAGGAATATTGTAATTGTTCTCGCAGAAATAACTCTGGTTGGGAACACCATGCACCCATGTTTCACCAAAGATGCTGATGTTGGGATATTCATCATACAATGCTTTGTTACAACGATTCATAAATGCAAGATCATTGTAAGCATAGGTGTCAATGCGCCATCCGTCAATACCATATTCTTCCACTGTCCATACGGCATGCTGAATTAAAAAGTTGGCAACAAAAGAATTGCTGTGATCCCAATCGGGCATGGAGGTTACAAACCAACCATCGGCCATGATCTTTTTATCAACTGTTGAAGCATAAGGATCAAACAGTATCTGGTCTTTATAATTGGTTTGTGTAAATTTAGGCCAGCGGTGAAACCAAGTACTGTCGGGTTGATCACGGAATAAAACATGTTCAATACCCACATGATTATATACTGCATCCTGAATTATTTTAAATCCTTTTGCATGTGCAGCATTGATCAATTGCTTGTACGCCATATCACCACCCAATCTTTTATCAACACGGTAATGATTGGTAAATGCATAACCATGTTCTGTACGTTCGGGCATATCATTTTCAATCACCGGGTTTAACCACAAAGCAGTTACACCAAGTTCCTGCAGATAGTCTAAATGATTTTCAATTCCTTTTAAATCACCACCATGACGGTTATAGACTGTATCTCTGCGAAGTGTTTGATCTTTCATTCCTGCAACACGATCATTGGATGGATCGCCATTGCTGAAACGGTCGGGCAGGATGAGATACATCAGATCCTGTGAAGTAGCTCCATTGGCATAAGCAAGTCCACGACCGGGCCGGCGGGGCTGCAATGAAAATTCAAAATTCACAGCACCCGATGCGTTCTTTGAACGGATAGCAACTGTGCCGGGTTTTGCAGATGTACCAATCGTTACCTCCAGTATTACATAATTTTTGTTCTGAAACTTATTGACCTTTGTTAAAGCAACACCGGGATAAGTAATTGCAAAGCCTGTGTGCCGACCCACATCTTTACCACGTATCATGATCTGAAGTTTATTGTACTTCATACCTATCCACCAATTGGCGGGATAAAGATCATACTGCTGCGCCCATGTACTGCATACTGTTAACAGCAACAGTAATGTAAATTGAAATTTTTTCGAAATCATTTTAAACAATTTAAATAAATACAATAAATTTTATTCAATACTTTGGTACTTTTTTAATGCTCCACCCGGGTAATGTCATTAAGTTAAGACCTCTGTTTATAACCCCGACTTTTAAGTCGTGGGAGAAACGCAAACCGATACCCGGCTTTAGCCTTGATTAATCATCATGGCTAAAGCCCTCCTTCTTTACCACTACTATCCCCGGGCTAAAGCGCCGGGGTTATATTTCAGAACCAGTTTCAACTTCGTAAAATGCCGTGGTTCTTGTTTTTTCAAATCAGTCAGGTTAGTCATCTAAAATAACCCGTAGGCGGAATTAATTTAAAATTAAAAACAACTTTTTATTTAAAGAACATTCATTCTCAACGTTTGAAAAACTTACCCGGGTATTTTTATTGACCTTCCTTAATAACCAATCTTGCACATATACCTGCAATAAACATGGCAGCTCCCGCCAAACCAATTACATTGATTGCATTGCCACCCAATAAGGTTAAGGCAACTCCACCAAGCAATCCTGCTGCAATTTGAGGAATGGTAATGGTGGCATTGAATATACCCATGTAAACTCCGGTTTGTTTGGGTGGTAATGATGATGATAAGATTGCATAAGGCAAAGCCAGGATGGCTGCCCATGCAATACCAATACCAGCCATGGAAATAAACAAAACATATTTATCTTTTACAAACATCATTGACATTAACCCCAAACCTCCTGCCAGCAAAGAGAGCATGTACGTATTCCTTCTGCCATACTTATTGGCAAGCGGTGTAATAATTAATGAAAACAAAGCAGCAAATACACTGTAAGCAGCAAAAATTACTCCCGTCCAGTTTCCTGCTTCATTATACTCTTTTGAAGTTGCATCGGTTGTATTCCAGATGTTTTGTGCAATACCCTGTGTTGTAAATACCCACATTAAGAACAATGAAAACCAGGAGAAGAATTGTGTTACTGATAATTGCCACATAGCAGGCGGAATATTTTTCAGCAAATCAATAAACTTCACTTTTTCTTTTACTTCATCAATGTTATTATAAGCTGCATATTCTTTGGGAGGATATTCTTTTGTGCGGAATGATGTCCATAAAACTGTTAACAATAAAGCAGCACCGCCAATGTAGAAAGACCAGATAACGGTTGGCGCCACTTTATCTCCGGCAGCCGGTTCATTGGCAACTCCTACCCATGTTAAAATAAAAGGAAGCATTGAACCTGCAACTGCCCCCACATTAATTAAAAAGCTTTGAATGGAATAGCCTTTATTCCGCTGGCTATCGGGTACCATATCACTTACCAGTGCACGGAAGGGCTGCATGGTTACATTAAAAGATGTATCCATTAGTAATAACATCGTTGCGCCAAATATTAAAGGAGGCAGCAAGGCTGCAAATTTTTCTGAGTTGGGCATAAAAAACATAGCAGCTGCCGATACAAAAGCGCCACCGAGAATAAAAGGAATACGCCTGCCCAAACGGGTCCATGTTTTATCGCTTGATAAACCAACAATGGGCTGTACAATTAATCCGGCAACAGGAGCAGCCAGCCAGAACAAACTTAAATGATGCGGATCGGCTCCAATAGCTGAAAGAATACGGCTTGTGTTTGCATTTTGTAATGAGTAACCAATCTGTACTCCTAAAAATCCGAAACTGATATTCCAGATTTGCCAGAAGTTCATTAATGGTTTAGTTGCCGATGAAGTTGATTGAGAGTTACCTGGTAATGACATAGCAATCGTTAAACCCTCCTTGAAGGGTTGGTTTGGTCAATAATCGATATATATAAAACAGTTCTGTTCTTAAGCTTAAATCACAAATCCGTCGGGCAAGATAGCTCCTTTCTTTACAACTACAATACCATCCTTCACCGTGTATAATGCATGATCTGTATTGGCCAATTGTGTGCCGCCATTGATGCGAACATCGTTTCCAATACGGCAGTTTTTATCAATAATTGCATTCTTGATATAGCAACGTTCACCAATACCCATCTTGGGAATACCACGCTCTGCATCATGATTCATTTCTTCCAGCGTTTCATAATAATCACTGCCCATGATGTAACTGCTCACTACTGTTGTTCCAAGTCCAATTCTTGTGCGGATGCCAATTACACTGTTCTCCAATCTGCTGGCAAGTATAATAGAACCTTCTGCAATAATTGTTTTTTCCAGCGTAGTGCCGCTGATCTTTGCAGGAGGCAGCATACGTGCACGTGTGAAAACAGGCTTTGCATTATCAAACAAATTAAAGTCAGGTATTTCCTGGGTAAGTGCAAGATTGGCTTCAAAGAAAGAATAGATATTTCCAATGTCTGTCCAGTAACCATCGTACTGATAACTTACCACTTTATATTTTTCAATAGAGGCAGGCATGATTTCTTTTCCAAAATCAGTTGCCTCTTTATATTCTGTCTGCAAAAGATCAATGAGTAATTTTTTGTTGAAAATATAAATACCCATTGAGGCAAGGTAAACACGGCCCATGCCTTTCATTTCATCACCGGTATCGCTTACCCATTCACCCAGAATTTCTTTTTTTGGTTTTTCAATAAAAGAAGTGATGCAATGATTTTCATCTGCTTTCAGAATTCCAAACTCAGGCGCATCTCTTTCTCCAACAGGAATGGTTGCTATACTGATATCTGCACCACGATTGATATGATCTTCAATCATCTTCTGAAAATCCATCTGGTATAACTGATCACCGGAAAGGATAAGCACATAATCAGCATCATGCTGCTCTACATGCCGTAAACACTGGCGTACTGCATCGGCTGTGCCCTGGTACCAGCCCGGATTATCGGGAGTTTGTTCTGCTGCAAGTATATCAACAAACGCACTGCTGAACATGCTGAAGTGATAGGTATTCTTGATATGCTTGTTGAGCGAAGCCGAATTAAACTGCGTTAAAACAAACATGCGGTTGATACCGGAGTTCATACAGTTGGAAATAGGAATATCAACCAAACGGTATTTACCTGCAATGGGTACAGCAGGTTTACTGCGGCTTGCTGTTAATGGATACAAACGTGTACCTGCACCTCCACCAAGGATAACGGCTATTGTGCTTTTTGCTGCTGACTTGTTCATACGATTAGTTTATGTGTAAATTCTATTTCAAACTTTTATATAAATCAATGTAATGCTGCACGCTGTTTTCCCAACTGAAATCAAGCTTCATCATATAATCCCTTGCAGCATTGAACTGCTTTTTGTTGCCGTACATTTCGCAAGCCCTCCAAATGGCATGACAAATATCACCTGTAGTTGCATCATTAAACAGCAGGCCATAACCATTTTTATCTTCTATATCTTTTACTGTATCTCTGAGGCCTCCGGTATTACGCACTAAAGGTACTGTTCCGTAACGCATGGCATACATTTGATTTAGCCCGCAGGGTTCTACACGGCTTGGCATTAATATAAAATCGGCGCCGGCATACATTAAATGACTGAGTGCTTCATTGTAACCAATGTAACAACTGTAATCGTTCTGCGACAAAACATTCATGGCATTCAGTTGTGCTTCCACTTCGGGTTCACCACTGCCAAGAATTAAAAAGTTCATTCTTCTTCCTGTATAATAAAAGGAATCGCCAATTACTGCAGGTAAAAGATCTGCTGCCTTCTCTCCCACCAAACGCCCAATAAAAACAAAGAGCGGTTTATTCATATCCAGCCCAAACGTTTCACATAGCAGTGCTTTGTTTTTTGCTTTCCCTTCTTCTACCGTTGCAATACTGAAATCGTTCTCAATGTATTTATCCTCTTCAGGATTCCATACATGCGTATCAATTCCATTTAAGATACCAACACATTTTCCCTTTTCATATTCAAACAAAGCTTCCAGGCCATTACTCATGTATTTGAGTTCATCCAGGTAACTGTTGCTTACAGTTGTAACTTTTGTTGCACATTTAATACCGCTGGCCAATGGGTTGATGGAATTTTCCCACTCAAGCATTCCTGTTTTCCATGAATCATAAGGAGGCAGATAAGTGCTTTTATCCCAACCCATCCATCCCTGGTATTGGGCATTGTGTATAGTAATAACTGTTGGAATATTTGCCAGGTGATTGTAACGGTAACAATGCTGCATCATAAAAGGAATAAGCCCTGCATGATAATCATGCACATGCACCACATCGGGTTTATATTGCCAGGAAGCAAGCCAGTCAACCACTGTTATTTGAAAAGCAGTAAAGCGCTGGGCATCGTCGTCATAACCATAAATTTTTTCTCTGTCCAGCAAACCATTGATGTCAGCTAAGTACAACTCAAACCCCAGCTTATTGGTTTTTTCTTTAATGATGGTGTAATCAAAAAAATAATTGCCCAGGTTGGTATTGCCTTTATGAACTACCTCCCATTCATTATGGAGCAGGAACTTAGTGCGGTACATGGGCATTACCACTTTGGCTGTATGACCGGCATCCTGCAGATATTTGGGAAGCGCTCCAACTACATCGCCTAAACCACCGGCTTTTGCTACCGGATAACACTCTGCACTGACATGAAGAATTTCCATTGACTGGGGTTAAACAATTAATGCTTCAATTTAGCAAGAGTTTAGCAGCAACCAAAAAATGAATGAATATTTTTATGATATGGGTAAGAAGTAAACGAAATACAGCCAGCTTTCATTTCCACAACAATTACTTTTTGAGTGTAATACCGCTTTGAAATATATTTTAGTCCAAATCATTTACTTAGGGCGGTATTATACAAGTATAAAATGTTGAAAGGCGCTGTTGGGATAAATAGTTCTTGCATTTGGTATAAAAAGAAGTTGCAAACTTTCATACTGCTATTGATAATATTAATAACTTCCGGTTTGCAATTGAGCTAACTGCTGTTAGCAGCGGTAAACCAGGCAAATGCAACAGGCCGAAATATTTTTACCTGCTTAATCATAATAGTTTATTTTCATTTTTTAAAACTCAAATATGACACAACAAAAATCAAACGTAAGTTACATGCTGCCTTTAAGCATGATGTTTCTGCTCTTTTTTGTAGTAGCTTTTGTAACCGGGCTCAACGCTCCTATTGGCCCTGCTTTGAAAGAGCAATTTAAAAGCCTGGGGTTATCGGAAAACTTAATTGCACAGGCCGGAACATTTGCTTTTTTTGCCTCGTATGGCGTAATGGGTATTCCATCAAGCTGGCTGGTAAAAAAATACGGCTATAAAAACACTACATTCATTTCTCTCTCTATTGCCATATTAGGAAGCCTTATTTTTCTTTATGTTACAAGCAACCCTAATTTCTATTTGTACATACTTTCTACATTTATTGTAGGTTGTTCCATCACAATTTTACAGGTTGTAGTAAACCCTTATATCTCTGCAATGGGCCCGCAGGAAACGGCAACATCCAGGCTTAATTTTGGAGGAGCTCTCAATTCACTGGGTGCTACCATTGCTCCAATTATTGGTGGTGTTATTATTGGTAACAAGGTTAACGTTACCCTTGGCGATGCCAAACCCATTTACATTACACTTATAGGATTACTCATCTTTGTGGCTGCTATTCTTTATTTTGTAACCTTACCACAGATACACACTACAACCAATGAATCAGGTACTGCAGAAAAAAGCAGCAACAGCGCATGGAATTTCAGGCACCTGTTGTTAGGTACGCTGGCCATTTTCTTTTATGTAGGTGTAGAAGTATCTGTTGCCAATACAACTTACAGCTATCTTACATCAGGAACCGATAAAGCAACTGCCGGCTTGGGAATAGCTGCAGCAACTGCCGGTGCTATAGTAGGTACTTACTGGTTTATTATGCTTCTTGGCCGTTTGCTTGGTGGTGCACTGGGCAAAAAAATAAGCGGTAAAAAGATGCTTACTTATGTGAGCCTTGGCGCTATTGCCCTTTTAACAACAGGTATTTTGTTTGGCAGTAACAGTACAGTTTCCATGCCTGCCATCAACAGCAGCCTTTCCGTTATTACAGTTGAAGTGCCTTTGCAGATCATGCTTTTTGTAGCAGTAGGTATTTGTGCTTCGGTAATGTGGCCCTGTATTTTTAACCTGGCAATTGCTGGTTTGGGTAAATTCACAAATCAGGGTTCGGGCATGCTGGTATTTATGGTAATTGGTGGTGCCATCATTCCGCCATTACAGGGATATATTGCAGATACAACCGGCAACTTTATCAGCAGTTACTGGCTGCCTATTATCGGTTATATATACATCCTGTTTTATGCACTGGCAGGATCCAAAAACGTTAATACAAACATTAAGGTTGATTAATATTATTAAAAGAGAAATTAAATAAAATTTATTATGGCAAAGAATTATGTTATTGGTATTGATGTGGGCGGCACCAACACAAAGTTTGGTGTAGTTGACCGTAATGGTGTTATACTTGTTCAGGATCGTATTCGTACAGATACACATGAAAATGCAGAAGACTTTATTGAAGAGTTATACGGCAAGATGAGTTTGATGATTGCTGATTATGGCGGTACGGATCAATTTGTTGGTATAGGTATGGGCGCTCCCAACGGTAACTATTATAATGGCACTATTGAATATGCTGCCAACCTCAAATGGAAAGGAATCATCCCTATGGCTGATATGATGGAAAAGAAATTTAATCTCCCCACCAAACTCACCAATGATGCCAATGCAGCAGCCGTTGGTGAAATGATGTATGGAGTGGCCAAAGGCATGAAACATTTTATTACCATTACCCTCGGTACAGGTGTTGGTGCAGGTATAGTGATTGATGGAAAAATTGTAGTAGGTCATGATGGCTTTGCAGGTGAATTAGGGCATGTGGTAGTTAGGCCAGGTGGCAGGTTACACAAAGGAACCGGGCTTCGTGGTTCATTGGAATCTTACGCCTCTGCTACAGGTGTAAGAGAAACAGCAATTGAATTATTACAAAGTGACCCCGATGCTCCAAGTTTGCTCCGCAACTATTCAATTGACGAACTGACAAGTGAAACCGTTTTTAAATGTGCTGAACAGGGCGATGCTATTGCCAACCAGATATTTGAATTTACAGGACAGATCTTAGGTGAGGCTTTGGCTAACTTTGTAATGTTCTCTTCACCAGAAGCGATTGTATTGTTTGGTGGTTTAACCAAAGCAGGTGACCTGATTTTAAAACCAACCGTACAGTCAATGGAAGTGAATCTTATCCAGGTTTTCAAGAATAAAGTAAAAGTGCTCTTCAGTGAATTAAAAGAAGCTGATGCTGCTATACTTGGCGCAAGTGCGTTGGTATGGTAATAAGTTACTTTAAATTTTACCGGTATGCCATACTTAAAAAGTATGGCATACTTATTTAAAACCCGTCCTTCACCTCTATACCCAAGCCGGCTTTTTCGCTCACACTTACTTTTCCGTAATCATACGATAAGCCTGTTGCAATATCCTGAGCCAATAACAATGGCCCATCCATATCAATATAATCAGCTAACGGTGCCAAATGTGCAATGGCTGCTGAACCAACGGTACTTTCATTCATGCAACCAATCATGATCTTCATATCCAGTTCTCTTGCTTTACTGATCATTCTTTTTGCAGGCGTAATGCCGCTGCATTTGGTGAGCTTAATATTAATTCCGTGAAAATGAAGATGACATTTTGCTACATCACTTTCATATACGCAACTTTCATCTGCTATCAATGGAAGCGGAGATTCTTTGTACAACACTTTCATTCCTTCCCAATTATCTTTTGCCAATGGCTGCTCAATAAACTCTACACCTAAATCTTTTAACAAAGGAATTTTTTGCAATGCTTCTTCCAGTGTCCATCCGGCATTTGCATCAACACGAAACACCGCATCGGTATGCTTGCGTAATTCAGTTACTAATTCCACATCACCCGGCACGCCCACTTTTATTTTATAAATGGGCCAGGGTTTTTCATTTATCTTCTCCACCATTTTTTCTACCGTATCAATACCAATGGTATAATCACAAACGGGGGCTTTGCTGAAATCCAAGTTCCAGAGTTGATACAGCGGTTTGTTGCGGAGTTTGCCATACATATCCCATGTGGCTATATCCAAAGCACAAACGAGAAAATGATTCTGAGGAAACAAATGATGCAGGTAATGCCAGTAACGTTCGGGATCGGTAAACGCAAATTTTTCAACAAACATTTTTTTGCGTTCGAGGTCTTCTATCATCTTCTCCACCGGAATATTGTAATATGCAATGCCAGGCGCTTCACCATAACCTTTTATGCCACGATTTTCCAGTTCAACGATCAACGATGGCTGATGCGTTTTTGTTCCTTTTGAAATAGTGAAAGGATAACGAAAGGGAAGTACTGTTTTTTTATACTTGACTTGTAAAGGCATGTCTTGAAAATATGTTGCCACAGAAACACTGAAACACAGAATTCAATTCTTATCTGCGTCTCTGAGTTTTCTGTGGCAGTAAAACTATAAACCGTTAAATTCAAATTGTATTCTATCCTCTCCCACTCGCCTCAATAAAACCCTTCAGCTCATTATTGAATTCATCTTCGTTCATTAAATCTTCCAGTGAAATATGCATCCTGTATCTCCAGTAATGTTTTGGATTTGCCGGCACATTAATTCGTTCATCATTCGGATTTTCCCTTCTCAGCTTTTCACTTATGCCCAGCAATTCCTGAATTTGAAAAATACTCCACATGGCAGGTGAATATAAATGTTGTGAAATAATGCTGCGTACAATCCATGGTTCACAGTAATACGGTGCATCGCCCCACTGTCCTAATTGATTGTTGTAAAATTTTTGCGTTAGTGTTCTGTCTTCTTCCCACCAACCACGAATGGTGCTCATATCATGAGTGCTTGGTGTTACCACACTTAAGTAAGGCGCCTCAGCCGGGTTGAAGAATTGTTTCTTGGGATCTTTGGGCATACGTTGAATTTCAAGGCTAAGCATGCCGAGTTGTTTCATTACATCAGGAACACAATCAGGCACCATTCCCAGGTCTTCACCACAAATGAGCATATTGGTAGAACGTTTGAGATAAGGCAATTTGGCAATTGCTTCTTTTCTCCATAAATCATCCTGGCGTTTAAAGAAATAATTTACATACAGATCTTCCAGTTTTGTTTTTGTATCTGCATCCAGATGTTTGAATGAACTGGTTGAACTCATGCTGATGCGGAAATGAAACTGCTGTGCCTGGCTTCCTTCCACTTCAAAGAAGATTACATTACTGATGCAATCATACAAACCATGTTTGATGCGGTCATTTGTTTCATTTTTTTCCTGCTGCTCAAAATATGCTTCTGCTTTACGTTGTGTATTGAATTCTTCTTTCAATTCAAACTGATCATTGCCGATGTGATTGAGATACGGTTTCAGGATTTCAATATCACCTCCCATTAATTCAGCCAATACAGAATCATTGATAAATGGCCGGCACAAACGCTGATAATCGAACCACAATCCCTTTTGACCAAACTCACTGATGTGTACAGGTGTTGCAGGAACAAAGTATCCGAGTATGCCTTCCACTGCATGCATGGGAATACTCCAGATGCGGAAGAACCCAAGAATATGATCAATGCGGAAAGCATCAAAATAATTACTCATCTGCTCAAACCGTTTCCGCCACCATCTGAAATCATCTTCTTCCATTTTGTGCCAGTTGTAAGTAGGGAAGCCCCAGTTCTGTCCTTTTACAGCAAAATCATCGGGCGGCGCACCTGCCTGCATATTCATATTATACAATTCAGGTTCAACCCACGCATCGCAACTGTTACGGTAAATACCAATGGGAATGTCGCCCTTCAGTATGATATTGTTCTGATGTGCATAAGCAGTTGCATCTTTCAACTGCAGGTGCAAATGAAATTGTACGAAATAATAAACGGCTATTTCATCGTATTGTTTTTGAGAAGGATCTGCAAAGTTCTGGATAGCTTCTTCATTGTAAGTACTGTGAGTTTTCCATTGGTTGAAATCGGGTGTTTTATACTTATCACGCAGAAAACAGAATGCTGCATAAGGCACCAGCCAGTGACGGTTCAGTTCAAAAAACTCAAAGAAGGAATCATCTTCATGCATTTCTTTTTTATGTTCTTCATATAATTCCCTGATGGCGCTCCATTTGTATTTCATTACCGCTTCAAAATCTATTTCAAAAAGCTCATTCAGTTCTTTTTGTTTTTTCTTTAATGATTTAACAACAGGGTGGTTGTCAGTGCCTGCAATTGCCTCAATATTTACATAGAGCGGATGCAGAGCAAATGCAGAAATAGAAGCATACGGATAAGAATCAATCCAGGTATGCGTTGCCGTTGTATCATTGAGGGGAAGTACCTGTATCAGTTTCATATCAACTTTCTTAGCCCAGTCAACCAACTGTTTAATATCAGTAAACTCTCCCACTCCAAAACTTTTTTGTGTACGCAAACTGAAAACAGGAATGGCAACACCGGCGCCTTTCCAGGTATCATTGGGCAATTGTGCAAAGCCATCATGCAGGATGCTCAGTTTCTTTTTGCCATAGCTGTCGTATAAAATGCGGTTGTTACCTGTTTCAAAACGGACAAATTTATTTGTCTTGGTGTTAAACACGCCATATTTATATGCAACAGGAAAACTTTCTTTTGAGAAATTGAGCTTGGAAGTCCACCAGTTTCCTTCACGCTGCATCAATACAGGATATTCAGTACCCCAGTTGGTAAAGGTTTCGTTGCTGCCTGAGATACAAAGCACTTCATCTTCTTTCAGTAAAGGCGCTTTTGCTTTAAAAATATGTGTAACGGATTTAAGCAGTTTTTCTTTTACAGGTTTTGCTTTGGGCAACAATACTTCCTGGAAAGGTTGAGTATAGAACGCATTTTCAAATTCACCCACATGGTTCCATGTATCAATAAGAGTGAGTTCATCAACCGTTAATTTCATTACTCCAACTATTCGGTCGTTGCCCCACTCCAACACGGTTTCTCCATTTTCATTTTTAAGCAGGTAGTTATATTGCAGTTCGTTTTCAAATTCTTTACCCAATTCAATAGTAACAGTCCAGAATTCATCCGTTAAGTATTGCATGGGTACCGCAGCCGATAGCTCATTATTGCCGAGTTGATCGCAATTACCGGTGATAAAGAGGCTTTGTCCGTATTGAGTAAAAAAACGCAAATAGAATTGAATCTTCATAACGTATGATTGGGGCGGTAATTTACTTAAAAAAAATCCACAAATAGGTGCTTATTAACTAATCCTATACTACTTTATTCACATTATTAAATAAAAACCCTCCATCGCTTAAGCAATGGAGGGCAAATAGAGTGTCTGTCGAAATTTATTAATCAAATTTATTTTGACATAATGATCATTGCCAAGCCTGCTATATACAACAGCAGCATAATATTTAACAGTGGCTTTGTACCCTTTGGCGCTTTATCAAATTCTTTCCACACATAAATACCCCAAAGCGCTGCTACCACAGTTGCTCCCTGGCCTAAGCCATAAGAAATAGCAGGGCCTGCTTTGCCGGAAGCAATAATACTTAACGACATACCAATACTCCAGATTGCACCACCTAAAATACCAATGAAATGGTCTTTTGTTATGCCCTTGAAGTAATCTGCAAATGAAACGGGAGTGCCAATGAAGGGCCGTTTCATTTGTATAGAATTAAATAGAAAACTACTTACCACAATACCAACAGCAAAAATAACCAGCGCTGTATAAGGAGTTAGTTTTCCTGCTTCGGGTACATTGAAATCGGTAACCAATGAGCCTGCAACATATTTGTAAAACAATCCCATCAAACATCCGCTGACTACCGACAGGATCAATCCTTTTTTTGAAACGCCCCCCGAAGTAATTGCCTGCAATTTTTGATAAGCCCTTGCATTGAGTAAAATGGCCAACGCAATTAATGCAACGCCGCCAAATATCAAAACCGGGTTTCCCTGCGGCACAGCAATATAATTTACAATTACGCCCAACACCAACGCAATACCAATACCTACCGGAAAAGCAACACTCATGCCTGCAATGGCAATGGCAGCAACCAATAAAATATTTGCCAAATTAAAAATAACGCCGCCAACAAAAGCAGAAAGCATATTGTTTGTATCAGCCTGGTTAATGTCTGCAAGAAATCCTCTGCCTTCACTTCCGTTACTTCCTATTGTGAAAGCAAGCAACAATGTTGTAAGTAAAATACCAAAGCCATAATCCCAATAAAAAAGTTCAAAGCGCCAGGTTTTGGTTGTAAGTTTTGTTGTGTTGGCCCAGGAACCCCAGCAAAACATGGTTACAACACAAAGCATAATTGCCAGTCCATAATTTTCTACAATAAACATAATGTTGGTTTTAAACGGTAATTAATTGTAAATCCATTTCATTTCTATAAGGAACAGATGATTGTGCGCCCATTCTTGTTACAGAAATGGAAGCTGCTTCTATTGCAAATTTTATAGCATTTTCCCAATCCTTTCCTTCGGTAAGAGCAACCGATATTGCACCGCTGAAGGTATCACCGGCAGCAGTTGTATCCAATGCTTTTACAATAGGTGCTGGAATCTTAATTTTTAAATCAGCGTTTTGAAAGTATGCACCCTGCTTACCCAATGTAATAATCACATTCTGCACTCCTTTCTTTAAAAAAACTTCTGCTGCCTGTGATGCAGTTGTTTCATCCTCTACTTTAATACCCGTAAGCAAAGTTGCTTCGGTTTCATTGGGCGTAATAAGGAATAAACCCTTCAGCAATTCATCATTTAATTTTTGTGCAGGTGCCGGATTGATAATTACTTTCTGATGGTTTGCTTTTGCAATTTTTGCTACAGCAGCAATTGTTTCCATAGGAATTTCCAATTGCATTAAAATAATTTCGGCTTCATTGATGTTTTTTATTATTGAAATATCTGCAGGCAACAGATTGGCATTGGCACCGGGAGCAACTACAATACAATTCTCCCCTTCTTCATTTACCATAATCAATGCAGTACCCGATGGCGCAGCATCATCAACAAAAACAAAATCGGTATTAATACCTTCTTTCTTTAAACTATCAACAGTTTGTTTGCCAAAAATGTCGTTGCCAACTTTTGTAACTAATGTAACATTACCACCTAATCTTGCCGCTGCAACTGCCTGGTTTGCTCCCTTACCACCGGCATTCATAAAGAAAGTGCCACCTAATAAGGTTTCTCCGGGCAAAGGAAGTTTTTTTGCTTTTACTACCATATCGGTATTGGCGCTGCCTATTACGATTATTTTATTTGTATTCATTTTATTTTATTTAGTTAGAATTTTAAATCAGTCAAATTTTATCCAATCCAATTTAATTGTGCCAGACCTTACGAGTATTTTAACCGAGTTCTTTTCCTTGTTAATTTCATAATCTCCTGCTATCACTTCGCTGAATTGAGAATTGGATATTTCTACATTCACCTTTTTTTTATTGATAACCAAAATTAATTTGGCTGGCTTACCAACAGCGGATGCCCGCAACGTTAACCGGCTTTTCCCTTTTTTCAAACTTTCAAAATTATAAACCACCCATTCTGATTTTTTAAGCTCAACAGATTGTTCAGACCAAAACTGCTTTTCGTCTTTACTATCAAGTCGTATTTGTACCGGTTCTTTTTTTCTGTAATACTTAGATTTATTAATTGTGTCTAAAACAAAATAAGAATAGTTGAAACCATCATGCCCATAATTTTCGGCTTCAATTTTTGCAGGAATTCTTGTTAATATCGCATTGCAAACATCTTCGAAATAAATGCAGTTGGCTATTTTTATATTTTCGAGTAATTCGTTAAATATTTTTTCCGCAAGTATAGCATCAGGTTTTAGACCTCCTTTTGTATATTCCGAAACTAAATCCCAATGATTTGGTTTTTTAATTGAGTAAGGCGTGTTTTGGGTATCCATTTTTTTCCAGGGCCAAAAAGAAAACCCAATATTATTTGCAGCAAATAATTGAGATGTTACCCAATAGATTGTATTCCCTTTTTCGCCTGTTTCGCCAACCCATATTGGCGTGTTAAGTTCATCTCTCTTTTTTAAATATTCATCTATACTATTCAAATTATCGGGTCTTGCCCAGCAATAATAATGAAACTGGTAAAAAACATTTTTATCAAATGGCTTATCAAAAAGTGACCAATCGTTGCTCCAATCAAAACCTTCCAATGTAATCATGTGCTTAGCATCAACTTTGCGTATTTCAGTAGTGATACGCTGATAAAGTGGCAGCAGCAAATGCTTGTATTTATCAGCAGCACCAGTTCCTTTCGGCAGTGGCTCATTTAGTAAATCGTAAGCAGCAACAGCAGGTTCATCTTTATATCGTTGGGCAATTTTAATCCAAAGGTCAACCAGTTGGTCCTGATATTTTTTCTCGATGAAAAGTTCAGGAATATCATTTGGGCTATCATCAATATTAGCGCCTGTTTGCCCGCCCGGTGCGCCATGCATATCAATAATAACATACAGCTTATATTTTTTACACCATGCTACTAAAGAATCCATTAACTGAAATCCATCTTCAACATAAACCGGATTTTCTTCTTCAGTTAAAAACAATCTTGAATTTAATGCCGGCCTTACAGAATTAAATCCCAACTCAGCAATTCGTTTAATATCAGCTTCTGTAATATAGTTTTGCCTGAATGCTTTCCAAAAATGTTTTGCTTTTTCTTCTCCAATCAAATCAGCAATTACTTTTTCTATTTTTCGTGGACGGTCGCCAAGTCCTCCAAACTTCCACATGTATCCTTCTGGTAAAAGCCAGTTGCCAAGCCCTACTCCTTTTAAATATATTTTTCTGCCGCTTTCATTTACAATATCCTGACCGGAAGTATGCAAAAAACTTAAGTTGCTTTCCTGCTTTTTCTGTGCGTATGAAAAGTAGCTGGTGGCTATGGTTAAAAATATAATGCCAAATATTTTCATCTATTTATTTTTTATAATTAAAGGCAACCAAACCCTCATATCGCCATCGGTTTGGCTGGCTTCAGCAAATGGAACTAAATAAAGTTTTTCTGTTCTGTTTAAAATATCAATTGAATACACTTGCTTTCCAATCCAATTCTCAGGTAAAAGATTTGATTGGTTTGCAGCATTTGGTTTTCCTGCCGCAATATTTTCTTTTGAATTTGCAATTAAATCAAATACCTGTTCAGCGTTTAACGATTTGTCAACTGCCAAAACTTGCGGCCCACGTTGAAAAGCAATTTGATTTGGATATGATTTTCCGCCTGCAATTTGTTGAACAGGCATATCAAATTTGATGTTGATTATTTCACCTGGTTTCCAGGTTTTATTTATCGTTACGAATTGATTGGGTAATCCTTTATATACTTTATCTCCGGCTTTTGCAGTATAATTTGTACACCAATCAGGTACCCGTAATGCTATAGGAAAATTTGCAGCCTGAGCTATTTCAACCGTGATAGTTACATTTCCACTTTCAGGAAAATTGCCATCAATTTTAAAAGTAGCGTTTATATTTTTTTTGTTTGAAGCAGTTATTCTTTCTTTATAAGATGCAGGTTCGTAAAAAAGTACAGTTGCAACATTTTTAATGTTACCAAAAGTAAAATTTGGTACTAAGGCAATTCCCCTTGGAACACTGGATTGGCAACAAGTGATATTACAGGTATATGGTTTTTTGTTCATTAAGGGTGTGTAATAACTTACGCAACCATTTTGTGGATTTTCGGCAGCAAGCAAATGATTATAAACCGATTTCTCTAACTGGTTTAAATATTTAACATCGCCGGTAATATCAAATAAATTTTGATTGAGTTGAATCCAGGTAACAGTTACACAACCCTCTCCCATATTTGCGTTTGCTTCGGCCCGCAATACCCCATCTTCCTGAAAATGCTCATGGTCGCTTGTAGTTCCGGTAATATACAAACGGTTTTTAACTACATCCTTCCAGGCTAATTCAACAGCTTTTAAAAATTTTGCATCGCCAGTAATTTGATACAATTTTATCAGGCCAACATAATTGGAAAGCATTTCATAAGCCTTCCTGTTTCCCACATCAGTTACTCTTCCTGTTTTTAAAATAGTACTGATTACATGTGGGCCATTATCCTGTTCCCAGGCATCTAAAATATAATAACAGAAATCTAAATATTTTTTTTCAGCCGTGTATTTGTATAACTCTACCATTGCATCTAATACACTGGTAGCAGCCATCCCAACATGTTCGCCAGCTAAAATAATATCTCTTTGTCCGGGGTTTTTTCCAAACGTTCTGCATAATAAATCGCCCATTTTTTTGCAAGTCTCTAATGCAGGCTTATACCCAGTAGTGGAATAATAAGCCAGCAGTCCGTGCAAATTATATTTGTGACTCCACACATCCCAGCTTGTCCAATATTGGTCGGGTGTATAAGTACCCAGGTAGCCATCTTCCAATTGTGTGTTTATTAATGTAAACATCATTCTGTCCATTTGCTTTTTTAATGCAGGGTTATGAGTAAGCTTCCAAACATTACAAGCTGTTTCCAAATATTTGCCTACATGTTCGCCTTGCCAGGCATGAATACCCGGCCGGGTTAAATACGAACCCATTAAACCATCTTCATCAACTTTTAATAAACGCTGTTCTAAATTTTGCGTAAACCGTGTGCCGAGATAACCGGTAAATTTTTGGTTTTGAAAAGGGACTGAAATGAAATTATTCTGAATCTTATTTTGAACCAAAGGTTTTACTTCTTTTAAAACCGGGATGGTAAGATTATAGGTAGCAATATATAATTGTTCCTTTTTAAAAAAAAGATTACTGCTATTATCATTAATTTGATAACCAACCTGAAATACATTTTCGTTGTCCGATTTGAAATTGGAAAAGGCAACAATCGTTTCATCTCCTTTTTTCCCCTGCAATTGAACAGGCTTTGTTTCGGTAAACAAAATTTTAGTTTTGTCTTTATTGCTTATCCAGTATTTAATAGTTCCGTTAAACGGGTTATCCGTTTTATTAGACAAAGTGAACGCTGAAATAAAACCATTGCCGGCATCATCCCTGTAACCCTGCTTAACCGTAACCTCATCAACCCAACCCATAGGTTCAATTGTATAATATGGGTCGGCTGTCCACATTCCCATTCCCCCAACTAAATTGTAAATTCTTACAGCAATTACATTTTCTTTATCCCACTGAACTTCATTTTCAGGAATATTATAGGTTCGTGACTTGTCCCATTGCGTAGTATAATTGGGCGGCATAGTGCCCATTGCCCCAATTAATTTTCCATTGAAAAAAGTTTGGTCGGCATCATCAATTTTTCCAAGGTTCGCCTTTAATCCTTTTCCATTAGTTGTCTTCAAACTTGATGGGATTATAATTTTAATCCGATACCAACAGTAAGAAGAATCTTTTCTAAAACTTTTTCCTAATTGCTGGGTTGCCCAATCGTTGTCGTTAAAAGTTGGATTAGCCCATTCAGGATTATCGCCAAAACTGAATTTGCTTTCTTTAGGTAAAGAAATGGATTGGGCCTGTACTGAAGCAGTTGTTAACACGGCCAGCATTGAAATACAAAAAAAGTTATTGATAAATTTCATATTTTATTTTGTTCTTATTGTAAACAATTGTTTAAAGAAAAAACTATTATCAACTATTTACTCAACCTTACAGTTAATACATCATGCGGTTGAATGGCAGCTTTCAAATTATTTTTTGTTGTCCCTATATTTTTTTTGAGCCATAAATCACGGATGTTCGTCTTGTCTGTAACACCATAAGTTTTACCGTTGAGATTACTGAAATATCTGTTCCAGTCAAAATCAATGGTTTTAACTGCATCGCTCCTGTTAAAAAAGCACAAGGCTATTTCATTATTAGAAAGTGGTTTAAGCCATAGTTCAATATTTCCATCCAGTGTCCACCATCGGTAACCTTGCTTACCAAGTGTATCCTGATTTAGAGCAATTATTTCTTTGTTGGTGAGTATTTCTTTTATTGCAGGAGTCATTGAGCGGATATCGTTGCCGGTAAAAAGTGGCGCTGCCATCATGCTCCATAATGTAAAATGCGAACGGGATTCAATATCTGTTAACACACCGTTTCCTGCTTGTAATATATCAGGGTCGTTCCAACCACCGGGGCCGGCGTATCTTCCGAGCTCAGCATTTTTATCAAGAATTAATGTAAAGCCATAACCTCCCCAATTTACTTTGCAGTCGTAGCAGTTCATGATGTCACCAGTAGTTCTCCAAAGATGTCCTACATTTTTAGCCCATGTCCATGGTTCAGTACTTCCCCATTCGCATATACTGAAAACAATAGGACGTTTCGCTGCAAACAACGCATCCCTCATTGTTTTGTAAGCACCTTCTGCTTTTTGGGCATCGGTGTTACAAAAATCATATTTCAGAAAATCAATTCCCCATGAGGCATAAGTTCTGGCATCCTGGTATTCGTGCCCACGGCCACCGGGCCTGCCTTCGCAGGTCTTACTGCCTGCACAGGAATACAAACCAAATTTCAAACCCTTTGAATGAATATAATCGGCCAGGGCTTTCATACCGGAAGGAAAGCGTATTGGGTCGGGCACAATATTTCCATTTTCATCACGGGAAACCTGCCAGCAATCATCAATTACAACGTACTCATAACCGGCATCTTTCATACCGCTTGAAACCATTGCATCGGTAATTTCCCGAATTAATTTTTCATTTACATCACAGGCGAATTTATTCCAGGTGTTAAAACCCATGGGAGGTGTTTTGGCCAGCCCTTCAAACTTCTGTGCATTCAGACCTACAGAAAAGAATAGCAGTACAATAAAAAATATATTTTTCATGCCTTTTATTTTAATTTTTCAATTTTATATTTTTCATCTTTAGTAACTGTTTTCCATTCATCTGTTCTGAAAGGCACAGCGGGAAACCCTTCTTTATTAAATAAGTTACATTCACCTGCATCCCCCATCCATCCAAAATGAACTGCGATTGGATTATCAACATTTTCATTAAAAAGTATTACTGTATTTCCTTTGATGATAGCTTTTGCAAAATGAAACACACTGTCTGCGCCTGCAATTTCAAATCCTTTTAAATAGCCATATTTATCGGGAGTAAATAATCCGGTTCCAATATTATCAAATGAGAGAGTGACCTGGTTGCCTTTTACTTCCATTGATTTAAAAGAGGGGCCGCTGTAAATCATTTTTTTATCGTACAAATTATTCAATGCTATTGCAGCCAATCTTTTCCCAACATCCTGCTTATTGGTTGGATGAATATCTTTTGGATTCGTAACTAAGTCTGTAGTAACAGCCATGCCAGTATTTGGCAAAGACAAAGTCATTGTTTGTGCTTCTCTGAGTTCTGCCCAGCCGCAACCTTCGTTACTATTGCCTCCTGCAAAAAATGTTGCAAGTTGTACAAAATAGAATGGCATGACGGGGTTATTCCATTTTTGCCGCCAGTCGTTTATTAATAATGGAAATGCCTTTCTGTATTGATAAGACCTGCCTGCATTTGATTCTCCCTGGTACCATAATACTCCTTGAAAAGCAAAAGGGATTAAAGGATTTATCATTGCATTGTAACAAAGTGAAGGGAGCGAATTTTCGTTGGTCGTTTTTTTGATTGATTCTACCTGGAATTTCCAATCACCGCTTAATGAAATGACAGAATTCCCCAAGCTTAATTTTAAATCTGCGGCATCACCATAAATTCCACCGCCGCCGCCATTATCAACCACTCGTATTGTAATTACATTTTTCCCTTCTTTTAATATCCCGGCAGGAATAATGTATTTTCTTTTTGCATCCCATTGGCTGGTGCTTCCAATTTTAATTCCGTTTACATACGTTATATCATTATCATCAATTTTTGCTAACTCTAATGTTGCTTCTTTATTAAAATCAGCAGATGACAATACAATTGTTTTTCGTAACCAAACTACACCATCTATTTCTCCCAAACTTTGCTGCTCCCATAATTGCGGTTCGTTTAACGTGGGCCATTTTGAATCGTCAAAAGAAATTTCTTTAAATAAACTTGTGTTGATGTCTTTCAATTTTGTACCCTGCAACGTTTCAATTCTTAATTCACTGCCTTTTACTTTTAATTTAGAAAGAGAATCTAAATTCATTCTTGGCATGCCTGCAATCATTTCTTTGAATTCATCACTGCTTTCATAAGCTTCACGGCTTATCCATGTTTCTACATTTGTTCCCCCCCATGAAGAATTTATCAAGCCTACCGGTATTTTAAGACTGTCATAAATTCGTTTTGCAAAAAAATAACCCACACCTGTAAAAGAACCAACTGTTGAACTATCACAAACCTCCCAACTGCCTGCTGCAAAATCTTTGTTTGGTAAAGAGCTGATTTCTTTAGTAATTTTTATATGCCTGATGAAAGGATTATTTGCACCGGCAATTTCCTGCTTTGCATTGTTTGACTGGCCAACCGTCCATTCCATATTGGATTGACCGCTGCAAAGCCACACTTCCCCAACTAAAACATTTTTTATGAGAATTGTATTTCCCCCTTTTATGGTTAATTCATAAGGCCCTCCTGCATTTTCAGCATTTAGTCTTATTATCCACTTCCCATTTTTATCTGCCTTTGCAGTCTTAACCTGGTTATTAAATTTTACTTCTACTTTTTCATTGGCATCGGCCCAGCCCCAAACAGGAATTAAAACATTACGCTGTAATACCATGTTATCAGCAAAAATTTTTGGCATAACAATTTTTGCATGAAGGGGAAAATAAATACTAACAATACCAACAAGCAATAAACAGAATTTCTTATACATATTCCTTGATTATTTATTTTGAAAAACTCTTACATAATCTATTTCCATTGCATCAATGGAAAATAATGGATCTGCTTTACCTCCAAAATTTCCTCCAACTGCAATGTTCAGGAGAATGAAAAAATTATGATTAAAAGGCACACTGCTGTTATTTTCTACAGAATGATACAATTCGTTATCAGCATAAAACCTTATAGCACCTGCATCCCACTCTACAGCATATTGATGAAATGCGGTAGTAGCAGTAGAGACAGTAAGTGTTTTTCCATAGGCATTGTTGCCGGAATGGCCGGGATACTGTAATGTTCCAAAAATTTTATTTAATTCCATCCCCCTGTGTTCCATTATATCAATTTCGCCACAGGCAGGCCAATCTACTTTGTCAATATTGTTTCCCAACATCCACACTGCAGGCCGTGTACCCATTGCAGCAGGCACTTTTGCAAGCACTTCTATCCTGCCATATTTAAAATCAAATTTATTTTTTGTCAGCAATCTTGCAGAAGCATACTCACCGTTTTCTTTCTTTTGTTTCCTTGCAATTATTTTCAAAACCCCATTTTCAACTTTTGCATTCAATGTATCCGCTTCGGTATAATACTGCAATTCATTATTTCCCCATCCATTACCTCCAACATTATAGTTCCATTTATTGCTGTCGGGTAATCCATTGTAGTTAAATTCATCGCTCCATATCAGTTTCCTGCCATTTGAAAGCGGTGATTTACTATGAGCAGTATTTTCTGAAACATTGTATGAAATGCAGCTTACTGTAATTGCCAGATAACCAAAATGCATAGATCAATAAATTACAGGTGGGAAAATATGAAAAATGGAGGAGTAATGACTCCTCCATTTTATTATTTAGCTTTTCATAACTGCATTTCTAAAAATTGCAGATGATGCAATTGTGATTTTACCTGTTATTGTAACCACCACGGGACTTTGTTAATTCCATCATACCCGCCAAACTGATCAGCGATTGCCTTTGTATAATTTACAGGGTTAGATACCTGTTCATCAGTTGGGTATTTCCAGCGTTTGGGGAATATTGTTTTATCATCAGGATTCAAGCTTGTAGATGGATCCAGAGGAAAAACGGGATAGCCTGTACGGAGAAATGTTCTATAGCTAAACAGTGAATTACCCTGGAAGAAATCTAAAAGCCATCTTTGTGTAATTATTTGCTTCAAACGATCTGCTTTAGTGCCGGCTGTTTTGTAGGCAGCTTCTCCGGTAAAATAATTATCAATATAAGTTTGGGTAATTGCCATTCCATGAAGATTTGCCGGTGTTGCAGAAGGCAGCGCCATATAGTATTTAAGAATGGCTTTTACTCCGTTTTCGTAGTAAGTCTGTGCATTGCCTGCTAACCAGCCTTCTTCAATTGCTTCAGCAATAATGAAACACTGTTCTGAATAAGTAAATTGAAGCATGGGGTCACCAGCTCTAACAAGTACATAGCGTTTGTTCATCAATGAATATTTTCCAAGACCACGATTGAGTGCTAACTGATCGGCAGATAATTCTGTAGGGGCACCTTCATAAGCAGTAAAATCAGATTCCAAAGCACCACCGGTAATCAGGAATTGTGCAGGCTCTGCAAAATAAAACAGTCTCCTGTCATTCCAGTTTTTTAATGCATCCACCACTAATTTTGAAGGTGCAATATAAATTCTCCGGCCTTCTCCGGTAAAAAATGGATGTTTTGCATTATCATTATCCAGATATTTTAACTGAAAATTATCTGCATTATCTGTCATTAAATTACCTGCCGCAACAATATCTGCAAAGCGGGTTTTTTGTGCAGCTGTAATTTTTTTACTCAGGGTTTGCAAAACTCTTAACTGCATGGCATTACATAATTTTCGCCATTTAGCAGGGTCGCCATTGTACATGATATCGCCACCAAAAGTTTTACCGGTAGCAAAAGCTGCTTCAGCATTTTTTAAGTCGGTAAGGATCCCCGCAAATACATCTGCCTGCTTATCATACTTAGGTTGCATAATTCCTTCTTCAGCTTTACCGGCTTCTGAATAGGGAACATCACCCATATCCAATGTCATTGAAAACCCGTAAGAAGCCTTCATAAATAAGGCCAACCCTCTGTATGAAGATTCGGCTTGCGTACCAGCAGCAAATTCAACCATTCGTTTTAAATCAGTTAGCTTTTTGTATGACCCAAACCCGCCAAAAGGCCAATAGGAATAATAATACTGGTAAGGGTTGGGGTTTGTTTCCAAAATTGCCGTATGCTTAGCCCACAGATTTCCCGTACCAAAATCAGTTGCATTAGGATTCCAAAACCTGTATGCATCTTTTAATACCTGTGTAGCCAGCAAATCAGGTGAAACCTTTGTTGGTACATTGGGGTCTGTATTCAGCTCTGTAAATTTTTTGCAGGAACTTGCTATGGACAGAGCAAATACTGCAACAATTAAATATTTTATATTTTTCATGACTTGTTTTATTAAAAAGTGATTTTAACATTAACTCCAAGATATCTTGTTGATGGATCAGCAAAATCTTCGGCACCACCATCAGGATCGGAATATTTGAAATCTTTTGCCTTTAAAAATACATTTTGCCCTATAAAACTTACAGAAGCAGCTTTACCTATCTTGTTTAAATATTTAGACGGGATATTGTATGTTAAAGAAATTTCACGCATTTTAAAGAACGTCTTGGAATAAGTATCGGCACTGCTTCCATTACCACCCCATGCACTACTGTTGTGCAAATCAATTGCATATTGTTTGTAGGTAGTATATACATCATTTTTTGCAAACACACGGGTATCGCTTGTAATATTACCCAAGGCATCATAAGTAGCTGTACCGGATACTACTTTTACACCATTACCCAAAAAGTTTTTTGACCCCGGTGTTGCCACATCCAATGCTCTTTCGGGAGTAAGAGAATTTGGATGCACACCCGATTGCCACATATAACTTTCTGTTCTGGTGTTCATAACACCGCCGCTTACACCATCAAATGATACAAACAAACTGAAATTTTTATATCTCAATGTTGAATTTACACCCCATAACCAATCAGGATCGGTATAGCCAAATTTTGAATCATATTGACTATAGACAAGCCTTCCATTATTAAATATAAGATTACCGGATGGGTCACGTAAAAACGCCCTGCTTGCCAATACATCATAACGTGCACCTTTAGCTACCCATGGTTTTTTAGGTGAATAGGTAGGATCAATCTTGGTATAATAGCGTTTAAACGTTGTCCAGTTTACTCCAAAATCCAATTGCAAATCTTTCTTTTTAATAGCTGAACCATTCAACACTACTTCCCAACCTCTGCGTGTTAATTCTTCATTATAATTAATAAATGTATTCGTAAAACCGGTAGCTGCTGATAATGGAGCGTTTGTTAAACGATTGAAATTTCTGGTATAGTAACGGGAAACATCAACCATTAAACGACCCCTTAAAAACATTGCCTGTAACCCTGTTTCAAAAGTATTAAGACTTTCTGGATTTTGGTTTGAAGCAGGAAGATTAGAAGCAGCACCTGCACCATTAAGTGTGCCCCAGGTTGCAGTATTAAGAGAAAAACTGCTGTTAATTTGATAAATGCCGGGAATCGATTTTGCTGATGCCCAGGAACCCCTAAGCTTTAATAAATCGAGCCAGGTTTTTGTGCTGCCCGGTAAAAGTTCTGAAACGATAAAACTTCCTGATACAGATGGGTAAAAATAAGAACGGGTTGCTTCCGGTAATGTTGAAGCCCAGTCGTTACGGCCGGTGGCTTCTAAATATGCCATTTTATTCCAGGAGAATGCTACCCTGCCATATACAGAATTGATCTGCCGGGCAGCAGTAGTTTGTGATACAGTAGCGGGAGATACCGATGCTTTAATAGAGAAAAAACCCGGAACAGAGAGACCACCATTGGTGTTGGCATACAAATTATCATCTCTATTGTTTAATATTGTTCCACCGGCAAGGTATTCTACCTTGAATTTTTTATAAGACCTGTCTCCTGTTAGCAATAAATCAGTATTGCTACTAAAGCCTGAATTTTGCCCTATAACATAACCTCCGGTCCTAAAGCCATTCCAGGTATAAAGGTTACCGGGTACAGGTGTATTACCTGTATATGTTTCAGAACCCCAGGAAACTTTTAGTTCGCCTGTTTCTTTATAAAAATCAATACCGGAGCGAAGTGTAGCTTGCAGCCAGGGTGTTACCTGGTAGCTCATTGCCATATCGGCATTAAAAATGTCACGGGCAACTTTATTTATTTTTTCGTATTTGTCAAAATATGGATTGTTCATGCCCGACACATAGGTAAAGTTTTGCACTTCGCCTGGCTTTTGCCAATAATTATTTTTATAGTCCCTGATATCATAATCGGCAGCCGACCAAATCAGTAAAGAATACATTGGGTCGTAAGAAGTATAGCCGTTAGAGCCCATGTTTGGAGATGCTTTCTTGGCATACGAAAGATTGGAGCTTAATTTGAATTTGCCTGCAGTAAAATCCCCACCAAAAGTGTAGGTATATTTATTCAATGTAGAATTAGGATAACGTCCTTTATTCTGTGTCCAGTTAAGCGAGCTTCTGAGCGATACATTTTCTTTATTATACCCAACATTAAAATTGTTATTGGTTATGTATCCCTGCTCCAGGAAATTGGCAAAGTTGTTTGCACCCACTGGTAAATACGCATAATCTCTGTAGGCCATCAATTTAGGATCCCATTGATTTTGAATTGATCCGTCCATCTTTGTACCCCATGAAGCGGTAGAGTTTTTATCATAAGTATTATTGCCACCGCGGCCATACACCGCTTGCTTCTCAGGAATAGCTAAAAAGCCTGCGGTAAACATGGTATTGGTTGTAAAGTCAACAGTAACACCTGCTTTACCGGTACCGCCATTTTTGGTGGTAACCATAATAGCACCGCCCCTGCCTCGAACACCATAAAGAGCAGTTGCTGTTTGTCCTTTCAATACACTGATTGATTCGATATCTTCTGAAGATATATCGCTCAATGTTTTATTTACATAAGGCACCCCATTAATTACAAGAATAGGAGTTTCGCCACGGATGGTAAGGTTGGGTACAATACCAAAATCAGGAGAGTTTCTTACTAACATACCTGCCACTTTACCGGTAAGAGATGTAGCAACATCAACACCTGAAACTTTTTGAAGAACCTCTCCGGATACTTTTTGTGTAGCATATCCAAGGGCTTTTTCCTGTCGTTTAATTCCAAAAGCTGTAACAACAACATCTTTCAATTCCTGTGCACTGGATAAAAGTTGAACATCAATTGTTGCTCTTCCGTTAATTGGTTCTTCCACTGAGGCGAACCCTACGGAACTGATAACGAGTGTTTTTGCTGTAGAAGGGATAGAGATTCTGAATTCCCCCTTTTCATTAGTAAGGGTACCAATTTTGGTACCCTTAACTATTACTGATGCATTAGAAACACCAACTCCATTTTCTCCCATAACCTTACCTGAGATTGTTACGTTTTGAGCCCAGGAGACTGTGGAGAGGAGTAATAAGAAGGAAAAGAAAATTCCCTGAAGAATTTTTTTCATACGCAAGTTTTTAGTTTTGTAATGAGATTTAAACCTATCCTATATGAACAATCGTTTGTTCAAATAGGACAACCGTTTGTCCAAATTAAATAGATTGCTTGACACAAAAAAATAATTTTTTACCAATTTGTTAAAAAACTTGCTCCTTCTGCTAAATATTCTGTCATATTATACAATAGTCCTTTCGTGATTTTAGAATTTTCTACAGAAGTAAACTATTAATTACCTGTGATTTATAACACAAAAAATACCGTTAATTTAGTGGGCTGCATTTTAGTAAGCCTTGTACATTTGTAAAGCATGCTTGAATTAAAATAATGAAAGAAAAAAATGTTACAATCAAATCAATAGGCAAAAGTCTTGGTATATCTGTAACTACAATATCAAGGGTTTTAAATGGCCTGGGCGAGCAATACAGGATCAGTAAAAAAACCATAGACTTAGTTACCACTACCGCTGATAAACTAAACTACAGGCCCAACAATATTGCCAAGGGGCTTCGTTTAAAAAAATCATCTACCATTGGGCTCATCGTACCCGATATCACCAACACATGGTTTGCACAACTTGCATTAGGTATAGAAAAAGAAGCCCGAAAGCATCATTACAATATCTTTTTGTGTAACAGTAATGATGACCTTAAAATAGAAAAGAAATCAATTGCCTTACTTCAAAGCTGGATGGTGGATGGAATAATTATTGCACCGATTGGATTAGAATCGGAACATTTGGTAAAGGCATCAAAAAGCGGCACTCCAATAGTTTTAATTGACCGTTTTTTTGAAGGAGTAGATTTGCCCTACATTTCTTCTAACGATTATGAGGGATCATTAGAGGCTACACAATATTTAATAGATAACGGGCATAAAAGAATTGCCTGCTTCCAGGGTATTGTGGGCACATCAGCAAACAACCAACGTGTAAATGGTTACAAGCAAGCATTAAAAAAGAATAAGATCCCGTTTGACCCTGCATGGGTGATGGGTGCAGATTTTGGTTTTAACAATGGTTACACCGGTGCCAAAAAATTAATAAAAAATCTTTCAAAGACTAAAATTACTGCCATCATTTCTATGGGAAACCAAATTACGTTGGGTGTATTAAAAGCATTAAAAGAAGAAGGGGTGCAAATACCCAACACCTTGTCAATTGTTTCCTTTGATGAGCAAGAGTA
>CAMTVU010000056.1:0-45028 GCA_947085245.1 uncultured Chitinophagaceae bacterium | reverse complement strand
TGGGCGGGTTAATTTCCATGAAGTAACAGATACATCATGATGCAAACTTCTACTTACATTTATATATGCTGAGCAAAATAACAAATGGCCCAACACAAAAGCTATTCGAAGAAACCGTCTTACTCAAATACAAAGTAAGTTTTTACCAATGTGTTGAAACCGGTTTTATACAAACAGAAGAACCATACTGGCTTGGGGAAGCTTATTCATCGGCCATTACAAAATTAGATATTGGGCTGGTGCAGCGCAATCTTCAGTTAAGTGATGCGTTCGGAAAATTAATTTCAAAACATTTTACCAAACAGGGACGCTTTCTCGATTTTGCCGGCGGTTATGGTTTATTCACCCGGTTGATGCGTGACAAAGGTTTCAATTTTTCTCACACAGACATGTATTGCCAGAATTTATTTGCCGAACATTTTGATTATACCGCAACTGCTCAAAACGAAAAATTTGAACTGGTAACTGCAATGGAAGTATTTGAACACATGGCAAATCCTGTTGAAGAAATTAAAGCGTTGTTCAAGTATTCTGATTCGATCTTATTCACAACAGAATTACAACCTAAGCAATTTACAGAAGACATGCCGTTGTGGTGGTACTTCGCTTTTGAAACAGGACAGCATATTTCCTTTTATACAGAAAAAGCATTGCAGTACCTGGCAAAGAAAATGGATTGTAATTTTTATACCGATGGAATTTCCATACACCTGCTCACAAAAAAGAAATTTACCAGCAATCCCGTTAATGCACTGAGAGAACCCTTCCTTTTGCGAAAGCTGAAAAAGATGAGCAGAAAATTAGAAAAACAACTCTATGCTTATCCTGAAAGTTTGCTGGAAAAGGATTGGGATACAATTAAAGCAGCTTTACATCAAAAGCAATAAAGTACAATTACAAAAGAGAGCAAGGTAAATATCTTATTACCGGCTGATCAGTTGCCGGTAAACATCTGCTGTTTTAGCAACACAGGCTTCCATTGTAAATTTTTTCAACTGGAGGTTTCCTTCTTCTTTCAGCTTTGTTGCCACTGTTTCATTTTCAATAATGGTCGTGATGGCTTTCAGTATATCGTTTTGATCATGCGGATTAAAATAGGCAACAGCTTTTCCCCCTACTTCCTTAAAACTGCTTGTATTACTGGCTGCAACAGGGCATTGATTAGAGAATGCCTCCAGCAAAGGGAAACCAAATCCTTCGTACAAAGATGGAAAAACAAAAACCCGTGCATGACGGTATAAATAATTTAACTCAGCATTGCCGGCGCTAATTTGAACAACCCGCTGCTGTATTCCTTTTTGCTGAAATAATTCCAACTCCTGAGTTTTGAAAATTTCACCACCTGTGCATACAAGATGCAGTAACCGGTTTTTTTTAAAGAGAGGCGCAACAGCTTGCAAAAAAGTTTCAAAGTTTTTATACGCAGATCTGTCGCCTACATATAAAATATACTCCTGAACTGTGAAATGTAATGGAACTGCTGTTTGGCTTTCAGGATAAAAACCATGCTGCACAACAGTAACTTTATCATCAGCAATCCCATAAATCTGCTGCAGATCCCGTTTGGTTGATTCTGAAATGGCAATGATGTGATCAGCTTTTTCTATAACATCCCTTTTGTGTACCACAAACTTATCTGTTGCTTCAAAATATTGCGGAAACAATTCATAGATCATATCATGCACCGTAATGATGAATGGTTTTTTGAGATGTTTCAGGAAATAAGGATCGTAATAGGTTGGATGCAAAAGATCAAAATCGTTTTTCCTGATTTGCCGTTGTGAGTAAACCTTATTCCATTTATAAAGACGCTTCTTTTTTTTTGCCAGCACTTCCCCGGCCCAGGATGGCAGCGGTTTACTGATGTTATTGATGTAATGATTCTTTGTAAATAAAATACTGATAGCCGGATCAATTTCATCAGCATTCCTGAACGAGTAATAAAGGTTAGCAAAGTATCTTGAAATACCTCCATATTGCTGCAGAGAAAACATCTGATGGTCGTACAGGACTTTAAGCACAAAGGAATCATTTAATGTGTTAAAGGTATATCAGCGAAAATCTGATTCACCTTTTTTAACCGCTTTCCATTTTCTGATAAGATAGCGGATGTAAATATAACGTGACATGTATTGTTTAATCCATGCAGGTTTTTCCTTTTCAAACATAACATCTTTTGCAAAACTTGAAAAACCCGTATCGTTGAATTTTGCAATGGCATAAGGAAAATATAGTTTCTTCATTTTCCTGTTTCCCCAGCATTGAATATTCAACGCATGATCGGCATACACTGCAAATGCTGTATTATACTGATGTTTATCAAACACAGCAACCGGATAAAAAACAGCCTGGTGGCACACATTTATTTTTGCAACTTCGTAAGCCGATAAGCGTTTATTTGTTTGCTTTCCGGCCCGTAAGCAATAGCCATAATAAAGTGTATGCACATCTTTCAACTCTGCTGCTACTTTACTGAAACCAGGAAGTAACACATCATCAGCACCCAAAAAATAAACCCATTTCCCGTTGATATGCGATAAGGATTTATTCATTGCATCGTAAATTCCTTTGTCGGGTTCCGATTGCCAATAACGGATATGTTCCTGGTATTTTTGAATTACTACAACCGTTTCATCTTTACTGTTGCCATCGAAAATAAGAAGTTCAATGTCTTTAAATGATTGCTGAAGAATGGACTGAATACATTGCTCAAGATATGCAGCAGCATTGTAGGTTACAACCACTACACTCACAACCGGCTTGTGCATCGTTTCCTTTTTCCAGACTTTTTTATTCTTCTCCTCCAATTTCAATGGCTGTTATATTATTGAATATTATACCTGGTCGTACCCATTTGCACAACGCATCGTTCCGCTTTTCACCACATCATAGTAGGATTGAAGATTATTGGCTTCCTTTTTTCTCGACACTAATTCGTGATGAATATGAAAACATACTGCCACCATTTTCAACTGCCGGTGTTTTATATTGTGATTGATCAACCTGGCTGCAAGCTCAATATCTTCATGTCCCCAACCCGACACATCATTATTATAACCGTTCACTGCAATGAAATCATCTTTCCATACAGCGAAATTACAGCCCTTTACATTGCGTGAATTTTTGTCTTTCCCGTAAAGAAATCTTGATGCCATGGGAAACCTCGTAGCATTGATACTTGATTTTACGCCCGGTTCAAGCAATGTAAAGTCAATCCGTTTCGATAACAGGATTTTTTCTGTAAGTTCTTTTGTAAGCCTGCCACGGCTGCCTTTAATAAAATATCCTCTTTCTTTATTGGCAAGATGATCTTTAATAAAATGCGGATGCAGAATAATATCTCCATCTATCTGAATAATATATTCTGCTTTAGCTTGTTTGAATGATTTATTCAGGATAATGGTTTTTCTGAATCCCTCATCTGCATGCCATAAATGTATGAGTGGTACAGGAAATGTTGATTGATAAGATTGAATCAAACTTCTTGTATCTTCCTTTGATCCATCATCAGCAATGATCACTTCTCCCGGCAATACGCTTTGCCTCAACACACTTTTTAAAACCAAATCCAGCGCCTGGGGCCAGTTATAGGTTGAAATAACCAGGGAGCATTCCATATTCAGTTCTTTGTTATTGATATACGGCAATTGAATTATTATTTAATGAGCTTGTAATTTTTAAATTCAAAAAGCCGTTTACCTGTATATTGTTCAATCAAAAGTAAAAGTTTATCCTTAAAGGAAAATCGTTTGCGGCTAATATCCAGCTCTACCTGCCAGTATTTTTCTGCAATCCTTTTCTGCATAACGGAAGGATGCGAACCGGTAAACTTCTGTAAGGAATCAAACTCATTGTAATCAAAAAAATCGGGGCCGCTGAGGTATTCCTTTATAGCACCGTCGTCCGCATGATAAAACCGTAGTATGTTTTTCAACTTCCGCTTCATCTGTTCCGGGCTTTTCACCCATCCATAATGATACACTTCTGCATCAACTGGTACTACCCTTATTTTTTTCCTGCCCCTGCGAAAACCCTGTGCATCTTTAAACGAAAGGATGTCGGCATTATTTTTAATGAGCCTCACTTCATGCCTGTACCATTTGCGGCTATCGCCCACATATTCATAAGTGCCATAAAAATGCAAATATTTAAACAGCAATCCATCCACTTTTTTTTGCTCACAATATTTTTCTGCAGCTTCCCTGATGGCAGGATGGTATTTTTCATGAATCACTTCATCGGCCTGTATGTAAAAAATCCAGTCTGTATCGGCCGAAACATGCTGCATAGCCTTATTTGTTTCAATGGCATATACTTCCCCTCCCTTCCGCAAACTCATATCCCAGGTGGAATAAATAATTTTTATTTTTGGAGATTGAATAGAACGGATCAAACCTTCCGTATCATCATCCCCTTTGTCAATACTCACAATCATTTCATCTACAACAGGCAAAACAGAGTTGATTGCTTCCACAACTGGAAAATCATTCAAAACAGCATTTCTTACAATCGTTAATCCTGTAATCTTCATATAAGATAATATCGTTCAAAGAACCGACTTTTTTTGATATGAACCAGAAGCAGATGTCTCTTTTGAAAACAATGCCGATTGAAAACTCCTGAATCAACTGGCGGTTACAGTATCTGCCACTCCATTAATGGCATGGAAAAATGTCAATTAAGCTGAAACCCAGTCGTTATATAATTCATCAATAACCGCATTTCTGTAAACTTGTCTTATTTTTAAAAAATGGTTCAAACTTTGAGCCATCTTAACCTTTTATATTATTATGAAACTGCTCATCAAATATTTATCGCCCTATAAAAATTTAATTGCTTTAACAATGGCACTGGCGGCCATTAATATCGGCTTTTCGCTCATTGATCCTATTTTGTTTGGTAAGTTAATCAACCTTGCCAACAGGCATTTGGGGACAAACAATAATCCAACTCTTACCAAGGAGGATTTTTTCTATTCATTCAGTTGGTCAAAACCGGGAGTATTGTATATTGTAGTTTGTTCCATCTCCGTTGCCATGATAAGCCGTATTGCAAAAGCGTTCCAGGATTATTTTCAAAGTCTTACTACACAGAAATTCGGCGCAAAGGTTTTTACAGATGGTTTAAAACATGCCATGAAGCTTCCTTACCAGGATTTTGAAGATCAGCGAAGTGGCGAAACACTTTCCATCTTAACCAAAGTAAGAACAGACACTGAAAAATTTGTTTCAGCATTTATCAATATTCTTTTCCCCGTTATTGTTGGTATCATCATTGTTGCCATCTATGCTTCTTCCATTCACTGGACTTTGCCATTTATCTATTTTGGTGGAATTATTTTACTCATCATTATCTCCAATGCATTGAGTAAAAAAGTGAAAACCGTACAAAAAACAATTGTAGCACAAACCACGCAACTGGCTGGTGCAACAACTGAATCGCTCCGCAATATTGAATTGGTAAAAAGTTTAGGTTTAACCGAACAGGAAGTAACACGCCTGAATAAAAATACCTTTAAGATATTAGGCCTTGAACTAACGAAGGTAAAACGCATCCGTAGCATCAGTTTTGTACAGGGAACTTTTGTAAATACATTAAGGCAGGTAATTTTATTTATGCTGATGTGGGTAATTTATGAAGGCAAAATGGATGCCGGGCAATTAGTAACCATGCAAATCTTTTCTTTCTTTGTGTTTGGACCATTGCAGGAAATAGGAAACATTCTTCTCTCCTATCGTGAAGCAGAAGCATCCATCACCAACTTTCATAAACTGATGGAAAAGAAACCGGAGGCAACACCAGGTAATCCTTTGCATTTAGGTTCTATTGAAACATTGCAGTTCAAAGATGTTTCATTTAAACATCAAACTGCCGGTCAAAATGCAATTACCAATATCAGTTTTCATGTAAAGGTGGGAGAAACAGTTGCTTTTGTTGGTCCATCAGGTTCAGGCAAAACAACCTTAATGAAATTGCTGGTTGGGTTGTATCGTCCGCAGCAGGGAAGTATTTTGTACAATGGCATGGATGAAAACTCCATCAACTTTGAAGACCTCCGCAACCAGATTGGTTTTGTAACGCAGGATACTCAACTGTTCAGCGGCAGCATTAAAGAAAATTTATTGTTCGTGAACCCAAATGCTGATGATGATTTGCTGAACGATGTGCTGAATAAAGCCAGTTGCCAGCGTTTATTATCAAGAGCCGAAAATGGTTTGGAAACAATGATTGGTGAAGGCGGGCTGAAATTAAGCGGTGGTGAAAAACAACGTATCTCCATTGCCCGTGCCTTACTGCGCAAACCAAGATTACTCATCTTTGATGAAGCAACATCATCGCTGGATTCCATTACCGAAGAAGAGATTACTTCCACCATCCGTGATATTTCATCAGAACGAAATCAAATCACTATTTTAATTGCACACCGTCTTTCAACCATCATGCATGCCGACCGTATTTATGTACTGGAAGGTGGAGATGTGGTTGAAACAGGATCGCACCAGGCTTTACTGGAAGAAAAAGGGTTGTATTATGCCATGTGGCGCCAACAGATTGGGGAACGCAAAAAGATTATGGCTGTAGCCGGGTAAATAGTTTAAAAAGTTTAAAAGTTCACATGCATTTCGGTGATAGAAATCACTTAGGTAAAAAATTTTTACGCATACATTTGCTGAAATTTTTTCCCGCATGAGTTCTTCTAAGCCTCACCCCAATTTTTTCTGGAGCATTTTATCAATGAATTGTCCACGTTGCAGAAGGGGAAAATTATTTAAAGATTACAGCGCTTACAATTTCAAACATACTTTTTCTATGCACAGCGAGTGTGAAGTATGCAGGCAGAAGTTTGATATGGAACCCGGTTTCTGGTTTGGAACAGGCTATGTAAGTTATGCATTGGCAGTAGCTTTTTCAGTTACCACATTTATTGCGTGGTGGGTATTGATTGGTATTTCTTTCAATGACAACAGGGTATTATGGTGGTTATTGCTGAATTCGGTTTTATTGGTTGTACTGCAACCCTGGCTTATGCGTTTAAGCCGAACGGTTTATCTCTATTTCTTTGTAAGATATACGGATGATTACGAAACTGCAGAACCACAAACATTTGATTGATACCGCTTATAAAGAATACATAGTCCAACCGTTTTCCTGTCGGCATAATACCATCTAATATTTCCTCGTAGTCCTTTGGACTACTTCATAAATAAAGATGGTATAATAAACCATCAAATACTTTCAGGCTTCTTCATCATCCACATCTAAGATTCTTTTCAGAATATTTTTATTCTTCAGCTCCATATCACTCAATTCAATATCAATTGCCCTGGTGCTCCTGAATATTTCAATGAGTGAAAATATAAGTGAAAGTAAGAGGCTTAACAGGCTTGCAGCAAAAACAATACGAGCTGCCTGCTGATAATTCTCAAAGATGAGATAAATACAAACTGTACAAAGTAAAAAACTCAGTACGCCCATTGCCTGCATATTGCGAACCATTCCAATACGGGAACGCAGGCTATGAATTTGCCGTACAAGAGCTTTATCTTCTTCCTTATTGTATTCATCATGTAATTTTCTTACCAGGTTTGCCAATGCAAGAAACCGATTGGTATAAGCCAGCATAAGCAATGTAATGGCGGGGAATAGTAATGCAGGAGTGTTGATTGATAATTCCATACTTGAAATTACAAATAGATTGGAACAAAAAAGCTGTTTAAAAAGTGAAAAACAATTTATCGCAAATTACACAGAGACTTCTTTGTGCTCTTGGTGAAAAAACGTTGTGCTCTTAGTGAAACAAACTCCAAAAAAGTATTTCATAACAGATGGGTACGCAAAGAACACAAAGTGGGTACAAAAGACACAGAGGCTTTTATTTCCAGGAAAACTCCAACGGAATATTCAGTTTAAAACTGAAGTTTCTTCCCATGTTAAAGATTCCTGTTCTTCCTGTAGCCGGGTTTTCACTTGTATATTTTAAACGGTTCAAATGATTTTGATAAGCAACATCAGCAAGGTTTGCTGCAACAATGTAAATGCTTACTAATGTTTTTCCTTTTCTTACAAAGTCGGTTCCCAAGCCTGCATTGAGCAATGTATAAGAAGCTGTAGCCGTTTCTGTATTGAATGTAGTGAAAGCATTGCTTTGTTTAAAGTTGTGATCCATCTCAAGTTTGAAATAAGTATTACGTACTGCATGCTTTTGCTTTTGAAACAGATCAAACCGCAGCTCACTTAACAACCTTGCAGCAGGAATGAATGGAATATTTCTGTTTCCTTCAACAGGGTTGGAAAGCAGTCCTCTCACAAACGAGAATGAATTTTCAAAGTGCAGCCAGTCAAATGGATGCGGATGAATATCAAATGACAATTCCATCCCATAAAGATTTGCATTCTGCTGTACAAAACGGAAGAGATAAAAATCATTGCCATCCACAACAACAATAGAATCTCCGCCGCCGATGGATGGCCTTTTTTCAAAGTAGATATAATGATTGATGGCATTGTTAAAGAAAGATGCCCCAAACGAAAGATGTTCGGTATTGATTTCAATACCGGCATCAACCTGGAAACTGATTTCAGAACGCAACTCTTTATTCCCCACTTCATAACGGTTGGTGCCTTCATGAGCGCCATTGCTGCTTAGCTCTGCCATATTAGGAGCTCTGAAACCCCTTGCCATATTGAAACGCAGCAATACAACTTTTGGAAATTCATACGTAAACCCTGCGCTTGCCGAAATGTTTGAATAGTTCTTTTTAAATGCATCGAACTTAATATCCGTTCCATCAATCATTTCAACGCCGCTTACCTTCCGATGATCAAATCGTAATCCACCGCTTACATTCAGCTTCTTTAATTTCTTTTGTGCAAAGACAAATGCACCGGCATCGTTCAATGAATAATCAGGAATAATGGCTTCTGCGCCTTTGTTTATGTTTTGCTGGTTCATACCACTCAGCCCAAAAGAAAGTTTCCAGTCTTTGATTGGATTGAGATGATATTGTGCAGTATAGTTGATGGTCTTAAGATCGAAGTACAGTTCTTTTTCCTGCGCATCTTCTGCATTGCCAAACTCTATGCGTTGGTTACGTTGTACACCAATATTCATATTCAGCTTACCGCCTCGTATAAAGAAACTGTTATCACTAACCAGCTTCTGATGAGTGATGTGCTGATAGGGAACCAAAGGATGAATGGATTTAAAATCTGCATCTGTTACAACAGCTTCCAGGCTGGTACCGCCGTATTTTATAAAATAGCCATTGCTATCTCTTTCTCCTTCTGCCAATCCAAGCTTTTGATTAAAACTGCTGAACACTAAATGACTGTACCCCCATTTTTTATTCAACCCAATAAACCCACCTGCATTTTTTTCATTGAACTTTGAATTGAATACATATCCATCATTTGCATTTTGATAATCACCCGCTGCCTTTAATGAACCATAAGCATTGAAGGAAAAACCCTTTTTATTACCGGCTATGTTTCCAAAAAATCCACGCTGCCGGTTATTGGTTTGATAATTACTGAACAGGTTGGCTTTGATGTTTCCCTCTGCAACGGGTGTATTGGTAATAAAGTTGATGACCCCTGCAATGGCATCCGATCCATACATCAAGGATGCAGGCCCTTTTAATATTTCTGCTTTTTGAATACTGTATTCATCCACTTCAATTCCATGTTCATCGCCCCACTGCTGCCCTTCCTGGCGCAAACCATCATTGATTACAACTACTCTGTTATATCCTAACCCACGGATTACCGGTTTACTAACGGCAGGGCCGGTACCCATTTGACTTACACCCGGTTTCTTTGTTAAGGCTTCAATAATGTTAGTTGAACCTGTTTGCAAAAGTTCCTGTCTTTTCATTACAACAACAGGGGTTGTCATTTTTCTTAATGCGGTGGCTGTTGAAACACCTGTTACCACCACTTCATTATTTTCAGCAATGGTGGGTTTTAATTGAAATATCCGTTCTGTTTCTCCAGTAAAAAAAATTGATTCAATGCTACTTGTAAATCCGCTGTACGATACTTCAACAAGATGTGTGCCTGCAGGAATATCTTTTATAAAGAACTGGCCCTTTTCATCTGCAATGATTCCTCTCCGAAGATCGTGTATGTAAATGCTTGCGCCCTGTAAAGCTTCACTACTTACACTGTTCACAACAAAACCTTTGAAGGTTGCAATCTTGTTCTGACTTTTTACCTGTAAAAAAAAGAGGGATAGAATACTGATAAAGATAGATTTCTTCATTTTCATTTTTTGAAACGTAGTTGCAAATATATACAACTGGTAATATTGCTCCAAAAAAAAATGATATTTTTACCTGACTTTCAGCATGGGCTTCACCTGTTGAATAGTTTCGTTCTGTAAACGCATGTAATAAACACCGGTGGGTAACCCATACGAATCGAAGCTTATTCGGTATGTGCCCGGTGCGTATTCACGGTCAACAGGTGTTTTAATTACCCTGCCTAAAACATCCATGATCTGTACCAATGTATGGCCACCCTTTGTAGTGAAGTTGATAGTGGTTGATTGTGTAAATGGATTGGGATAATTTGAAATTAAACTGATACCTGAATTATTGGGATCATTTATGCCTGTAGTTGTGCAGGTTCCGTTTGCACATAAGCCAAGCTGTTGAAAATTTTGCAGCATAATTGTTTGTAAGGTTGTATTATCAACACAAAACCAATTTTGCAGAAGTGTTGCATACACACTTCTGAAATCATACTGCATAGGCACATTATCATTTACAGTTGCATTGACAGGTATGGTTGGGTTGACACCGGTAATGCCGGGGTTTACTTTACTTCCAAACACAAACAAAGGAGCTGCCGCACCATGATCCGTTCCTATACTTGCATTTGATTTTATGCGCCGGCCAAATTCTGAAAATGTCATCCCCATTACACGGTCTGCAACACCAAGGCCCTGCAAATCATCCTGGAATGCTTTCACCGCATCACTTAAACGCTGCATCAATGTTGCATGTGCACCGGTAGAAGTATCGCCGGTATTTGTTTGCAAAGAGTGTGTATCAAAACCACCAATGCTTACCATGTAAACTCTTGTTTTTAATCCCCCCTTCACTAATCTTGCCACAATTTTTAACTGATCAGCCAAAGTATTATTAGCGGGATATGTTCCCTGTGTTGGAACTGTATTTGCTGCTGCAACAATACGGGCAGCATACTGATTACTTTGCTGAGCAACCAACCG
The DNA here is from genome assembly GCA_947085245.1 of uncultured Chitinophagaceae bacterium. GTDB lineage: Bacteria > Bacteroidota > Bacteroidia > Chitinophagales > Chitinophagaceae > Lacibacter. The sequence goes on along the minus strand of CAMTVU010000056.1, from coordinate 33,795 downwards.
AACATATTTTAATGCATTACCTGCAGGAGTATTGGGTGCAGGATCCTGTATGCCATTGATAAGATTATAAAAATTGGTAGCGCTTGTAATACTGATACCCATGTTTACACTTGGTCCCTGGAAGGTTAATGAAGTGGTAGAACCAATTTGAATTCCTAAGGGATCGGGTACATTTGTATTAGGATAACCAACCGGATAGTTGGGATACTGATCATTTAAATACCGCCCCGCCCAACCTGATGTTAATTCCTGGTTACTATCCGAAGCTGTCATCCAGATATCGGTTGCACGGAAGTGAGAGAAGTTGGGGTTGGGATAACCAGCCGCCTGTACCAACCTCAGTTTACCTTCATTATACATTGTTTGCAAACCGGTCATGGAAGGATGCAAACCAACAGTATTGTTTCCGTTTAAAGCAAGTACTTTGTTTTGCGCAATGGCAATATTGCTTCTTGCGTTGAAGTAATTATTGTATTGATCTAATGGAATCACCATATTTAAACCATCATTACCGCCATTGAGTTGAATAATTACAAGTACTCTGTCGGTTTCAACATACGTATTCAACAAGGCCGACATAATGGGATTATCGCCCAGCACTTTTACAGAAAATCCATCAACCAATGATGGAAGAATGGCGGCGGGAATTGTATTTTGAAGAAATTGTCTGCGTTTCATGTAATAACCGTTTTATGGATTATGATTTTTCATTTGGATCATGCCAGTTGATATTCGGCCAGGTTCATAAAGTATTTATACAAACCCCGTAACCTTGGGTTTACAATATTAAAGTTGGCAGTGGTAGGGCTGGCGAGATAAGCCTGCCATGCATTGGTCCAGTAATAATCCTGGTCCTGGCCCGACAGCAAGAAATCTTTTTTCAGCTGATCTCTTGTTGCCTGCAATAAAGACATCTGGAAAATAATATCCAGCACATCAACAATCAAAGCATTGGGATCACTGGCATTTGGCAATGTTTTTGTAAACTCTACGGCATCAATCACAATCTTTTTTCCATTTCTTGTATAACCATTTCCAATCATCACATCACTGAACTGGTTGCGCCTTGGTAATGTATCTGTGTTTACCCAAAGTTCATAAAACTGTGGTGTTTGATAATAGGCGGGCCAGCCTGCTACATTGGGGGGATCGCCAATATTCTGCTGTGCAAGTGCGGCATAAGTCAATACATAATTCCACATACCATAAGCATCAGCATATTCTGTAACAGCATTGGGAAATACAATATTCCATTCACGGCATAAAGCAATTGTGTGGTCTAACGGCGCCTTGATCTGAGCACCCATATTGAGAAAATCGAAGAAATGTTCACTCTTTAATAAAAGTGACAGCGCCGGTTTTATTTCCCAGTTATTCGTACGCAACTCCAGCGCCAATGGTTCTATTACATTTGTTAGTGTAGCTGCATCAATTTCAGAATAAACAAAAAAACGGTATAGTTTTTTTGCCATAAAACGGGATACTTCAACGCTCTTACTGAAAATCATGTTGAGCAGATCGGTTAATTCCAGATCACCTGCTGTGCTTCCTGTTCTTCCGGTAATTACAGTATTGTTATAAAATGAAGAGAATTGTTTGTTGGTTGTATTATGCCTCGCTGCTGTAAAATATGATGGGAAAGGAACTGCTCCTGCATTCACCTGCCAGCCACTCAATACTTTTGCTGCAGCTTGTACATCAGCCTCTGTATAGTTGGGATTATTTTCTTTACCAATTGTAAATAACTCCTGCAATTCACGGGCATAGTTTTCATCGGGCGCAGATGCCGTGTTATAACGGCCATTGAGATACACAAGCATGGCCGAGTCAAGTGTAACATCTCTCACCAACTGTTTAAAATTTCCCAATGATTTGGTACGAATAAGATTGACATGATTATAAAAAAGGTTTGCGCTACCCACATCAACGGTTTCCATTGCAAAATGATTATGCCAGAAGAGAGTTATCTTTTCACGGATGCTTCTGTCCTGGTTGATCATGGCACCTGTCCACCATTTTTTTAATGATGCTCTTCTTCTGCTTTGAATGGTACCATCATTATTTACACTATTGATCCATGTTGCCCCCGCAAGTACATCCGTATCGGGGACAGCGGCATTGGTTTCATCATAATCTTTTACAGGAGGTGCTGGTAATGGCGCTGTAGAATTCAGCAGTTCATCTACTGCTTCACTCATGGTTTTACCCATGAAATAACTTACATCAATCGGTTTTGCGCCAAACATGGTACGCTTCAGCAAATGCACAACTTCATTCTTTGTCCACGGACCATTGTACGGTGCCACACCTGAAGTAGTTCTTGCAGCTGAAGATTTTTGAACTGATAAAGCAGGTTTGGATTTTTTACCCGCAGTTAAAAAAGCTCTGCGATCCATAGTTTGGTTGGTTTAGTAGATGAAACGGATAATGAAAATTTCAGATTTTAAATATACTGAAATTTTAAATGTGCTTTTAATTATAGGAGTCCCAAACTTACAGAAACGCTGTATGAAATATTTTATGCAAAAAAGAGCGGCCAGGGCCGCTCTTTTTTTATTAAATCGAATAACTACTAAGTAATATTCTCAATGATACCGGCAATACCCTGGCCACCACCAACACAAGCTGTAACAATTCCGTACTTCTTATTGAGGCGCTTCATATCATTGGTAAGTTGAATGGTGAGTTTAGCACCGGTACATCCCAGCGGATGACCAAGAGCAATAGCCCCCCCATTGATATTTACAATATCCGGATTGAGATTCAATTCCCTGATCACAGCCAATGATTGTGATGCAAAAGCTTCGTTCAGTTCAAACAGGTCAATATCATTTAAACTCATACCAGCTTGCCTTAACACTTTTGGAATTGCTTCTACAGGGCCAATACCCATAATGCGTGGGTTTACACCTGCTGAAACACAATTCACCAAACGTGCAATGGGCTTTAATCCCAATTCTTTCACCATGCGTTCACTCATCACAATTACAAAAGCAGAACCATCGCTTGTTTGAGATGAGTTACCGGCAGTAACGGTTCCCTTTACCGCAAATGCCGGCTTCAGCTTTGCCAATGATTCAACATTTGTATCTGCACGAACTCCTTCATCCGTATCAACCACATAATTTCTTTTTTGCTTTTTTCCTTTTTCATCAAGATATACTTCTTCTATATTGATGGGCAGGATACCGCTTTTGAAATATCCATTCTCAATAGCCGCTTTTGCTTTCATGTGGGAATTGTATGCAAACAGATCCTGATCTTCACGACTTACATTAAAATCTTTTGCAACCGCTTCGGCTGTTAAACCCATGCTGAGATAATAATCAGGTTCATCTTTAGCAATGGAATAAGCAGGTACTGTTTTCCAGCCAGCCGTGGGAACAAGGCTCATACTTTCTGTACCACCTGCAATGATACATTCTGCCTGTCCCATACGAATTTTTGCTGTTGCAATGGCAATTGTTTCCAGTCCACTTGCACAATAACGGTTTACCGTCATGCCCGGTGCCTGATGCCCAAGAGCACGTGCAGCAATGATGCGGCCTACCTGTAATCCCTGTTCTGCTTCGGGCACAGCGTTACCAACAATTACATCATCCACTTGCCTGGGATCAAGCTGGGGAACCGATGCCATCAATCCTTTGATTACATCAATGGCCAGATCATCCGGACGGGTAAAACGAAATCCACCACGTTTTGACTTTCCTACTGCTGTGCGATAACCTGCAACGATATATGCTTCCTGCATTGTAATTTGAAAGTTTGAAAGTTTGAAAATGGTTATTGGTTGTTTATGCAACCTTCCTATATCAAAGATATAACTTGACCCGAATTATATTACCATTTGAAATTGTATTTTTGCTAAAATTTATAATGGCAGAAATCATTACCATAAAAATAAAGGATGCCAAAGCAAGAAAAGTGATTAAAAGCCTGGAAGAAATAAAATTTATTCAGGTAGTAACTGATCCTACATTGAACTTAACCGGAAAAAAGAAAAAGCAGGCAAAAGATTTTTTATCCGCATTACGCCAGGCTAAGTTGGCCGAAGAAGGAAAACTAAAGTTAAAAACTGCACAAAGCCTGATTGATGAGTTATAACATTTCACGTACAGAAGAGTTTACCAAACATCTGAAACAACTTGCGAAAAAATATCCCTCTGTAAAAAAAGATTACGAATTGCTCCTCAAATCTCTTTTGCAAAATCCCCTGCAAGGTGTTTCGCTGGGTAAGAATTGTTATAAAGTCCGGTGGAAGATCACTTCAAAACAAACAGGTAAAAGTGGTGGAGCAAGAGTGATAACTTATGTAAAGATTGAAAAAAAACACATCACATTGCTTGATGTATATGACAAAGCAGATAAGGAGTCTATCACAGAAAGAGAATTAACCCGTCTTATTTTAAAAGCAGGATAGACATGTACAAACTCCTCCGTTCTATTTTCTTTTTATTCGATGCTGAGAAAGTGCACTACTTTGCCATGAATGCGCTGAAGTTATTTTGTAGCATCGGCTTTCTAAGAAAGCTGTTAGTAAAAAGTTTTAAGCCGCAGGGAAAGAGCTTGGGATTTGGGATTTGGAATTTGGAATTTACTAACAGGGTTGGTTTAGCTGCGGGCTTTGATAAAAATGCAAACTATTTAAGAGAACTTGAAATACTTGGTTTTGGTTTTGTTGAAATTGGAACGGTTACCCCTTTACCACAAACAGGAAATGATAAACCCCGTGTATTTCGTTTGCCAAAAGATAAGGCACTCATCAACCGCATGGGATTTAATAATGATGGGGTGAAAGTGATAGCTAAGAGATTAAAAGAGTGGGAGGAGAAGAAAGAGGTGTGCCACTCATTACTCATCATTGGTGGCAACATTGGCAAGAACAAACTCACTCCCAACGAAGATGCGTGGAAGGATTATGAAATCTGTTTTAAGGAATTGTTTGATTATGTTGATTATTTTGTTGTGAATGTAAGCAGCCCCAATACTCCCGGCTTACGTGAACTGCAGGAAAAAGATTCGTTGAAAAAAATATTATCTCATCTGCAAACACTCAGGGCAGAACGTTTAAAGCTGAACAGTAACAGCAATCTGCAAAAACCAATTCTGCTGAAGATTGCTCCTGATCTTACGCAAACACAATTAGATGATGTAATTGATCTTGCTCAGGAAATTAAATTAGATGGATTGGTGGCTGCAAATACAACCATCAGCCGTGAACTTTTAACAACAAGCCAAGAGCAAATACAGAAGATTGGCGCTGGTGGATTGAGTGGTTTGCCACTGAAACACAGAAGCACTGAAATAGTAAAATACATTCATCAAAAAACAAATGGTTGCATCCCTGTTATTGCAAGTGGTGGAATTTTTACAGGCGATGATGCAAAAGAAAAGATGCAGGCAGGAGCTTGCCTGGTACAGGTGTGGACAGGATTTATTTATAAAGGCCCTGCCATTGCAAAGAAGATCTGCAAAGGTCTTTAAGTGAATGTTTTACTTTTACAACTCAATTTTATAACACATGGATTTTTCTATTTTATTTTCAACGGAGTCATTGATCAGTTTATTGGTATTAACGGTTCTTGAAATTGTGCTGGGAATTGATAATGTAATTTTTGTAAGTATTATCATGAACCGCATGGAAGAGAAAGTGGAAAAGAAAGCAAGAACACTCTGGATCATATTTGGCATGGCACTCAGGATTATTTTATTATTTGGTCTTACCTGGTTGCTTGGGCAAAAAGGGAAACCCATTTTCACCATTCCTTATATTGACAAAGGAATTGACCTTGCAAGTTTAGTGATGTTGCTGGGCGGTTTGTTTCTGATTTATAAAACAGTAAAAGAAATTCATCATAAATTAGAAGGTGAAGAAGAAGTTACCAATGGCAGCAGTAAAGCTTTAAGTTTTGCTGCGGGCATGGGACAGATTGTATTGATTGATATGATCTTCAGCTTCGACAGCATCATAACAGCAGGCGGTACGGCAAAGCATATTGAAGTAATGGTTGTTGCAGTAGTCATTGCTATGGCAATTATGTTTTTATTCAGTCCGAAAATTTCTGCTTTCATTCACAAACATCCAACCTTAAAAATGCTGGCGCTTTCTTTTTTAGTGATGATTGGGTTTGTATTGTTGGTTGAAGGTTGGGCAAGTGAGCAGGCGCATGAGCTGCACCTCAAAAATTATGTGTATTTCGCAATGGCATTTTCTGTTGGTGTTGAAGCCCTGAATATGGTCATACGCAGAAAAAAGGTTAAACGTGTAACGGTTGAATTAAATGAACCGGTACTGAAAGAAAAAGAAGAAGGGTATAATGATATGGCGAAATAGAAGTTCAGGAAAATAAACCCGGAGTATTTCCACCATGAGGTTTCTTTCCTAAATGTTCATACGCTTTGGCTGTAACCTCTCTGCCCCTGGCTGTACGTTGTAAAAAACCTTCCTGTATTAAAAAAGGTTCGTACACTTCTTCCAGTGTGCCTGCTTCTTCACCAACTGCTGTTGCAATAGTGGTAATGCCAACAGGGCCTCCTTTGAATTTATCAATAATGGTAAGCAGTATTTTATTATCCATGTCATCCAAACCATACTCATCAACATTCAGCGCTTTAAGCCCATGTTCTGTAACACCCAAATCAATTACTCCATTGCCAAGCACCTGTGCAAAATCACGCATGCGACGTAATAAGCTATTGGCAATTCGTGGAGTGGCACGGCTGCGACCGGCAATTTCTTTTGCTGCATCGCTGGTAATTTTTACCTGTAATATTCCTGCAGCACGCTGAATAATTTTTTGAAGTGTATCTGCATTGTAATATTCCAATCTTGATTTAATACCGAACCTTGACAGCAACGGTGCAGTTAACAAACCGCTTCTTGTTGTAGCACCAATTAATGTAAAGGGATTGAGATTGATCTGTATGCTCCTGGCATTGGGCCCGCTATCAATCATAATATCAATCCTGTAATCTTCCATTGCGGCATATAAATATTCTTCTACAACTGTACTGAGGCGATGAATTTCATCAATAAACAATACATCACTTGCTTCAAGGTTGGTTAACAAGCCTGCAAGGTCGCCGGGTTTTTCTATCACAGGCCCTGATGTTTCTTTAATATTCACCCCCAATTCATTTGCCACAATGCGGCTCAAGGTTGTTTTGCCTAAACCCGGAGGGCCGTGAAATAAAATATGATCCAATGCCTCTCCCCGCATCTTTGCAGCCTTGATAAAAATTTTCAGATTGTTGATGATCTGTGGTTGACCCGAAAATTCTTCAATGCTTGAAGGACGGATATTGTTTTCAAACTCCCTGTCAGCAGGGCTTAAAGATTCCTTCTCGTTATTTAAATTGGGATTTGCCATTTGAGTTGTAACTTAATGTAAAACTAAACAATAAAACTTATCAGCATGAAAATAGGGATACTTGGTACCGGTGCCGTTGGCCAAACAATTGGCAGCGCACTTGTTGCCAAAGGACATGTAGTAATGATGGGCAGCAGAAGCAACAAAAATGAAAAAGCAATTGCATGGGTTGCAAAAAACGGAAGTAAAGCCTGCAATGGTATGTTTGAAGATGCAGCCCGCTTTGGCGAAGTAATTTTTATTTGTGTAAACGGAGCCATTACTTATGATGCATTGCTACATGCAGGCGCTGATAATTTCAATGACAAGGTTGTGATTGATGTTACCAATCCACTTGACTTCTCTAACGGAATGCCGCCTTCCTTATTACCCAAATACTGCAATACGTATTCCCTGGGCGAAGAAGTGCAAAAATTATTGCCGGGCGCAAAAGTTGTGAAAGCGTTAAATACTGTTACTGCAAACTTAATGGTGAACGCCAACCTGGTAAATGATGGCAACCATAATTTATTCATCTGTGGCAATGATATTGATGCAAAAAATAAAGTGAAACACCTGCTGGCAGAAAACTTCAACTGGAAACCTGAAAACATTCTCGACTTTGGAAGCATTAAATCGGCACGGTTAACAGAAGCCATCATTCCTTTTTGGGTTGGAGCCATGCAGGTGTTGGGAACGCCGATGTTCAATTACCAGGTGGTGAAATAATGAGTGAAGAATGATGAGTGATCAGATAAATTGATTCATCTGCAGAATCAAATCAGCATCGGGGCAATTCTTCAAATAAAAATCTTTATCTCTTAAGCTGCATACCCCGGGATAATCTCCTTCTTTCAATTCTATATCAATAATGATCTGAAAATGCAGGTGCGGTGGCCAGTGACCATTTTCTGAAGGAACACCGAAATGTGCAAACTCCTGTCCACCGTTAATATATTGCCCATCATTTAATGCAAGATCTTTTACACTTACATGGCCATACAATGTATAAAATGAATATCCTTCTAATTGGTGAAGTAAAATAATGGTAGCACCATAATCTCCATAATGATCATTGAATTTAAAACTATGCACAATACCACCAAGCGGCGCAAACACCGGTGTGCCGGCTTCACCCCAAATATCAATTCCCAAATGCAATCGCCTTGGTTTATCTCCGTCAACAGCATCAAAAACTTTGCTGCGGCTGTAAACAGTGCGGTACTCAGCATAACCGCCAATGCCATACCTGGCGGCTGAAAATTTTAATTTATCATCAATATAATCACTGTATTGTTTTACATCTTCAATCATTGCTTTTGTTAAATCTTCGTTGGCATCTGTAAAATCCATCTTCAGCAGTTTGTCCTTTCCCGGTTCAAAAGGAACAACCGGATAGTACAGGTGCCTGTTCTTTTCTAAAAGATTGATGAGTGGTGTGGTCATTCTTTCGTTTGCTGTTTACATTAGCAGTTGTTAAATTAACAATCTAAAATTAACGAGGATATGAACAAATTGTTTGCCTGCTGTTTGATTTTATTATCAATTCAAGCAACTTCCGCTCAGGAAGCTCCTTTATGGATGCGTTATCCTGCTATTAGCCCCGATGGAAGAGAAATTGTTTTCAGTTATAAAGGTGATCTCTACAAAGTAAGCTCGGATGGAGGAACAGCATTACCACTCACCATGCATGAAGCACACGACTATCAACCCGTGTGGAGCCATGATGGTAAAACGATTGCTTTTGCCAGTGACCGATACGGAAACTTTGATGTGTTTACCATTCCTTCAACAGGCGGCGAAGTAACAAGACTAACTTATAACTCAGCACCCGATTACCCCTTTGATTTCAGTGCCGATAATCAATCGGTGATTTTTGGCAGCGCCAGGCACACGGTGAATACCAATGTTCGCTTTCCAAGAGGGGGGTTGTTTTTGCAATTATACAATGTGCCTGTAAATGGAGGAAGAAGCGTATTACTGTCTGCAACCGGTATGGAGCATGCACAATACAACAGCAAAGGTGATGTGATTGTTTACCAGGACAGGAAAGGAACAGAAGATCCCTGGCGAAAGCATCACACTTCATCTGTTACCAGAGATATCTGGTTGTATGATCTTAAAACAAAAAACTATTCCAAGTTGAGTAGTTATGAAGGCGAAGACCGTGAACCGGTGTTCAGCAGTGATGATCAGTATGTGTATTACCTCTCAGAAAAAAATGGTGCACAAAATATTTACAAAGTACCTGTTCAATTAAAAGTTGCAGAGCGCCAGGTCACTTCATTTAAAAATCATCCCGTTCGCCATTTAACCAAAGCAAAAGACAATACCCTTTGCTTTTCATGGAACGGAGAAATTTATACAATCAAAAATGATGGCGAACCAAAGAAGGTGACCATCCGCATATTGGCCGATGCAAAAAGTAATGATGATAAAATTGTTCCTGTGATGGCAACAGGTGGTGAAATCGCAGTATCGCCTAATGGAAAAGAAGTGGCCATTGTATATCGTGGTGAAGTATTTGTTACCAGTGTGGAAGGTGGCATCACCAAACGCATCACCAATACTCCTCAACAGGAAAGGATGGTGGAGTTTGGCACCGATGGTAAAACCATTTATTATTCAACCGAACGTAATGGCAGTTGGGATATTTACAAATCAAGCATTGTTCGAAAAGAAGAACCTTATTTCTATGCATCAACTTTATTAAAAGAAGAAGCAGTGCTTGCAAGTGATAAAGAAGAATTCCAATCTGAGGTATCGCCAGATGGAAAAGAGATTGCTTACCTGGAAGAACGTAATATTCTCAAGATATATAACATCGAATCCAAGACATCCAGAATTATTCTTCCTGCAGGCGTCAACTTTTCTTACCGTGATGGTGACCAGAGTTATGAATGGAGCCCCGACAGCAAATGGCTGGCTTTAAGAAGCAATGAAGGACGTTACAATTCCAGTGATATAGTGATCTACAAAGCTGATGGCAGTGATAAGAACGGAACAGATGTTACCAACAGCGGATTTGGTGATGGCGGACAATCTTATGCACTTGATGGCAAAGCGTTGTTATGGAGTAATGATAAATTCGGGAAGAAACCTTTGGCTTTCCAAGGCGCCAGAGAGAGCGATATTTTTATTATGTTTTTTGAGCAGGATGCCTTTGATCGTTTTCGTTTGAGTAAAGAAGATTATGCATTGCTTAAAGAACAGGAAGATAAAACAAAAAAAGATTCTGCTTCAAGAGTAAAAGATTCCATCGTAAAGAAAAACCGGCTGCCTGATTTTGATAACATTGAGGATCGTAAACTCCGTCTCACTGTCAGTTCCATGAATATCGGTAGTTATGCTTTATCAACCAATGGCGATAAACTTTGGTATACCGCTACTACCGAACGTAATACAGAACTATGGGAAATGAACACCCGAACCAAAGAAACAAAAGTTGTAACAAAGTTGGGTAATGGTGCAGATTTTGTATTATCCAATGATGGCAAAGCATTATTTATTGTAAGTGAACAGGGCCTGATGAAGATGGAAACTGAAAGCGGAAAGATGACACCCATTTCCATCCGCAGCGAAATGGTATTGAACACTGCCGGTGAAAGAGCTTATATTTTTGAACATGCATGGCGGCAGGTGAAAAAGAAATTCTATGATCCCAAACTGCATGGCCTTAATTGGGAAATGTACAGAGATAACTATTCAAGATTCTTATCGCATATTAATAACAACTATGATTTCCAGGAATTGCTGAGCGAATTGCTTGGCGAACTGAATGCATCACATACAGGAGGAAGATATTCACCTCAAAATTCCAATGCCGATCAAACTGCTTCACTTGGTTTGTTTATAGATGAATTTATTGGCGGCAATGGCTTGAAAGTAACAGAAGTGATCACAGGTGGCCCATTAAGCATTGCTTCCAGTAAGATTAAACCCGGTGTGATCATTGAAAAGATTGATGGTGATGCTGTTACAGCAAATGCTGATTGGGCTGTATTGCTCAACCGAAAAGCAGGAAAGAATGTATTGCTTTCAGTGTTTGATCCCGCAAAGAATAAACGCTTTGAAGAAACGGTAAAACCCATCAACTCAGGAGCAGAACAGGGATTGCTGTACAACCGTTGGGTTAACATGATGCACAAGATGGTGGAGAAACTCAGTAATGGCAAAGTGGGTTATGTACATGTGCAAGGCATGAACGATGGCAGCTACAGAACTGTATATGAAGAAGTGATGGGTAAGAATGCAGACAAAGAAGCATTGATTGTTGATACACGTTTTAACGGAGGCGGTTGGTTGCATGACGATCTGGTTACTTTCCTCGGTGGTAAACAGTATTTAACTTTTGCTCCTTATGGCTTCAGTGCAAAAGGTCAAGAGCCATTAAATAAATGGACCAAACCAAGTTGTGTAGTGATGAGTGAAAGCAATTACAGTGATGCATTCATCTTTCCTTATGCCTATAAAAATTTAGGCATAGGAAAACTGATTGGCAAACCTGTACCCGGCACCGGTACTGCGGTTTGGTGGGAAACACAAATTGATCCTACATTGGTATTTGGCATTCCCATGATTGCCACCATTGGTAAAGAAGGAAGACCAACAGAAAATTTACAGATCAATGCAGATATTGATGTTGACTTACTATATGATGCCTTCATCAACGGAAAAGATTCACAGATTGAAAGAGCGGTACTGGAAATGCTGAAAGTAATAAAGAAATAAATCATAAGCATTTCACAACAAAACCCGGCAATGAATACTGCCGGGTTTTGTTTTTTTTACCCGGAAATATATTTTGTCGAAACTTTAACGCTTTGAAAAAATATTATGATTAACAATTCGTTTTAACAACTATACTTGAAAATATTTCATGAAGAGCCGCAACATTTTATTCCTTTCAATTTTTCTTTTCAGCTTTTCTGTTTCATATTCACAAATGATCACGGGTGTATGGAAAGGAAAAGCGGGCAGTGGTTTGAAGCCGGCAAAGCTTGAGCTGAAACTCATTCAAAGAGGCGATAGTTTATTTGGCACTTCCTATTATTATGAATCTCCAACCAATTACCGTCGCTATTCAGTAAAAGGATATTTTAATCAGCAAACCAATGAAGTTGTTTGGTGGGATGATGAACTACTTGAATTAAAAACACCGAGAGTGAATATTTTATCGCCCGGTGAAATTCCTTTGCTGGTGGAAGCAGATTTTAATTGCCCCGATGGCGGTGTAATGAAGCTGGATGGAAAAGCTGTTGCCAAAGAAGATCAAAAGAATAAAGGTGAATTGCATTTAGATAAAACTGAGAACCCTTTGTTTACAGATGAATGGGATTATGTGATTGAGAATTATACTGTGGGCGCTAATGATCCGGAATTTATTGACAGTGTTGCAGCTATACACAAAATGGTGAAGCAACCGGATGTTGTTGCTGTAACACCAAAACCGGAAGTGATACAATCACCCAAACCGAACCCCCAACCTGTTGCAGTGAAAGAAACACCAACAATTAAAACATCTGTACAAAAAGACAGCGTTCAAGCTATTACAAAAGTTCCTGCCATCAGGGAAAAATTTATTGAACGTAAAAAAGTATTAACAACGGAGTTACCATTGGAAGGCGATACTATCGAAATTCATTTTTATGATAATGCAGAAATTGACGGGGATTCCATTTCGCTGTTCATGAATAACAAATTAGTTTTTGAACATGTGAAACTCAGCGACAAACCTTACGTTGTAAAATTTGCAGTGAGTTCTTTAAGTGAAACAAATGAACTGGTAATGGTGGCCGAAAATTTAGGTTCTATCCCGCCCAATACTTCTTTCATGATTGCTTATGTAAACAAACAACGTTATACAGCCAATTTGGAAAGTACAGAGAACAGCAGCGCTATGATTCGATTTGTGCGAAAGCAGTAGATTCATTTCACGCAAAGGCGCAGAGATGCAGAGCACACAAATAAATTTTTATTTCACCTCTTCTACTTTGTATTCTTTCAAATGTTTATACACTAAGTTTTCATTTTCCACTTTAATCATCCGCAGTTCCATGAACGTACTGTCGGCATTATAAAACCCAATGATGCAGGAAAATTTATCCTTACCTTTTTTCAGTTCGGGCTTGGGCATAAATCCCATATTGGGTACAGAGAATATTTTTTCACCTGTTACTTCCTTGTACTGAAATCTTACTTCATATTTGAGAGATTCTTTTTGCTCAAATAACGCTACTCTGAATTTCCAGTCGGGATTTAAAGAATCATTTACTTCTTCCACATATTCTTTCACTGCGTTGGGATTAACGGTAGTGCGTTCTTTGGTATAAGGTTGAATATTATTTTTTGTTTCATTGCTATTGCAACTGATGGATACAATTAAGAGTAAGCAAATAAGTTGTTTCATTTTACTGTAAAATTTAATCGGAGAGGTGGGTCACCCCTTAGGGTGGCTCTCCGGCATCTGTTATGAACTATTCGGGAAAAATTTTTCACCGGCAAATTAACTAACCAATTTCCAATTTTGAATTTGGCCATTGATTCGCATAAAAATAAGCCACTTGTTCTTTATGGAGATTTATAAATTTCTCTTGCCCTCCAAAGAAATCAATCACAGCTTTGCAATCAATGCAAAAAGATTCACCAGAAAGTATTTCCCGATATGAATTGTAAGGATGTTCCTTAAAATCACTGACCAATTGATGCTTCTGTGCATTTGCATGAACATAAATTACAGCTTGCTGCAAATGCGCTTCTTCAGCAATGAGGCTTCGCCTGAAGGGTTGCTGAAACACACCTCCCTTTCTTTCAATGAGGTTATTATACGTATTGGCATAGGAAACCATGAAACTATTGATCTGTCTTTCTGCCACTTCATCAAATGAAGTTTCGTCCGGTTTTTCTAAAAACCGAATCATGGGTTTTGTCCTTTCTTCAACAGAAAGCTTTAAAAGGTTTAACTTGATAACTTCTTCCAGTTTCACTTTAATGATGAAATGTACATGATTGTTTAAAAGAGAATAAGCCCACAGATCAAAGATGTTTGTGGTAAATCGGTGAAATTTTTCAAGAAAAAATCCCCGGTGTTTTTCGTTATTGAAAAGCAAAATACCATCTATACTACGGAAAAGGAGATGGTAGAATTGATTAAAATGGAAAGGCGCTTTAAATTCGGGAGGTGTTGGCATTGAGTGAAAATATACAAATGCTTTCACGTATGCAAGACGGTGAACTGATGATTACGGTGGGTCACTCCTTAGAGTGGCTCACCGGCAAAAACTTAAAAAAAATTGATCAAGCCGGTGAGCCACCCTTTGGGGGTGACCCACCGTACATTACACTACCACATTGATCATTTTATTTTTCACATAAATGATCTTCTTGGGTTGTTTTCCTTCCAGCCATTTTTTTACCACTTCATTGTTTAACACAATTTGCTCTACTTCCTGTTGTGTAATATTCAAATCAAGTATAAGCTCTGCCCTTGTTTTACCATTGATGGCAACGGGATAAGCTTTGGTTGATTCTGTAACATACTTCTTTTCAAATTTGGGAAACGAAGCATCAAGAACAGAACCGCTGTTGCCCAACAAACTCCACAATTCTTCACTTATATGCGGCGCATACGGTGTGAGCATGATGAGCAACTGTTCAAGTATTTCTTTCTTATGGCATTTTAAATCACTGAGTTCATTTACACAAATCATAAATGTACTTACGCCGGTATTAAAACTGAAGCGCTCGGTATCATCTTCAATTTTCTTAATGGTTCTGTGCAGTACTTTTAATTCTGCATCAGCGGCCTTGTCGTTATTCCAAATTGCTTTTCCTTCATCACCCTCCTTCGCTGAAGCTTCGGCGGGCAAGTAGAACAAGCGCCAGAGTTTTTTGAGGAAACGGTGTACACCTTCAATACCTTTTGTATCCCATGGTTTACTGATTTCTACCGGACCGAGAAACATTTCATACATACGGAAGGTGTCGGCACCATATTTATTTACAAGATCATCGGGATTTACTGTGTTGAATTTGGATTTACTCATTTTCTCCACTTCACTGCCGCAGATGTATTTCCCATCTTCTAAAATAAATTCTGCATCAGCATATTCACCGTTACGCCATTTCTTGAATTCTTCTCTGTTTAACTCGTAACCATCAACAAGATTTACATCAACGTGTAAAGCTCCAAAACTTATAGCTTTCATTTCTGTTTTCAAGGCATTCTGTATCCCTATTTGATCATGTAAATGCCTTTGTAAGAAAAGTAATTTACCATTATTGCCTTCGATTTTTTCAAACTCTTTATAAACATTATAGGAAAGAAAAACTGAGTTGATTCTGTTAATCCTATCCATATCAAAGATCTCTATTAACTCTTTTGGAAAACTAACCCTATACACAAACCTCGAACTTCCCTGTATCATTCCCTGATTCACCAACTTTTTAAACGGTTCATCAAAACCAATATGTCCAAGATCATACAGAGCTTTCGTCCACATACGGCTGTACAATAAATGCCCTACTGCATGTTCTGTTCCGCCAATGTATAAATCAACCTGTCCCCAATAATCAGAAACCTTGCGGTCGCAAAAAGCTTTGTCGTTATGCGGATCCATGTAACGTAAAAAATACCAACTGCTTCCTGCATAACCGGGCATGGTGTTGGTCTCTCTTTGTCCGCCAACTAAAGTCGGCGGCAAGTCATTGGGCAAAGCCCAATCAGAAATATTTGCCAATGGCCCTTCACCTTCAGGACCGGGAGAATAACTTTCCACTTCCGGTAACAACAAAGGCAACTGATCTTCACTCAACGGATATGCTGTTCCCTCTTTCCAAACAATGGGAAAGGGTTCGCCCCAGTAACGCTGCCGACTGAATGCAGCATCACGCATTTTATAATTTATTTTTCTTACACCAATTCCTTCTTCTTCAATTCTTTTAATCGCAACTTCCATTGCATCTCTCATCACCAATCCATTTAAAAATCCGCTGTTTTCAAGAATGGCATCTTTGGTTGCATTTGCATCAACACCATTATAATGTTTGCCAATGATGTTGGTAATAGGAATATTAAAATGCTGTGCAAACCTGTGATCCCGTTCATCGCCGCAAGGCACCGCCATAATAGCACCTGTACCATAACCCGCCAATACATATTCTGAAATCCAGATGGGAATTTCTCTTCCGTCAAACGGGTTCACTGCATACGCACCTGTAAACACGCCGCTGATTTTTTTCTCTGCCTGTCGTTCTCGTTCGCTGCGACTTTTTACATAAGCGATGTATTCATCAACTGCAGTTGCCTGCTCTGCCGACTTGATTTTTTCAATCAATTCATGTTCGGGTGCAATGACCATAAAGTCAACGCCGAAGATAGTATCGGGGCGTGTGGTGTAAATTCTTAATACCGCCTCATCCCCTAACCCCTTCTCCTTTTGGAGAAGGGGAAGCGAGCCACCTGACTGTTTCAACTGCTTCCGTTCTTCAATAGCCGATTTAATTTTTTTGATGACTGTATATGTATCATTCAAAACTTCATCGTTTGTAAATCGCAACACATCAATCTTAAATTCCCTTAAGTAATTTGTTCTTGCTTCATCAAATATTTGTTGTTCTTTTTCATTATGATAATCGCCATCAACTTCTATAACAAGATTCACTTCAAGCAAAGCAAAATCAACAATATAGCCTTGAATGGTATGCTGTCTTCTTACTTTCACGCCCAACTGGTTATTACGTAACAACTGCCACAACTTATCTTCTGCTTCCGTTGCGTTCTTTCTGTTTTCTTTGCCGTATTCTTTTAATGTATTCCAATAACTGTTATCAGCCGTTTGAAAGTAATGACCTGTTTCTTTTTCTTCGGAGGTTGTATTACCCCCCTCTCCGTGAGGAGAGGGGCTGGGGGTGAGGCGGATCTTAAAATCAATTTCTGCCCCACTGCTCTTCCCAATCCAATTGGTTTGCATTTCTTTCATGCTTTCGCTGAACTCAATGCGTTCCAAACCTTCCAGCAAACGATCAGCATATTCTGTAATACGCAAATACCATTGCCGCAATTTCTTTTTCACTACAGGATGCCCGCCACGTTCACTCACACCGTTCACCACTTCATCATTGGCCAACACCGTTCCTAATGCTTCGCACCAATTCACTTCACCATAACCGCAATACGCAAGGCGGTATTGCATAAGAATATCCTGTTGCATTTTCTCATCAAAAGATTTCCACTCATCTGCAGTAAATGAAGTAATAAGGAATTGGGAATTGGGAATTGGGTGCTGAGCGTTCCCCCCTTTATTGAATTCATCAATTAATGCATCTATCTTTTCTGCTTTATTGGTCTTGCGGTTATAAAAACTATTAAAGAGCTGTAAAAAAATCCACTGCGTCCATTTGTAATAACCGGGATCACAGGTGCGTACTTCACGATCCCAATCATAACTGAAACCAATATTATCCAACTGCCTGCGGAAATTATGAATGTTCTGATCTGTACTAACGGCGGGGTGCACACCATGTTCAATGGCATACTGTTCGGCCGGTAAACCAAATGCATCATAACCCATGGGGTGTAATACATTGTAACCTTTCAACCGTTTAAATCTTGAATAAATATCACTGGCAATATACCCCAGCGGATGACCCACATGCAAACCTGCACCACTGGGATAAGGAAACATATCCAATACATAAAACTTGGGCTTGGGCGCAACTTGTCCTGAGCCTGTTGAAGGATTAGATACTTTATAAGCGCCTGTGTTATTCCAATGCTGCTGCCATTTCTTTTCTATTTCTCTGAACTTGTATTCCATTGACTGTTTCGGTTATTATTATTTTGATACCAATTTTTGTATTTCAATATTGCTTTTGTTGTGCCTGCCAGTCCGTAGCTTCAGCGAAGGCTGGTCACTCACTTCATCGTCTTCTTCATTGCTCATCTTTTCCGGCCTCATCCTCTATCCTTCTCCAAAAGAGAAGGACGGTGCAATTGCCTTTATCCAAACTTTGTAAACTTCCACATCATCATCTCACAAACTTCAACAAATCATCTGCCGTTGAAATGCCCGCCCGGCCCATTGCCGTTCGGACGGGCTTAATTACTAAAGCCTTTCAAACATTTTATTGCCGGGCCTCCCTCTCTGCCGGAGAGGGAATGAGGGAGAGGCTTGTGAAAGAAGACTTAAAAAAAATCTTTCTGCCTGCTTTATTCACCACCTGTAAAATAATGACAGATCACAATCGTTACTACTTCGCTCAAATCTTTATTACTATTGCCTGAGCTACGTAGTACTCAGTAAGTGGGCAACAAAATTAAGGGTTGCAGGGCTAAATCTGTTAAATTTGCTCGCCTGCCGAAGCTTTAGCACAGGAAGGCCCGTCCGCCTTCGCTTCTTCGTTTGCAGGAGTTTTAAAGTATGCAGAAGCTATGGTGAACAAGTAACTCAGAACTTACAAAATTATAACTGCATGGCGCAAGTACAAAGCAAAGCATCCATGAAACGCTCAAAGCCCACTTATCTCTACAGCATTATTGGCGTGGCATTGGTATTATTTATCCTTGGTGTATTGGGATGGATTTTTCTCAACTTTCAAAAAGTGGGCAATACCCTGCGTGAAAATATTCAGTTTCATGCCTGGCTCAGCACTACCAATAAAAGATCAATTGACAGTTTAAGCAGTTATGTGGCAGCGCAACCTTACGTAAAATCCTCGGCTTATGTTACCAAAGAAATGGCCAAGGAAATTTATAATAAAGACGGGAACGAAAGCTGGGACAAGATTTTAACGGAAAATCCCCTTCCTGAAAGCATTGATTTTTTTGCCAAAGCAGATTATGTGCAGAAAGACAGCTTAGAAAAAATTACAGCCGATTTGATGACAAGATACCCCGGTGTAATTAGCGAAGTGCAATACCCGAAAGAGCTGGTAAATTCATTGAACGAGCGGTCGAAAAAAATTGGATTGGTGTTGTTGATTGTTGCCATATTGCTCAGCGCTATTGTGATTATTTCCATTGATACCACTATAAGGCTGGCCATGTTCAGCAATCGTTTTCTCATTAAAACCATGCAAATGGTTGGCGCAACGAGGGGCTTTATTGCAAAGCCCATGAACATCAGGGCCATCATCAACGGGCTCATCAGCGCAGGCATTGCTATTGCCGCCATCTGGGCGGTTATTACCTGGGCCGAAAGTTATATACCGGATATGAAGGCGCTCCGTGACCCCAAAATTTATCTCATCTTATTTGGTTCAATCACAATCATTGGTGTGGGTATTTCACTTTACAGCACCCACCGCAGTGTAATGAAATATTTGAAAATGAAATTAGATGAGTTGTATTAAAGCCCCCACCTAACCTCCCCGCTAAAAGGCGGGGGAAGAACAGCAGCACACAACCGCCAGCTTATGTAAAGTTTCTTGTAAATATGAAGCTCACTTTTGTTTAAAGGAACCAAAACCGTAAAAACCTTATCTTGCAACCCATAAACAAAGACTATGAGCCAGAAGAAAATAGCAACCATTTTTACCAAACAAAACTATATGTGGATGGCCATTGGCGCAGCCGTAATCATCCTTGGATTTCTGTTGATGATTGGTGGCAAGAGTGCCGATCCCAATGTGTTTAATAAAGATGAAGTGTACAGCTTCCGCCGTATTACACTGGCTCCCATTCTCATTATTGCCGGGCTTGTTATGGAGCTCTACGCCATTATGAAAAAGCCAAAAGATTAAGCCTCAGCTCTGCCGGTTGGTGGAGAGTAAATAACCCGGCGATGAAATTTTCATCGCCTTTTTTATTATGTTGCACATCAACAGCACATCAGCAAAATATCATATCAACACATTATTATGAATACGTTTCAATCCATCATCATTGCCATTGTAGAAGGATTAACTGAATATCTTCCCATTTCATCTACCGGCCACATGATCATTACGGAGCGGCTGATGAATGTTCCGTCCAACAATTTCACCAAACTGTTTACCATTGCCATACAATTGGGCGCTATTTTAAGTGTGGTGGTTTTGTACTGGAAAAAATTCATTGACTTTAAAAGCTGGCAGTTTTATGCCAAGCTGATGGTTGCCGTATTACCTGCATTGATATTGGGCAAACTGTTCAGCAATAAAATTGATGAGCTGCTGGAAAGTGCACTAACCGTTTCTGTTACCATGTTGCTGGGTGGTATTATATTATTGTTTATTGATAATGTATTTAAACAACACACTGTTACAGATGAAAAAGAAATTTCGTTTGGTAAAGCATTCCTCATTGGCTTGTGGCAATGTATAGCAATGGTGCCCGGTGTAAGCCGCAGCGCCGCCAGTATCATTGGAGGAATGCAGCAAAAACTTACCAGGCCGTTAGCTGCTGAGTTCTCCTTTTTTTTAGCAGTGCCAACCATGGCTGCGGCAACAGGTTATTCATTGTTCTTAAAAAGCTGGAATGAAAATGGAATAGAACAGAAAGGTTATGAATTAATTCTTTCCTCTTCACAAAACACCCATGCTTTTATTATTGGAAATGTAGTGGCATTTATTGTTGCCATGCTGGCCATTAAATTCTTCATTGGTTTTTTACAGAAGCATGGCTTCCGTTTGTTTGGCTGGTACCGCATTATTGCAGGCATTATTTTATTAGTGATGATAAAGACAGGCTATCTGAAATAATTCATATCATTTTATTATCCTACTTTCATACTGCCTGCCTGTGCTGAAACAACCTGTTTCACTTTAAACCATCCATATGCAGACTGCTTCTAAAAAAATTGTGAACGGCTGGGCCATGTACGATTGGGCCAACAGTGTTTACAACCTGGTGATCACCACTACTTTTTTTCCTGCTTATTATGCTGTTGTTACTTCAACCAATAATTTTCCTGATGGAATAAAATTCTTTGGAAGAAGATATGTAAATACTGAACTGAAAGATTATGTACTTGCTTCGGGATTTTTAATCATTGCCTTTTTATCGCCCATTCTTTCTTCCATTGCAGATTACAAAGGCAATAAGAAAAACTTTATGCGTTTCTTTTGTTATCTCGGTGCATTGAGTTGTTCGCTGTTATTTTTCTTTGATAAAAATGATGTAACATTCGGGTTGATGTGTTTTATGTTTGCCGGTATTGGATTTTACGGTTCCCAGGTTTTTTATAATTCTTATTTGCCCGAGATTTCTTCTGTTGAAGATATGGACCGCATCAGCGCCAAAGGATTTACCATGGGATATATTGGCAGCGTTATCCTTCAATTGATTGGCTTTGCGCTGGTGATATTGATGCCCGATAGTCCCACACCATTAAAAATCACTTTCTTGCTGGTTGGTTTATGGTGGGTTGGTTTTGCACAGATTACTTTCAACCGACTGCCCATCAGCAGCAAATCCGAACGAAAATCAAAAAAGCATGTACTGGTGAATGGGTTTCGTGAGTTGGGTTTGGTATGGAACCAGGTAATACAAATGCCTGTATTAAAGCGATACTTAAGCGCTTTCTTTTTTTACAGCATGGGTGTGCAAACAGTTATGCTGGTAGCTATTGACTTTGGAATAAAAGAATTGAAATTAGAAAACAGTAAACTCATTATTACAGCAGTGATCATTCAACTGGTGGCAATAATAGGAGCAATAATGATGTCGAGGCTTTCTGCTAAATTCGGAAATATCCGTGTACTGATCTTTACCGTTCTGCTGTGGATAGGTGTTTGTATTGCAGGATATTTTATTACAACAGAAATTCATTTTTACATTATAGCATCCCTGGTAGGTTTGGTGATGGGTGGAATACAGGCACTGAGCCGTGCTACTTATGCCAAGTTTATGCCCGTAACAAAAGATACGGCTTCATTTTTCAGCTTTTATGATGTTACTGAAAAACTGGCCATTGTATTGGGCTTGATCAGTTTCGGATTTATTGAAGGGCAATTTGGAATGCGCACTTCCATTCTTATCCTGATCGTATTTTTTGCACTTGGGTTTTTATTCCTTTTGCTTACCTCTGCAAAACAACCAAAAACATTGATCGTTCATTAATTCATATTATGAAACTCTATTCCGTTAATACCGGTTATTTTAAATTAGATGGTGGCGCTATGTTTGGCGTAGTACCCAAAGTGATGTGGAATAAATTAAATCCGGCCGATGAAAATAATCTCTGTAACTGGGCCATGCGTTCTTTATTAATTGAAGATGGCAACCGTTTAATCTTAATTGATAATGGCATGGGCGATAAGCAGGATGAAAAATTTATGGGCCATTATTACCTCCATGGAAACGATACATTGGATAAATCATTAGCCAAACATGGCTTTGCCAAAGATGATATTACAGATGTAATTTTAACCCACCTGCATTTTGATCATTGTGGCGGTTCCATTATTCGTGAAGGAGATAAATTGATTCCTGCTTTCAGGAACGCAACGTTCTGGAGTAACGAAAGTCACTGGCAGTGGGCAACACAGCCAAACGACAGGGAGAAAGCATCTTTCTTAAAAGAAAATATTTTGCCCATTGAAGAAAGCGGACAATTAAAATTTGTTTTGCCCGGCGAAATGGAACACAACAAACTTTCCTCTTCTTCTTTTGGAGAAAACATTTCACTCCGTTTTGTAAATGGCCATACAGAAAGTATGATGCTTCCGCAAATTCAGTACAAGGATAAAACGATTGTATATATGGCCGATCTGTTACCCGCTGCCGCACATATTCCAGTTCCTTTTATAATGGCGTATGATACAAGACCCCTGCTTACGTTACATGAAAAGAAATTGTTTTTGAACGAAGCGGCAGAAAACGATTTCATCCTCTTTTTTGAACATGACCCAACAATTGAATGCTGCACATTACAACAAACAGAAAAAGGAATCAGGATGAAGGAAAGTTTTGATCTCGGCTTGCTGGGTTAGTTTACCTGGTGCTGATCAACCCGCTCAATTTGTAACGGAGATTACGGTAGCCCATCATATCAACTTTTACACTGCCAACGGAAATAGGGCTTTCAATGCGTACCGGTATTCGATTTTCATCATCACTCACCCATACAATCATTTTTTCACCGCCTTTAAAAATGGTTCCTTCAATCAATAGCGGTTTAAATTTTATGGCGTTGAACCTGCCGTATTTTGTTTTGATTTTTTCTTTACCCAGGTAGCGTACGTAGAGATTATATGTTTTATCATCAATAAACATATTAAACGGGATTTGATCGCCGGGTTTATATTTATTGAAATCAATATTCCGTGAATAATAAATTGAACTCAGCACATCCTGTACACATTCCGGCACTTTAAATGTACCTCCCTGCGATGTAGCTGTTTTTGCTGTATGGTTAAATGTAACAGTTTCAAATTTTTTAAAATCTCCTTCCAGCATATTACGTACAAACTTGTAAGGTTGTAAGGTGGCTGTATCAATATAGCTTTCGTATTTGTCTCTCACTTTAAAAAATCCATCAAAAAAAGAAGTGGTTTTTCCATCTCCAACCAGGTGATAAACGGTTTTGCCATTATACCGCTCCAGGTTCACACTAAAATTTGATTCGCCTCCCAACACATAAATACCGGCCAGTGTATAATACACATGGTAGTTGATGGATTCACCACTTTGCCAGGCTTTGTTGGGAATACTGCAAATCTCATTCTCTGTTTGTGTGGGAACAGAGGTAAGTGAAAGCAACATAAAAATCAGGATCATAAACAACTTCATCGCTCTTTAAAAATTTTAATGGTCAGTAACAGCAAACTTCCAAGCAAAGCAGGAAGAACCAGGTTTAGTAACCAGATGCCAACTGTTCCGGCAAGGATGGCTATACTGTTTACACTGAATAATCCAATAATGCTGATGGCCACTTTTCCCCGGATGCCCACATCAGCAATGGCAAAACTTGGAACAATTGCCATTACTAAAAAGATCAATGCCACACTCCAAAAACCCTGCCACCACGGTATTTCCACTTGCAGGGCCTGCCATATCAACACATATTGCAAGGCAAAAACTACAAAACGTAAAAATGAATAAAATAATATTTGAAGATAGGCCCGGTTCGATAAGTTTTCGAGCACCTCTGTAAAAGATAACTTTTCTTTTAGCCAGGGAATCCATTTCAGCATCTTTGCCAGCAACTGCATCCTGAAAAAGAACAAGCCGATGATTACAATAAAAAACAAAACCGAATACTGAAATACCTGCATCAGGATGGTTGAAAAATGAGTGCCGCTTAACTGTACCTTATATAACTGTGGTTTTAACAACAGTAATGCAATCCATCCAAACAACAAAGTAATGAGCAACTGGCCCACACTGCTTACTATGGCAAGTGCAACTCCTTTTAACCGGAACGATGGTTCTAAGTAAACAACCCTGCCTCCATATTCGCCAATACGGTTGGGCGTATTCATAGCAAGTGATAAACCACTGAGCACAGATTCAAATGCTTTACTGAATGATAATGGACGAAATTTATTTACCAGCAGGTACCATTTAAAAGTTTCCAATCCCCAGTTTACCGGCATCAGCAAAACAGCCATCCACAATTTCCAGCTCTGCTCTCCGGTTACTGCCTGTTTCATTTGCTGCCATGCAAGCGGTAAGTCGGGTTGATGAAGCACCTGGTTGTATAAAGAAATGCTGATCCATACAAAGAGGATGGGGCCAAGAAAGTAATTAATAAAGATTTTGAATTTCCTGCTCAGTTTGGGTTAATTTGTTCAAAAATAACCTGCTGTTTGCAAACTTTTTCTAAAATCATTTTGGGCATTGATCCGGGAACGGTAATAATGGGCTACGGGCTCATTGGCATCAGACAAAATCAATTGCATTTAATTGAGATGGATGTGCTGAAATTAACCAAACATAAAGATGTTTATATACGCCTGCAACTCATCCATGAAAAAGTAAAAGAGGTGATTGAACAGCATCACCCTACTGACTTTGCCATTGAAGCGCCTTTTTTTGGAAAGAATGTGCAAAGCATGTTGAAACTGGGAAGAGCACAGGGTGTGGCTATTGCTACGGCCATGAGTGCAGGCTTAGGCGTTACCGAATACTCACCCAAAAAAATAAAACAATCTGTAACGGGTAATGGTAATGCAGATAAAGAACAGGTGTGGAAAATGCTGCAACACTACTTACACTTCAAAGACAAACCAAAATACTATGATGCAACCGATGCATTGGCTGTTGCTTTGTGTCATTACTTTCAAACTTCCAATACATTACTCAAAAGCACAGGAAAAGTAAACGGCTGGAAAGATTTTTTAAAACAAAATCCGGCAAGGGTGAAGAAGTGAATGGGCAATAGTGAATGGCCAATCATGTATATATCATACATCGTACATCCTGTAGTATCAATCCGTATTCCTCATCTTGGGCAATGCCAATAAAAATATCACAGCGGGGATATAGCCCAGTGCATACATCCAGTTGAAATGGCCAAAGATGGCATCAGTTATAAGCTTCAGTGTAATTACAATTACAAAACTGATGGGGCCCCATTTTTCCATAGCCCATACACCACTCAGGCCTACAAAACCAAATACCACCATCAATGCATTTACCGCAGGGTATAAAGTATCAACACCACCTTTGAGAACAATATTACCGGTAAAAGAATACACAATTTCCCACAATCCATACGCAAACAAAAGAAGACATAAAACATTTATCAATTGCGGACGTGGATTTTTTTTCCTGCCTCTTTTTTTATACCCCAATTCATCAAATTTAGCCTGGCTCATAGATGTTTATTTAAGTTTTTCCAAAATTTTCTGTTGTGCAGCTTTAAACTGCTCTTCCGTTAATTTCAATTTAGGTCTTGTAAAATTAAGATCATCGGCACTGTTGATGGGCACAAGATGCAAATGAGCATGCGGCACTTCCAAACCAATTGCTGCAATGCCCACCCGGTTACAGTTAAACGAAGCTTCAATGGCTTTTGCAATTGGTTTTGCAAAAAGCAACAGTTCCGCAAGATAATCATCAGCCACATCAAAAAACTTATCAGTTTCAACCTTGGGAACCACCAGCACATGACCTTCAACAAGCGGAAAAATATCAAGGAATGCAAAAAACTTTTCATTCTCTGCAATTTTATACGATGGTATTTCGCCTGCTATGATTTTTGAAAAGATGCTCATACCTCCAAATATTCTTACTTTCAGGTTTAAGATGACTGACCGCAATTTCAATTGAAACAAGCCCATCAGTTTCATGTATTTTAAGAACGTAAATGTAAAAAAGAAAAAGATAAGCGTTGCTATTTTCGTACTTCTTACTACAACCTATCTCAAAAATCGTCATTGCGAACATAGTGAAGCAATCTGTCACGATTTAGATTGCTTCGTGCCTCGCAATGACGTACTTTTTAAAGTTCATTCAACAAAAAAACAACTTTTAAGATAGCTTGTACTTACCTCCTGCTTCTTATTTCACTTTACACTGAAATATTTTCTACTTTAAACTTTACAACCCCCGCCGGCACCTGCACTTCAGCAGTTTCGCCAACCACCTTGCCAAGTAATCCCCTGCCAATAGGCGATGTAACAGATATTTTTCCTGCTTTCAAATCAGCCTCATGTTCCCCAACTATCTGGTAAGTGATTTGTTTATTTGTTGCAAGATTGGTTACAGTTACCCGGGTTAAAATAGTAACCCTGCTGGTATCAATTGTACTTTCATCAATAATACGGGCATTGGAAAGCACGGCTTCTAACTGCTTCATCTTTGCTTCCAGCATACCCTGTGCCTCTTTGGCCGCATCATATTCTGCATTTTCTTTCAGGTCGCCTTTTTCACGGGCTTCAGCAATTGCTCTTGATGCAGCAGGACGCTGAACGGCACGCATATTCTGCAGCTCTGCCTGCATTTTTTCAAGTGTTTCTTTTGTTACATACTGAATACTCATGATTCCTCCTTTCTTTTGGGGTTAGGCAAAAAAAAATAACAACGCCTCAGGAATGCTGAAGCGTTGTAATGTTTATTTGAACTGTAAAAGTAAACACTTTTTTTTGAAAGACAAAGAGGGAAGATGGGGCTGTGGGCGGCAGTACCATTATGAACTGGCGTTCCGGCTGCTTTGGGCTGCGGTACTATACTGCGTTTTGTACTAAACCCTCCGCATCCGGTCGAAACTCCAATCGAAGCCTCATAGCAGCCCGTAGGCCTATAAATATCAGGCAATAAAAAGGCGACATTACTGCCGCCTGGAATGTTTTCACAACGGTAAAACCTTATTGTGATTTGCTTCAAATTGTACAGCTAATTTACATCTAATTTTCAGTTCGCAAAATTTAAATAATACTACTAAGCGGGTATTTGTAGTTTGCCTTATTTCCCTACATTACGTTATCAAAAATCTACTGGCATGCGAAAAATACTTGGTCTTGATATTGGCGTAGGCTCCATTGGATGGGCCTTTCTTCTCGAACCGGAAAATGAAAACGAACAATACTCTATTGTTCAAATGGGGAGTCGCATTATACCATTAAATTCTGACGAAAGTGATGAGTTTACAAAAGGAAATGCAATAAGTAAAAATGCCAATAGAAGGATAAAAAGAGGAATGCGACGTGGTGGACACCGTTACAAAATGCGTAAATGGAAACTGGTAAAACTACTTTCCGAATTAAACATGCAGCCTGTGGCTGATTTATTTAAACTTAATTCACTTGAACTCTATGGCTTGCGTGCAAAAGCAATTGAAGAAAAAATAAGTCTAGAAGAGTTGGGAAGGCTCTTTTATCATCTTAATCAAAAAAGAGGATATAAAAGCAACCGGAAAGCTAATAACGAAGAAGAAAAAGCAGAAACAACAAACAACATTGATAAAGATGGTGAAGAACGAAAACCTAAAAAGAAAGGATACCTGGATTTGATTAATGATAGAGAGCTGTTTATTAAAGATTCGAATTTAACAATCGGTCAATTTTTTTACAACCACTTAAAAGAAGATCAATATTTCAGAATTAAAGAAAATATTTTTCTTCGTAGCAGTTATCAAGCTGAGTTTAATAAAATCTGGAATACTCAAAAAGAGTTCTATCCTGAAATATTAACTGATGAAAATTATAAAAAGCTCTTTCATGAAATCATTTACTTTCAAAGACCTCTGAAAAGCCAGAAGGGGCTAGTAAGTAATTGCCGTTTTGAACAAACCTTTGCGAAAGATAAGCAAGGCAATATTTTAAAAGACGAAGCAGGAAGACCAAAAATTATTCGTCCAAAAGTTGTACCTAAAAGTTCTCCATTATTTCAAATTGCCAAGGTTTGGCAGGATATTAATAATCTTTCAGTAAGAACTAAAACAGGTAGCACTGCCGAAATTTCGCTTGAACAAAAACAACAACTGTTTCAATATCTCAATGAAAATGAAAAGATAACTGTCACCAATCTTAAAAAAATGCTGGGCTTAAAACCAGCAGAAGATTTTTATATCAACATCAAGAAAGATAGCCTTGAAGGAAATAAAACTACATCAGCAATAAAAAAGGCTTTAAAGGGAGAAAGAGAAGATGTACTTCAATTTAACTTATTACAAAAAACCAAACTTGTTGCAAACCAGCAAACTGGTGAAGCAAAAGAGCAATTTGTAATAGAGCCTGGCTTTGAAAATGAACCTTTGTATAGATTATGGCATTTACTTTACTCAGTTGAAGAAACTGAAAGCCTTGTAAAAAATTTACAGGAAGATTTTTCTCTCACATTGGAACAATCGAAAGCACTTGCTAAATTAGACTTTACAAAAGCAGGCTATGGTGGTATTAGCACAAAAGCATATCGCAAAATTTTACCTCATTTAATGAATGGCATTCAGTATAGTAAAGCATGTGACGCAGCTGGTTATCGTCATAGTGACTACTTAACCCTGAGTGAAAACGAAACAAGACCTCTACTTGATAAATTGGAGTTGTACTCAAAAAACTCACTTCGTAATCCTGTTGTTGAAAAAATAATCAACCAGGTAATTAATCTTATAAATGCAATTATCGGAGACGAGCAACTAGGAAGGCCGGATGAAATAAGAGTTGAATTAGGCAGAGAGTTAAAACAAAACGCAGAGGAAAGAAATAATACTTACAGCCGCAATAATAAAACAAATGACCGGCACAAGAAAATTGCAGACAGATTGCATCATGAACTTGGCTTTGCAACTGTAAGCAGGCGTGATATTGAAAGAGTAAAACTATGGGAAGAGTTTGGTGAAGTTTCACCATATGAACCAACAAAGGCAATTTCGCTGAATCAGCTTTTTAATGGTGACTATGAAATTGAACATATTATTCCAAGAAGCAGGTTTTTTGATGATAGCTTTTCGAATAAAACGATTGCCAGGAAAAGATTTAATGCAGACAAGGACAATGAAACTGCCTTTGATTATATACAAGGTTTAGGCGAGCAGCAATTTCATGACTTCACGGAGTTTGTAAAAAGGCATTTTTATAAAAAAGATGGCATTAGCAGAACAAAACTGAATTACTTATTAATGGCAGGAGATAAAATTCCTGATGACTTTATTAACAGGCAAATGAGAGATACAGCCTACATCTCCCGTGAAGTAAAAAACCTCCTATTGAATATCTGTCGTAACGTGTACAGCACCAGTGGCAGCGTAACAGATTACCTGCGTGATAACTGGGGAATTAATAATGTATTACAACAATTAAATTTTGAGAAATATAAAAGTGCAGGACAAACAGAACTGAAAACAATAAAAAGAGAAGATGGCAGCGCACATGAAATTGAAGTAATCAGTAACTGGAGCAAACGGGACGATCATCGGCATCATGCAATTGATGCATTAGTTGTAGCCTTAACAAAGCAGTCTTTTATTCAAAATCTTAATCAATTAAACCAACAATACAAAACACGGAGAGATTTAAAAGAAAATGGTCGCCGCTTTGCTGAACCGTGGAAGGGCTTTGTAAATGATGCTATGAAAGCCACAGATAATATTCTGGTGAGTTTTAAAGCCGGTAAAAAAGTAGCTACTAAAAACACAAACCATATTAAGAATGGGAAACAAATTATTAAAACACAGGAAACTTTAACGCCAAGGGGAAAGTTGAACGAAGACTTCATTTATGGAAAGATAAAACAGTACAATATAGATAGTTCGTTTAGTGAAGAAATTGTAATAAAATACAAATTAGGTGCTGGGCAAGGGATGCTTTTTGATGGCAATGAGACTGTCAAAACAAAAGAAAAAATTGACAAGAAAACAGGTGAAAAGATTATTGTTGAAAAAGATCAAATAAAAGTAAAGTTAGATTCAATTGTTGATTTTGGGATTCGAAAAATAGTTGAAAAAAGATTACTAGAGTTCAACAATAATGTAAAAGAAGCATTTAAAAAACCTCTTTGGCTAAACGAAGAAAAAGGGATTCAAATCAAGTCAGTTAGGTGCAAGACAAATTTGACAAAAGTAAAGGCAGTTCATTATTCATTAAATGGAAAAACGTTTCCTCTAAAAAATAATGTTAAAATACCTAACGGTGCTGCCTTAATTGACTTCGTCAAGCCAGGCAACAATCATCACATTGCAATTTATAAAGATAAAACTGGAGCAACTCAGGAAAACGCTGTGACATTTGGAGAAGCTGTTGAAAGAAAAAACGCAGGGATTCCTATTATAATAAAAGACCCTGTAGCTATTTGGGATAAGATTCTAAATACGGAATTTGATTGCTGCGATGAAGTAAAAAACAATCTACCTCTTGATAATTGGGAGCTAATTACTTCACTTCAGCAAAATGAATTATTTATATATGGCTTATCCTTTGAAGAGATTTCGAATGCAATAAAGGATAATATGTATAATTTATTAAGCAAGCATTTGTATAGAATACAAAATATTGCCCCGGGTCAGTATTTTCTGAGACATCATCTCGAAACAAAAGATTTACGAGATAAGAAAGCAAGAGAAATGAAAAAATTAGTTCAACTCAGTTCTGCATCCTTTAATGCCCATAAAGTAAGGATTAATTGTTTAGGCAAGGTTATTAAAATCGGAGGCTAACAAATTCAAGAAAAACCTGCACAATAATTTGCAGGTTTTTTTGTTATTCTATTAGCCAAAATCCTAACCACCTATGATCAAACGAACCCTCTATTTTTCCAACCCCGCCTATCTTAAAACCAAAAATGAGCAGTTGGTGTTTGAAAGCCCCGAAACGGGCGAAACCAAACAGATACCCATTGAAGATATCGGTCTGTTGATTTTAGATCATCAGCAAATCACCATCAGCCAGGCACTTATTGCAAAACTATTAGCTAATAACAGTGCTTTTATTACCTGCGATAACAGCCACCACCCTACCGGTTTATTGCTGAACCTTGATGGCAATACCCTGCAGAGTGCCAAATTCTCTGCACAGGTAGAAGCAACCGCTCCGCTCAAAAAACAATTATGGCAGCAAACGGTTAGTGCCAAGATCAATAACCAGGCAAGTTTACTGGAAAGTAAGCGGGTGCCGGTAAAGAACTTACGTAACCTGGCGATGGAAGTAAAAAGCGGCGATGCTGATAACCGTGAAGCAATAGCTGCCGCTTATTACTGGAAATTTCTCTTCCCCGATTTTCTGGAGTTCCGTCGTGAACGTTTTGGACCACCTCCCAACAACTTATTAAATTATGGCTATGCCATTTTAAGGGCAACCGTTGCCAGAAGCTTAGTGGCAAGCGGGCTGCTCCCTACCCTGGGTATTTTTCATAAGAACCAATACAATGCCTATTGCCTTGCGGATGACATCATGGAACCTTACCGTCCTTTTGTTGACAGGGTTGTAACAGAAATTGTACGCATGAATGGAAATTTTCTTGAGCTTACTCCAACTATGAAGAAAGATTTATTGAATATCCCTGCATTGGATGTAAAGATCAGGGATGAAAAAAGTCCGCTGATGGTAGCTGTGCAGAAAACCACTGCCAGCCTTGCTAAATGTTTTGAAGGCAAGCAACGTAAGATTGATTACCCTGAGTTCATTGATTTGTAAAGTATAAATTAATTAAGGAACGTCTTTGCGAGCCTGAAGCTATGACTTGTGGTACGGCGGCGAAGCAATCTGCTTAAAGAATTAAGACTGCTTCGTGCCTCGGTACTAAACTTAATGTACGTCATTGCGAGCCCGGATGTTTGGCGAAACAATCTTAAAAATCTATAACCTTTATTTTATTTAAAAATATGCTATGCCAAAAGGAGGTTCAGTTTATATGATGTGCAGCCAGAATAATGCCGCTATTTATACAGGTGTAACCAGTGATTTAACTGCAAGGGTTCAGCAGCACAAGAATAAAGAAAACCCAAACTCATTTACGGCAACTTACAATTGCACAAAATTGGTTTATTATAAATTTTATGAAACTATTGAAGCTGCCATTGAAGAAGAAAAACGAATAAAGGGAGGCAATCGGAAACAAAAAAAATTATTAATTACCAATATGAATCCTGAATGGAAAGATTTGTGGGAAGATGTGAAACATTGGTGAGGGTGCAGATTGCTTCGTGCCCCGCAATGACGGAATAAACTTACGAAGCGTCATTGCGAGCCCGGATGTTTGGCGAAGCAATCTTCATTGAACAAAAGAAAGAAGATTGCTTCGTGCCTCGCAATGACGGGGATTCGTTCCTCGCAATGACGGAGTTCTTACAGGAATGACGGGGAAAAAAATATACTGAATTTATGTATAACCGCCTAAACGCCTATCGCATCATGTGGGTACTTGTATTATTTGATTTACCAACAGAAACCAAGAAAGACCGGAAAGCTTATACAAAGTTTCGGAAACGGCTGATGGATGATGGTTTCAACATGTTCCAGTTCAGCATTTACATGCGGCACTGCCCCAGCAGGGAAAATGCAGATGTACATATAAAAAGAGTGAAGTCCTTCCTGCCCGAAAAAGGCCATGTTGGTATTTTCCAGTTTACCGATAAACAGTTTGGGATGATTGAACTTTTTTATGGCAAATCGGCCACAACCACAACCCCGCCATCGCAACAGTTGGAAATGTTTTAACATCCCCTCCCGGGAGAGCCTGTCCCGCTTTGGCGGGAGATTAGGGGTGGGTTGATATAAATAACCCATTCAATGGAAGCTACTTTTGAACAGCCCATTTTAAAGAAACAGGATTAAAAAAAGCATAAAAAAGGGTGATTTTTTTATTCAAAAATCACCCTTCAATGCAATACAGGTAAGGCTTTCAGCCAACCCTGTTGTGTAAGAACTAAGTTACAATAAAATAGGGGGTTGTGTAAGAACTAAGTTACAATACAATTTGAAAGCAAATCACAACACGGGTGATCTTTTATCCATTGAACGTGGTGTTGTGTAAGAACTAAGTTACAATACAATTTGAAAGCAAATCACAACCGCAGGTATAAACCAAACCAACCCGCCTAGTTGTGTAAGAACTAAGTTACAATACAATTTGAAAGCAAATCACAAC
>CAMTVU010000055.1:0-14601 GCA_947085245.1 uncultured Chitinophagaceae bacterium | reverse complement strand
GAAGTGGCTGCCATGTTAAAATAGTTTAAGAGAATACAAATGTAGTATCTTTTCAACTATTCAACGAAATTATTGAATAGATGCCAACAGGCAAACTGATTGTAATCAGTCGCCCTTGCTTTTATTAAAAAAACAAATGGGCTGGGGGTATGTCAACCTAAAAAATCCCTGCAAACATTGAGTGTGCAGGGATTTGATACTTTTTGAACAGTGTTCCAGCGGAGAGAGAGGGATTCGAACCCCCGGAAGCTTTCACTTCAACGGTTTTCAAGACCGCCGCATTCGACCGCTCTGCCATCTCTCCGGCGCAAAAGTACGGTTACAGCTTATTTGTCCCAAAAAATAGTAAGTAAATAAAAACGCAGGCAGATGAAACATTTGCCAGCAAAGGGTTTCAGAAAAATATTTTTATTAAGATACAGTTGAAGTTTCGTCTATTTTGTCAACCACTACCACCAAATCATTCAAACTCACGGTAATGGGTATAGCCCCCAACTGCACCACTGCATTCTTACCACGCAGCTCTTTTACAATACCCACCTGGCGGTTCTTCATCATCTTTACTTTTACACCCGGCTTTATCTCACCCCCCACTTCCATAAATTTTTCATTGAGCTTTTTATCTTTCTTTTCTGCTACCTGCTTTTGTTTTTGATTGAAGAGCAAGGCGTTCATTTGTATCATAACTTCCTGTTTATTATCACTCCGCTTCCACTCCTGCACAATCGTTTTCAGCTTTCGATCCATATCTTTTAAATAGGCAATGCGGTCTTCTGTAATTTTATTCTGCTGTTTCAATAACTCCACCTGCTGCTGATGTTTTTCTTTATTTAGCACCTGTTCCATTTCTTTTTTTAATCGTTCATTTTCTTTGAACAGGCGGTGCAGTTCCTTTTCTTTCTTTTCTATCTGACGCAGATCACTTTCAGCTGTGTTCAATAATTTATCCAAACGGAAATGATCCTCTTCCACCAACTGCCTTGCACGCTCAATAAGTTTTTTATCTAATCCAATACGCTCTGCAATGGCAAATGTGTAAGAACTGCCGGGTTTTCCAATAATCAGTTTGTATAATGGCTGTAAACTCCTTTCATCAAAACTCATAGCGCCGTTAATGATACCCGGTGTATGGTTCGCCATCACTTTTAAGTTGAGATAATGCGTGGTTACAATTCCCAACGAATGTTTCTTTACCAGCTCCTGTAAAATTACTTCGGCAAATGCACCACCAAGATTAGGATCACTTCCGCTACCCAACTCATCAATAAAAAACAAAGTGCGGCCATTGGCTGTTTCCATAAAATGCTTCATGTGCAGCAAATGACTGCTGTACGTGCTGAGATCATATTCAATACTCTGCGTATCGCCAATGTGGATCATGATCTGTTTAAACAATCCAAACTCACTATCGGGATGAACAGGCACCAGCAAACCACACTGCACCATTAACTGCATCAGCCCCACTGTTTTCATCGTAACTGTTTTACCTCCTGCATTGGGACCTGAAATAACAAGAATACGATTCTTCTCATCCAACCTGATATTTGTTGGAATAACAGGCTTTTTATTTTTCTTATTGTACAATAACAACAATGGATGATACGCTTCTTTCAAATGAATGACTGCTTTATCCGTAAGCATTGGAAAATTCGCCTGCATATCAACGCCCAGCTTAGCTTTGGCACAGATGAAATCATATTCACCCAAAACAGTATGATAAATTGTAAGCAAAGAAGCATAAACCGAAAGCTGCTGAGTTAATTCCCGAAGAATGCGATATACTTCACGCCCCTCTTCATTTTCTAAACTGAAAATTTCATTATTCAGTTCAATGGTTTCTTCCGGTTCAATAAACACAGTTCTTCTTGTTTCACTTTCACCATGTAAAATTCCTTTCACCTGTCGTTTCTGTTCTGCA
This sequence comes from uncultured Chitinophagaceae bacterium, assembly GCA_947085245.1. Classification (GTDB taxonomy): domain Bacteria; phylum Bacteroidota; class Bacteroidia; order Chitinophagales; family Chitinophagaceae; genus Lacibacter. The sequence continues at coordinate 12,683 of CAMTVU010000055.1, read as the reverse complement.
AACAAAGCCACTACCCTTCTTCCGCTTAAAAACGATTCTTCAATATCAGCCACGTAACCTTGCTTCTGTAATTTCTTCAGCGCTTTTTCAAATTCACGGCGCAGTTCATTGCGCTTGCGGTATAAATTCATTCTTATATTGCTCAGCTCCTCACTTGCATCATCTTTTACAGTTCCACTGTCATCCAGCACATCATTGATCAACTCAAGAATTATTTTTTCATAATAAGTTCCTTCAATTACATTCGTTAACGCAGGATAAGCCAATCTCCTGTTGGCATCAAACCAACGGAAAATATTTTGCATGTTATCTGCCAGTTTGCGGATCTGCATCAGTTGTTCTTGTGTTAATACAGCGCCGGGAATTGACAACAACTTCAGTTCCCGTGAAAGATTCAACACAAAATCAGTGGGGAAATATTGGTTTTGCTCCAGCAACAACTTAAATTCATAGCTCTGCTGCAGTTCAAGTTTTATAAATTCTTTCCCGGTATGGATGCGAAGGTTTTGTGCCTTGTCTTTTGCATACTCTGTTTTACAATGCTCATGCAATAAAGCCTTCACTTTATCAAGCTCCAACTGCACCAAAGCCGATTCAGGAAAAAATTTCATAAAAAGAGAGACAATTTTTATTGCGGGCAAAGGTAATTCTAATCATCGTTCCTTGTGTCATGCTGACGCTTTCGATCTGCATCCCGACCGTTGAGCGTCGGGACTCACTGCATCGCCTTCAAATCATTCAACACAAACGTTAAAGCAATTCTAAAATCTTTAATTTGTCAGCCTTATTACACAAGACAGGAATCTTCCTGCGCAATTTTACACGTAAATTGCATCTTGCAAATTTCAACAAACGAATATGTGGAGTAACCTTCTTTTCAGTATCAGTGTGGCAATTGGCTCGTTTCAATTTTTCTCCTGCAAATCAAGTGAAAGTAAAAACAGTATTATGAATGATCAAACAACAATGACCTCTTTTACCGGTGGTGCAATCAACGGTTCAGAAACCGATACTGCTACTTTTGGCGCTGGTTGTTTCTGGTGTGTGGAAGCCATTTTTCAACAGGTGGAAGGGGTGTTGAAAGTGAGCAGCGGTTATTGCGGTGGCAATGTGATTAACCCAACTTATGAACAGGTTTGCAGCAAAACAACCGGCCATGCAGAAGTAGTGCAGATTGTATTTGATCCAAAAAATATTTCTTATGATGAGCTGCTTGAAATCTTCTGGCAAACGCATGACCCCACAACATTGAACCGCCAGGGTAATGATGCAGGCCCACAATACCGAAGCGCTGTCTTTTATCACAATGCCGAACAAAAACAGAAAGCAGAAAACTATAAATCAGAGTTAGATAAGAGCGGAGCATTTGAGAACTCCATTGTTACAACTATTGAAGAATATAAAAATTACAGTGAGGCTGAGAAAGATCATCAGAACTATTACAACATGAACAAAAACTCCAATCCTTATTGTTATTATGTAATTAAGCCCAAGCTGGAGAAGTTTGAAAAAGTATTCAAGAATAAGATGAGGAAGAATTAATACGGATAGTTGAAAATGAAAGTTATCCCGTGAGACGAGTGTGCCAGACGGGATTTTTATTTCAACTTCACTCTCCTTAACTCAAGCCAGTTTAAAGCATTGGGCTTAAAACCCTGCACACCGGGCTGTACTAAATGTATCACCATATCATACCAAAGCGGAACAACGGGTGCATCATTCATCAGCATCTGATCCATTTGCTGATACAACCTGTAACGTAACGAATCATTGGGTTCTCTTGTTGACTGTTCATACAACACATCAAACAACGGATTCTTATATCTTGTATAGTTGGGTGGTGCGGGGTTCTTTCCGTAAAAAACACTCAGGTAATTTTCTGCATCGGGATAATCTGCAATCCAGCTTCCCCGAAAAAATAATGCTTCGCTTTTTGATGTTTGTGTGAGCAATAAACTTTTTTGAACGGCTTCTACTTTTACATTCAATCCAATATCCTGCAACTGCCGGGCTATATAACTTCCCAGATCGGCATAGATGGGAATGGTGAGCAGTTTGATTTCAGGAATATTTTTCATTGATGTATAGCCCGCCTCCTGCAATAATGCTGAAGCCTTTTCGGGATTGTATGTATAACCTTTCACCATTGCTGTATCAAAGCTGGGCAAGCCCATTGGTACAAAACCACTTTCAGCAGCAGTGCCAATTGAGTTGCGTAAGTAAAGCATCATCTTTCTCCTGTCGAACCCATAATTAATTGCCTGCCGAATTGCTTTTAAACGCAGCGGAGAATTTTTTACAAGTTCATTTGTTGAATCAACCAGTATGCCGATGTATTCAATATTGAGATAAGGATGTTTGTTGAGCACTACTTTGTTTTTCCAGCTATCTCTCAACTCACCTTTCTTATTCAGCACTTCATCTTTAAACGAAGGGTCAATATCATTGATAAAATGCAAACGTCCCTGCCTGAATTCTAAAAACTCGGTTGCTTTGTTATCCAGAAAAGAAACTTTTATTCCGTCGAGATAAGGCAAGCGATTACCGGCGCTGTCTGTTTCAAAATAATTTTTGTTTTTCACCAGTATCAAAGCCTGGCCTTCTTCCCAAGCCTTCAACTGAAAAGGCCCGGTGCCACAGGGATTGCGACGAAAATCAGTGCCGTACTTTTCTACAACTTCTTTGGGCACAACAGAGCAATAGACATTGCTGAGAACACCCAATAGTTGCACAAACGGTTTTAATAATAGGATTTGAAAAGTTGTATCATCAACTGCAACAAATCCTGTTGCTGCATCAACACGGTTATTGAATATCCATGCACCCGGGCTGGCTGTGTTCTTATCCATCAAGCGTTGAAAACTATAAGCTACATCAGCAGCAACCATCTTTCTTCCCTTACCATTTGGAAAAACTTCATGATCATGAAAGAACACATCGGTACGCAAATGAAAAACAATGCTCAACCTATCCGCACTTACCTCCCAGCTTTTTGCAAGTGATGGAACAATATGCAACTGCTCATCTGTTTCAACCAATGTATTATAGAGTTGATGCGTGGCCCAGATAACAGATTGGCTTTTTGCAAAAGCAGGATCCAATGAGCTGATACCGCTTACTTCGTTATACCGAAAAAAGTTTTGCTCATTCTTGTTTGCTTTGCCACAGGAAGAAAGCAGTAAGAATGAAAAACAAAAAATGAAAAATAAGAAATGAGAAAGGGAAACCCTGCCATCAATCATCTGCCATCGGCGGCTGCGTTTTCTTATTCCTGTATTTTTAATCATCTGCATAAAGAATTACTTCTAAATTTAGGGTCAAATATCAACGTAGTGAAAAAAAAGAATTTATCCATACCATTAATTCTGCTAACTGTATTTTGCTTTCTATCTCTAACAGGCAGTTCGCAAACAAAAGAAACCCTCTTTACAAGAAATGATACACTGCGGGGAACCATAACACCCGAACGTGCATGGTGGGATGTGGTGATGTATGACCTGCATGTAACACCCAACTTTCAAAATTTTACCATCAGTGGTACAAATACCATTTCTTTTAAACTTGTAAAAAAAGCTGCTAAACGCATGCAGATTGATTTGCAGGAACCTTTACTTATTGACAGTGCATTTTTAAATACTGTTCCCGTAAGTTTTCAGCGTGACGGAAATGCGTGGTTTATTTTACTGCCGCTTAAACGACTTCCCAAACCGGTTAGTGGCGATGCAAATATTCATCAGCTTCAACTCTTTTATCATGGTGTACCCAGGCCTGCATTAAATGCGCCCTGGGATGGTGGTGTGGTGTGGAAAAAAGATAAGAAAGGAAATCCATGGATTGGCACTGCCTGCCAGGGATTGGGCGCAAGTATGTGGTGGCCTTGCAAAGATCACCAGAGTGATGAACCTGACAGTACACTTATCAGCATTACCGCTCCTGATACTTTGATGAATATTTCAAACGGAAGATTAAGGAATGTTGCAGCAGATGGAAAAGGAAATAAAACATGGACATGGTTTGTGAGCCAACCCATCAACGCATACAGTGTAACCATGAATGTTGGCAAGTATGCACACTTCAGTGATACATTGATGGGCGAAAACGGAAAACTCGATCTTGATTATTATGTGCTTGAATACAATCTCGATAAAGCAAAAAAACAATTTGTGCAGGCAAAGTCAATGCTGCATGCTTTTGAATACTGGTTTGGCCCTTATCCTTTTTATGAAGATGGTTATAAATTGGTAGAGAGTAGTTATCCAGGGATGGAACACCAGGGTGCTGTTGCATATGGTAATGAATATGCGAATGGCTACAGGGGAACTGATTTAAGCGGAACCGGTTGGGGAAAGAAATGGGATTTCATTATCATTCATGAAAGCGGGCACGAATGGTATGGCAATAGTATTACAACCAAAGACATTGCTGATATGTGGGTGCATGAAGGATTTGCCAACTACAGCGAAACACTTTATACGGATTATGTTTTTGGAACAGAAGCCGGCAATACTTATGTGCAGGGCATCCGTAAAAATATTGAAAACGATATTCCCATCATTGGCAAATACAATGTAAACAATAAGGGCAGTGTTGATATGTATTACAAGGCCGGTAATATGATTCATAATATCCGCCAGATCATTGGCGATAAAAGTACATTCCGCATGCTGCTGCGTGATATGAACCGGAAGTATTGGCACAAAACAGTTACTTCAGCAGAGATTGAAGACTTCATTTCAAAAAGAACAGGTTTCAATCTTTCAAAAGTATTTGATCAGTATCTGCGTACCACACAAATTCCAACGCTTGAATATTATCTTACTATTGAAGGAGGTTCTCAAATTTTAAATTACCGCTGGGCCGAATGTATAAAAGGATTTAACATGCCCATTTTATTACCCGGCAACAGTAACCCCAAATATGGATTGATGCTGGCTACCGAAAAATGGCAAAAGATGCGTACCAATTTCAAAGAAGGTGAAGACATTGGCAAGTTGATGGATAAAAATTTTTATGTGAATTATAGAAAAATAAAATAGTTTTTTGTTTAACGTTGAATGTTTTAAGTTAAAGTACTTCGTTACTGATGTTGATTGACTGCTTGGTAATTACTTTGTGAACTTTGTGTAAAACTCAGTGCTCCTGGTGCTACCATCAAAAATGGTTCAGGAAAAGGAGTTACACAAAGAATACACACAAAGAGTTCACAAAGGGCACAAAAGAGTCTGTAATTATGAGAGTCTGAAATAGTACAACACAGTTAACTTATTCAAGTGTAACAGATTAATTAAATAAAGACTTTTATCTTAGCAAAATCTCAAACCTTAAACGTTTAACTTTAAACGAAGTATTTCAACTCATGGGACAAATCAGGAAGCAAGCCATCATTTCCAGCATAGTCATTTACATTGGCTTCTTTATTGGCTTTATCAATACCTGGTTTTTTACAAAGAACGGTTCCTTCACTCCAGCTGAATACGCTTTAACCCGTTTGTTTTTTGATGTGGGGCAAACAATGTATGCCTTCGCCAACCTTGGCATTATTTCGGTGATCTATAAATTTTTCCCTTACTACAAAGACAACCTGAAGCCGAAAGAAAACGACCTGATGACATGGGCATTGCTTACAGCCATTGGCGGTTTTATTTTAGTAGCCCTTGGCGGATGGATCTTTGAACCACTGATTGTTCAGAAATTCTCAAGCCGTTCACCTTTGTTTGTTGATTATTATAAATGGATATTCCCATTTGGTTTGGGTATTTTATTATTTACCGTGCTTGAAGCGTTCAGTAATAATTTAAAAAAAACCATCTTTCCTGCTTTTCTGCGGGAAACAGCATTGCGTTTACTCACATTGGTTTTAATTGCTGCTTACTTACTCAGGCTAATTGATTTTCATCTTTTCATGCAACTCTTTGCATTTCTGTATTTGCTGATTATACTGATTCTGGCAACATCATTGATCGGAAACAATCAACTTCATTTCACTTTCAGCATAAGCCGGGTTACGAAGAAATTCAAAAAGAAAATACTTGTGTTGGGCAGTTATGTTTTTGCCGGGCAGGTCATTTATATTCTGGCCCAGGTAATGGATAGTATTTTTATTGCCAGTTTGCTGGGATTAACGTCAACAGGTATTTTTGCTTTAGCATCCTACATAGCCAATCTTATCCAAATTCCGCAGCGCAGCATCATCTCCATAACATTACCTGCTTTATCGCAGGCATGGAAGGATAAGAATATGATTGAAATAGATCGCATTTACAAACGATCTTCCATTAATCTTTTGCTTGCAGCCTTATTTATTTTTGGTGGAATATGGTTGAATATTGGAGATGCATTTCGTTTGCTCAATATTCAAAGTGAATATGCAACCGGTATTACGGTTATTTTTATTCTCAGCATTTCAAGAATGATTGATGCGGGCACGGGTGTAAACGCACAGATCATTGGCACATCCACACAATGGCGTTTTGAATTTATGACAGGAGTTATTTTGTTATTGCTGATCCTTCCACTGAATTATATCCTGATTAAAAAAATCGGTATTGAAGGAAGCGCTTATGCCAACCTGGTTTCTTTCTCTGTTTATAATGCAATCCGCTTTGGTTTTTTATGGAAGCGATACAAACTGCAACCGTTCAACAGTAAAACATTGCTGAGTATTTTACTTGGTGTTGCAGCATACTTCATCAGTTATATTCTGTTCAGGGAAATGCAGGGATGGATGGGTGTTTTCTTACGCAGCACCCTGTTTACAATCATTTTCTTTGCAGGAATCTTTACACTGAAACTTACACCTGATGCGATACAATTGGTAGAAGTAGCGAAGAAACGTTTCGGCAGAAAAGAATAACCCCGGCCTTCAGGCCAGGGTACAGGAAGTTTATGTTACAGGGCTTTAGCCTTGACTGATCATGGCTAAAGCCTTTATATTTTATTTGTAACAACCCCAGACTAAAGTCAGGGGTTATATTTCATCTGAACTTCTTCAACTCCTTCAGTGCAATTCTTCCTTCATAAATGGCTTTGCCAACAATGGCTCCTCTGCAACCGATGGTTGCCAGTTCATCAAGGTCTTTCATGGAGCTAACTCCGCCGCTGGCAATGAAATGCAGTTGCGGAAATTTTTGAAGAATGGTTTTATATAACTCTGTTGATGGGCCTTCTAATTTTCCATCCTTGCTTACATCGGTACAGAATATCTGTTGCACACCATGATTGATATATTTTTCGATGAAGTCGTAAATCCAGATATCAGTTGTTTCTAACCAACCACCAACGGCAATCTTTTCATTCTTTACATCAGCGCCCAATAAAAATTTATCAGCTCCAAATTGTTGCAACCATTCAACAAATGTTGCTTCATTTTTTACTGCAATACTTCCTACTGTTGCAAATGCAGCACCAGAATCCAACACGATTTTTACATCTTCTTGTTTCTTAATTCCACCACCAAAATCAATAACGAGTGAAGTTTTGGAAGTTATTGCTTCTAATACTTTCCAGTTTTTTACTGCCCCAGCTTTTGCACCATCCAGATCAACGAGGTGAAGTCGTTGCAAACCGGCATCTTCAAATTCTTTGGCTACTTCCAAAGGATGTTCGTTGTAAATAGTCTTCAAAGAATAATCACCCTGTGTTAATCTTACACATTTCCCTTCTATCAAATCTATTGCCGGAATAATCTGAAGCCCCCCCGCCCCTGAAGGGGAGCTATTAGCCTTACTATTTTCATTTAGCAACTCCATAACTTTAGTGTTTATTATTTGAATTACTTTGTCAAGTTCTTCGGTTACCTGTCTATTTGTAAATCGTAAAAAAATAATCCCAAATTCTTCAAGATTCTTTTGTCGTTCAATATCATTACGCTTAATCTCTTCCAAAGAATGAACACTTCCGTCTATTTCAATCGCCAACTGGATTTTATGTGCATAAAAATCAAGAACATAATTTGATGCAGGATGCTGACGGCGAAATTTAATTCCGGTTTGACCTTGCCTAAGATAGTTCCACAACAAATCTTCTGTTTCTGTTGGACGATTTCTCAACTCTTCAGCTCTTTTGAAAATCAATGGCCCCGCTTTATAAAACATATCATCTTTCATAAACGTAAACAACTCCCTTTAGGGTTGGGGCATATTCAGAAAATTACTGAGTATCTGCTCTCCCACTTTCGCACTCTTCTCTGTATGAAACTGTACACCATAAAAATTATCCTTCTGTACAGCACCTGCATATTCCAATCCATAATTAGAAGTTGCAATACAATACGGATTCATTTCTGCATAATAACTGTGGACATAATACACATAACTGTTTTCAGGAACATTCTTGAATAAATCCGTTTTCAGGTTATAAATATCATTCCATCCTATCTGCGGAACTTTAATGGGAATATCCGGACTGACGATCTCACTCTGAAACAGTTTCACTTTCGCCGGAATGATACCCAAACACTCCGTATCATTTTCTTCTGAATAATCAAACAGCAACTGCATGCCCACACAAATTCCCAGCACAGGTTGCTTTAATTCTTTAATGATTTTATCCAACCCTTTTTCTTTCAAACTGTCCATCGCACTTCTTGCAGCACCTACACCGGGAAAAATAATTTTATCTGCTTTCTGCAACTCCTCAAAATCATCTGTCACTTTTGCATCCAAACCCAAACGCTCTAATGCAAACAGCACCGACTGAATATTTCCTGCGTTGTATTTTACAATTGCGACCTCACCCCCAGCCCCTCTCCTAAAAGAGAGGGGAGATTGCAACCCTCCGCTATTTTTAACTTCACTCATTTTTTTAAATTCATTTTTTTTATACTTTTAATTATCAAGCGACAATAGCTCATCCGGTAGAGCATCAGTTTCCCAAACTGAAGGTGGCGAGTTCGAGTCTCGTTTGTCGCTCAAACCTCCCCCAACCCCTCCAAAGGAGGGGCTTTTTAAAGTACCGATTTTAAAAATCTTTCAGTTGCACTCTTCACATCCTCTGCATTCTCCAGTGCTTTAATAAATGCAGTTCCAATAATTGCTCCGTTTGTATAAGCACAGGCAGCATCAAAAGTTTGCTTGTCTTTAATTCCAAATCCAACCAGCACCGGATTTTTCAACTGCATACTTTTCAGCTTTTTCAAATAAGCATTTACATCCGTCATATTCTTATCACTGCCTGTTGTTGATGAAGATGAAACTGCATATAAAAAACCGGAACTCAAACTATCTAACTTTTTAATACGCTCTTCACTTGTTTCAGGCGTTACTAAAAAAATAAAATCCAATCCATGTTTTTTGATGATGGCCCCATACTCAGTTTCAAATTCATATTCGGGGAGATCGGGTAAGATCAATCCATCCATACCAACAGATGCAGCATCAGCACAGAATTTTTCAAAGCCATATTGCAAAACAGGATTCATGTAGCCCATTAAAATTACCGGCACAACCTCCCCAATCCCGCCGGAGGCGGGACTTCTTCTGAAATCTTTTAATTGATTAAACAATTCATGAATCGTCATACCATTGGCAATGGCAATACTTCCGCTATGCTGAATAACCGGACCATCAGCTAACGGATCACTGTAAGGCATACCCAACTCAATCAGGTCAGCACCGTTTTGTTGCAATGCTTTCATTACTTCCAATGTACTGTTCAACTGCGGATAACCGGCTGTGCAGTACACATTGAGTACACGGTTGCTCTTTTTTGCAAATAAGTTTTTAATTCTGCTCATACACCTCTCTCCCGTCCTCTCTCCTGCAAGAGAGGGGCCGGACTTTTTATTTATTAATATTGCTTTTGTACTGACACATTTATCATCCTATCTTTTCTCATCCATACTAACTGTAAACTCCCGAATATTTTTTAACACCTCACTTATATTTTGTAACACTTCTTCATTCCTGAACCTGATAACAGTGATACCCAACTCCTTCAATTCATAAGTTCTTCCTTCATCGCTTTCTTTTGCTTCATGGTTATCATGTACAGAACCATCCAATTCAATCACAAGTTTCTTTTCATGACAATAAAAATCAGCAATAAACTTATCCAATGGATGTTGCCGACGAAATTTCAAACCATTGAACTTCCTGTTTCTCAAATTACGCCATAACAAATCCTCTGCCGATGTATCATTCTTTCTCAAATCTCTTGCATACTCATATAACTTTCCTATTGAACCTTTATGTAAATTATCGTTGTATGAGTCTGACATAATTTTAAAATTTTGGAGTGCCGCTACCCCCTCTCCTCAAGGAGAGGGGTTGGCCTGCCCGCCGCACAGCTATGGCAGGCGGGGGTGAGGTCTACTCTCAAACTCTGTATCTATGTGTTTAAATTTTACTCATATACGCCGCCAAATCTTTATCTCCTCTTCCACTCAAACAAATCACCACTTTATCATCTTCTTTAAATTTCATTTGTTTCAACGCTGCAAATGCATGTGCTGTTTCCAATGCCGGAATAATTCCTTCCAGTCTTGCAACTTCAAATGCAGCCTGTAACGCTTCATCATCTGTTGCACTTAAAAATACTGCACGACCGCTCTCAAATAAATTTGCATGCAAAGGACCAATGCCCGGATAATCCAACCCTGCTGAAATGCTGTGTGGCTCTACCACCTGGCCATCTTCTGTCTGCATCAGCAAACTTTTACTTCCATGTAAAATGCCCGGTTTTCCGAGTTGAGTTGTTGCTGCACTCATCCCACTGTTTATACCAAGGCCCGCTGCTTCAACTGCAACTAACTGCACACTCAACTCATCTAAGAAATGATAAAAAGCACCGGCTGCATTACTGCCGCCGCCAACACAAGCCATTATATGCGTTGGTAATTCGCTTCCTGTTTTTTCTTTTAACTGCCAGCGCATTTCTTCACTGATCACACTTTGAAACCTCGCCACCATATCCGGGTAAGGATGCGGACCAACTACACTGCCAATAATATAATGTGTATCGTTGGGGTTGTTGATCCAGTCTCGAATAGCTTCATTCGTTGCATCTTTCAATGTCTTACTTCCGCTAACAGCAGGAATCACTTTTGCACCCAGCATTTTCATACGAGCTACATTCGGCGCCTGGCGTTCAATATCTTTTTCGCCCATATATACAATGCACTCCACTCCTTTCAATGCACATACCGTTGCAGTTGCAACGCCATGCTGACCTGCACCTGTTTCTGCAATGATGCGTTTCTTGCCAAGACGTTGCGCCAATAAAATTTGTCCAACCGTATTGTTGATCTTATGTGCACCGGTATGACAAAGATCTTCACGCTTTAAATAAATTTGTGTGTTGAACTGTTTGCTCAAACGCTTGGCAAAATATAACGGTGTTGGACGGCCTACATAATCTTTCAGCAATTCTCTGAACTCTTTTTGAAAGCTGCTTTCATACATAATTTCTAAATAACGGCTCTGCAATTCTTCCACATTGCGGTGCAGCATTTCTGGGATATATGCCCCACCGAATTTTCCGTAATAACCTTGGGGGGAAGGTTGTTGAAATGTTGTTTCCATTTTTATTTCTTTATGTAGCCAGCAACTATGCTACTATTTAACTTTTGTTGCGTCGCACTCTTGTACGTTTTTAAACTCTATTTAGCAAGATTCAATTCTATCAACTCATTCTTCTTACTTCTTAAAATGAAAATTCTATCAAACTTTGATTCAATTCCATGATCTTGAATTTCTTCTATATTTATAAAGTCAAAATAGCTTGAAATACCTCCCCAATCTTCTATTAAAACAAGCCAAGAGCTTTCAAAAGATCTTTGATAATGCTTAAGCTTACTTTCTTTTGACTCTATTCGCTCTTTAAGTTTTTCATAAGTCAATCTGGGAACACTTCCACCACCACCTGTCGTCCAACAATTTTCAGTCAAAACTTCCAATCGAGAAATATGAATTGAGGAAATTTTCTCATCTAAAATTCTTTCCCAATTTCCATTGTACTGAGGCACGTTTACAATCTCATTATTTTGATTTGGTAGAAATCTAACAACCTTGTCAACAATATAAGTCGACAGCCTTTTTTTATCTGAGACATACAATTGCAAGTTTTGTCCATTTTTTATCAAACCATAGTTATCGTTAAAAGAAACGCTAACATAAATTGGAGGCAACGACAACTTTTCATATTCGATCCTTGCCATATCCATTATCATTTCACCTGTAGACTCATGTGCCTTTTTATTAATCCCATCAGCATCTTTGTCCCATGTTAATTCTGTTAGTTCAATAGCAATTCTCTTTCCTTCAATAAACACTTCTGCATCTGGTGGATCATTTTCAATGAGCTTTATGTCAATCTCTCCATCAGATTGAAACAGACTTTTAAATAGATCAATCTGATTTCTTTCTGCCCTTTTTTGAATTTCCTTTGAGCTATATTTTGACATATCCTTTTACTATTTGCTTCTGTGTCTATGTGTTGACCTCAACTTCTCACTTGCTCCACAAACTTCTTCACCAAACTCATATCCTTTACTCCCGCACTTTTTTCAAACCTGCTGTTAATATCAACTGCAAATAAATCCTTTGCTACTTCTTCTTTTGCAAACTCTTTAACAGCTGTTGCATCAGTTGGTTCAATTCCTCCACTTAAGAAAAAGGGTTTGCCGATATTCAATCCTTTCAGAATCTCCCAATTAAATTTTTTACCTGTGCCACCATAGTGCTCAG
>CAMTVU010000054.1:0-48986 GCA_947085245.1 uncultured Chitinophagaceae bacterium | reverse complement strand
TTTGACAGTGTTTTCAATAGTTTTCGTGGTGTAATAGTTTATTATCGCATCAGGAACGGAAAAATTAAAAAAGGCGATAAGGTAAAGTTTGTTAGTACCGGCCAGGAATATGAAGCCTCCGAAGTAGGTATTTTAAAACTGAAGATGACGGAGAAAAAGGAAGTAACCTGTGGCGATGTGGGTTACATCATCACCGGAGTAAAAAATGCCAAAGAAGTGAAAGTGGGTGATACCATAACACTGGCTGCCAATCCTACACAGGAACCGATACAGGGTTTCCAGGAAGTAAAGCCAATGGTGTTTGCCGGTATCTTCCCCGTTGTTACAGATGATTTTGAAGAGCTGCGTGATTGCATGGATAAACTGCAGTTGAACGATGCATCGCTTACGTTTGAACTGGAAACATCACAGGCGCTGGGCTTTGGTTTCCGTTGTGGCTTTTTGGGATTGCTGCACATGGAAATTATTCAGGAACGTTTGGAGAGAGAGTATAATCAAACAGTGATCACTACTGTACCTAACGTAAGTTTTATTGCCTATACTACAAGAGGAGAAAAGATACTGGTGAACAATCCTGCTCAAATGCCTGAGCCTACTGCAATGGACAGGATTGAAGAACCATTTATAAAAGCACAAATCATCAGCAAACCCGATTATATTGGTAACATCATGACGCTTTGTTTGGGCAAACGTGGCATCCTCATTAATCAAAGCTATCTCACACCAACCCGTGTGGAGCTGATGTTTGAAATGCCTTTGACAGAGATTGTGTTTGATTTTTATGATAAGCTGAAAAGCCAAACCCGTGGTTATGCTTCGTTCGATTATCATCCCATCGGTTACCGTGAAGCAGATATTGTAAAGATGGATATTATGTTGAATGGTGATAAAGTGGATGCATTGAGTGCATTGATTCACCGCAGCCGTGGCCAGGAATTTGGCCGTAAGTTATGTGAGAAGTTGAAAGAGTTGGTTCCCCGTCAGCAGTTCCAGATTGCGATACAAGCTGCTATTGGTGCAAAAATCGTTGCCCGTGAAACCATCAGTGCCATGCGGAAAGATGTAACGGCCAAATGTTATGGTGGCGATATCAGCCGTAAAAGAAAATTATTGGAGAAGCAGAAAGAAGGTAAGAAGCGTATGCGCCAGATTGGTAATGTAGAAGTACCGCAGGAAGCATTTTTAGCGGTGTTGAAGTTGGATGATTGAGAATCCTGAACGCAGTCGAGATACGGATTCAAGAAATAAATTATATCAAGGCACAAAGTTGAAAAAGCTTTGTGCCTTTTTGTTTTGAGCATTTATTTTTGAAAGAAACATTCCTTTGTGTACCTTACAATTGTGTACACGCTTGATATTATATTAGATAAACTCAAACAAAAGAAACCTGAACTGGAAAAGCGTTATGCTCTTTCTGAACTGGGCGTGTTTGGTTCCTTTGCAAGGGGTGATCAGGAACAATCCAGCGATATTGACATTTTAGTTGATTTCAATAAAAGGATTGATGGATTTCAATATATAAGATTGGCGCATGAGTTGGAGGATTTGTTTGAACAAAAAATTGATGTTGTTTCCCGAAAAGGAATAAAGCCAAAATATCTTTCATTTGTAGAAAAGAGTTTAATCCATGTCTGAAAGAGAAATTAATTTACTGCTGGAAGATATGATTACTTCCATTCAGCATGTCCTTGATTTTACAAATGGATATACATTTGAGCAATATGAGGCTGATAACAAAACAAAGTTTGCAGTTGAAAGGAATTTTGAAATAATTGGTGAGGCAGCGTCCCGAATTCCTGAAGTCTTTAAAACAATAAATCCTGAAGTTGAATGGAGGGTCATTAAAGATTTCAGGAACTTCATCATTCATGACTATTTTGGAATTAATAATGAAATCGTTTGGGATACTATTCAGTTACGGCTGCCTGAATTATTAAATATGTTGCGCTCTTTACATCAAAAATACAACCAACAACATGAGTGATTTTACCCTTAACAAAGAACCTGACCTGATTGTAACCGCCCGTTTCATTGAAAAAGGTGAAGACAAAGGATTATCAGGCGATGACTATACTGTGCGTTTATACGACCGTGATATTGCCGATGATGATTTTTTGGGTGAAAGCCGGTTGGATGCCGAAGGGCATATCCGCATTCCGTTTGCTCATGATTCGTTTGTGAATGATTCGGCTTTTAAAGAAACCCGTCCTGATTTTTATTTTATCATCATGAAGAATGGCAAGCCTGTTTATACAACCAAAGTATTGGAAGAATTAAGCATTGAAGACATTGAGCAATTTAAAATGGGCGAGGGTGAAGTGGTTGATTTGGGAAGTTTTTTAGTGGATGTGCGATGAGTAGCCACTAAGACGCAAAGGCGCTGAGAAAGAAAAGCAGGGCTAAGAGATTAAGGAGAGAAAAGAGAAGAAAGAGGAAGACCTGAATTACTTATTTGTGAGGTACCACAAATAGTAATGGATTAATAATCGGAGGGGTTGTCACCCTGAGCTAGGCCTGCACTGAGCGAAGTCGAAGTGTCGAAGGGATGATGATTAGAATGGCAAATGTTGAGGATTAAAATATAAAGCTTGTTCTAACCATGAAACTCCACCACAACTACTTTGTTTACATTCTAGAATGCAAAGACAATTTCTACTACACCAGTGTTACCAATGATCTTGAACGGAGATTATGGGAACACAATACCGGTTTCAATAAAAAATGTTTTACTTACAAACGGAGGCCTGTTGAATTAAAATACTATCAACGTTTTAATGATATTAGCCAGGCTATTGAATGGGAAAAACAACTGAAGGGCTGGGGCAGGAAAAAGAAACAGGCTTTGTTTACAGAAAATTGGGAATTGATTCAGCAATTGGCTAAATCATCGGCTGCAAAATCTTTACCCGGCAACCCTTCGACAGGCTCAGGGTGACAGCTTTGTTCAGCAAAGTGCAAATCATCAACTGCAAAAGTTAAACGCAACATCAATCAGCATTCCATCAACAAAAATAAAAAGAGGCTGTTTCATAAATAAACTTTTGGAGATTTTATTCGGATCCCTGATGGAGAACCGAAGTCGTTTAAGCAAATCTCAGGAGCTTTATTTATTTATCAGACAGCCTCTTCATTTATCAACTATCAATTTTCAATTACTTATACCCAAGGGAAGAACTATTTAGTCCAATAGTGCCTTTCAAAATTACATACTTGTATAATACCGCCCCAAGTAAATGATTGGACTAAAATATAATTCAAAGCGGTATTACTGAAACTTCTTGGCATCTTCTAAAAACTTCGCCAATCCAATATCTGTTAACGGATGCTTTAATAAACCAAGAATTGAATCCAGCGGACAGGTACATACATCAGCACCTAATTCAGCAGCCTGGATAATATGCAACGGTGTGCGGATGGATGCAGCAAGAATCTGTGTTTCAAAACCCTGCAAAGAGTAAATGCTTGCAATTTGTCCAATCAAAGCCATACCATCCCAACCACTATCATCAATACGGCCAAGAAAAGGAGATACATACGTTGCGCCTGCTTTGGCAGCAAGTATGGCTTGTCCGGCGCTGAACACTAACGTGCAGTTTGTTTTAATACTGTTATCGCTGAACCATTTGAGGGCTTTGATACCATCTTTGATCATGGGCACTTTCACCACAATGTTTGGATGAAGGGCAGCCAATATTTTTCCTTCAGCAACAATACCATCAAAATCGGTACTGATCACCTCTGCGCTGATGTCTCCATCCACCATTTCGCAAATGGTTTTGTAATGCTGCATAACGGCATCATGTCCTTTAATACCTTCTTTGGCCATCAGTGAGGGGTTGGTGGTAACACCATCAAGGATTCCCAATTCGTTTGCTTCTTTGATTTGAGCAAGATTCGCAGTGTCAATAAAAAATTTCATGATCTAAAATTAAATTCCCCCTTCAGGGGGTTAGGAGAAAAAAAATGGCAGGTTACTTACATCGCACCGCTACAACCGCTTACCCTTGCTGCGTTCCCACCCTGGGGGAGTTCAGCAGGAGCTGGTCGTGCAAGACCTGCCGCTGCAAAGATAAGGGAATTGAAAAAGTTTTTTGAGTTGAAAAGTTGAAAGTTTAAGGTTCCTTTATTTTCAAACTTTTCCATTCAATGGTAAAATTTGAACAGCAAACCCTTCAATCTTTAAAATTAGACGGGTATTAATTACTGTTATTAAAATTGGGTCTGTTGGCTAATGAATTCACTTGTGTAATGCCAATCAGTTCATCGGCCCTGCCGCCAAGCGAACGATAATAAATAAGAATGGTATAATTATTTTCTGTTTCCCACCAGTTGCCTTCGGTAATATCTGTACTGAGCTGGTTTGTTTTTTTATCTTTTGTTACATATATATAATCGTACAAACCCTGCTTGAGCAGTTGCTTGTTTTCGTACATGCCTGTTGCTGTATTAAAGGTCATGCGGTTGGCATCTGTAAATTCATAGTTGGTTAATTCGCCAAATAGATACAAATCTTTATTGGGCAATACCTGGCTGTTGGCAGTAATATACCTGAACCAAACGGTTGCATAATCCCCCTGCCAGTAAGGATTGTTATGTTCAATATTACCAAGCTCATACATCCCATTCACATCACGGTAATACATGTAACGTAATGAATTGCGTTCGCCTTCCGGTTTTACAAAAAGAGTTTGTCCTTTATTGGTATAATCAGCTTTTTCTATACGATCCGTTTGCAATCGAAAACTGGAAAGGTTCACCCATCGCCATTCTTTCTGTGCGGCAAACAACCCATCTGCTTCTGTATTGTATTCTAAAATATTCTGACGGATGAAAGTGGGTTGTAAATTTTTGATACTATTATCCCAGCGGTTGTTTTGCAATATCACAATTTTGATTTGCTGAAAAATATTGGTGGGTTTGATGTTCTGCACATTTACATTGAACTGCAGTTTCTGATGTGTTTTAAAATAAGTAGGGTTGAAGGGTTGCACCACCGTTGCACCTGCATTCACTTTTACATCAATCACCAAAAAACGTTTGGTAAAAGCAATTTGTGATGTATCTCCATTTACAAAAACCTTGAGCAGGTAATTGCCGCTGCGTGTAGGTGCAGTGTTCTTATCGGGCAGGTTGCTCATGTAGTGTGTGTAGCGTGTTAATGAAATAGAGGAGTTGCGATAAGTATTGATACGAACGTTGGAAAAACCTTTCATGTAATCGAACTGGCTCACCGGCGCAGTTGACCAGTCTGCATTGCAAAGAATGAATGTATAGGAATAATATTTTACATCGGCATCCATATCATCAAAATGCAGTTCCAGCAAATCGCTGCTGTTGAGCCGTATAACGGGGTAGGCTAACTGATCGCCCTGCAGATGTAATTTTACAGAACGGATATTGCTGCGATAGATCTTATCAGGTTCCTGTGCAAATGCGTTTCCAAAGGATACAAGAATGAGAAAAACAAGAACGGTATTTTTTAGATGCTGCATGTTTAAGAATCCATTAGTTTTACAACTATTCAAAGTTAACTGGTTTGAACGTAGCCTCCTTCATAGCCCGTCGTTTGGTTTTTCAGAAGAACCAATCTTTTTCAAGGTTCATCATCCGCTTATCGGCTGCTGCAACTGCTATCAGTGTGGCGGTCATGATCCTTGCCTTTGCTTTTGTAGAAGGATTTCAATACACCGTAAGCAGTAAGGTTTTCAGCTTTTGGGGCCACTTGCGTGTGCAGCAGCAACAATCTTCCATATCCGGACTGGCCGAAGAATTACCTGTAGAAAAAAACGATACAGTCTTCAACATATTGCGTTCAAACAAAGAAGTAAAATATGTGGATGCATTTGCTACCAAGTCGGCCATGCTCAAAACAACGGAAACAATTGAAGGTGTGTTGCTGAAAGGAGTGGAAAAAGATTTCTCCAAAGAACGGCTTGCTTCTTTTTTAACCAAAGGCAAATGGCTGCAGTTTGATGACAGCGTTGCAAACAATCAAATTCTTATTTCAGAATATACAGCAAGGCAGATCAATGCAAAAACGGGTGATAAGATCCTGATTTATTTTATTGATAATAGCAGCACAACTCCGAGAGTGCGGCCGGTAACGGTGTGTGGAATTTATAAAACCGGTATTGAAGAGTATGATAAAACATTTGCCATTGTTGATATTAACCTCATCCGCAAACTGAATGGATGGAGCAATAGCCAGATTGGCGGATATGAACTTACACTGTTTGATTTTAAAAAGGATTATGAAACCAACAATGAACTGCTCGATCAGATTCCTGTACAATGGTTCAGTACGCCCATGCGTGAAATTTATCCCAACATATTCGACTGGCTGGCACTGCAAAGCACCAACAAGAAAGTGATATTAATAATCATGTGCATTGTTGCCATCATCAATTTAATTTCCTGTCTCATCATACTTGTACTGGAGCGTTCAAAAATGATTGGGCTTTTAAAAGCAGCGGGTGCCAGCAACGGACAGATACAAATCATTTTCTGGAACCAGGCGTTGATCATTGCATTGGTGGGTATTGTGTTTGGTACATTGCTTGGCCTGGGTATTTGCTGGCTTCAGCAAACCACGCACTTTATTAAATTAGATGAAGCGGCATATTATGTTTCTTCTGCACCGGTAAGAGTCATCTGGTGGCAGGTGCTGCTGATTAATGTGATTACGTTTGTTGTAAGTTTTGTTATCCTGTTTATTCCCTCTTTACTGGTGCGGAAGATAAGCCCGGTGAAGGCGTTGAGGTTTGAATAATGATTATACAGGAATTGTAGTTGCGAAAGTTTTTTAAGAGATAAAACTTTCGTTTTTTTTATCCAAGCAGTGATTTTAAAGCCTCTTTAAAAATTCCTTCGCAGCAAGGTCCTCGGCTAACACACAGGCTATAGGAGAGATGTTGCTGAGAAGAAAATCAAGTAACGCCTATGCACAGGTAGGGAGACCTGCGCCAGATAAGGATGCAATCGGGGCTGAACTAATAAACACAGGTGATCCTATCGGAACACCTGCGCCAGAAGAGGAAATGAAAGAACTCATGCAAACGCCTGAGGCAATGAAGACATGGTTTGAAACCAAACGAAAGGAATTTGATGCCCTGCCTCACAATGGGTAAACATTTGTTTTATTATTCCGGATTGTATCGGGCATTTGAAAAACAACGCCTGCAGAAAAGAAGGATTATCTTCATCGTATTATGGTGTTGATTTTTCAGATATTATTTGTCCTGGCTTTGATTATTTTACTGATTCTGTTTGTTTTCAGAATCAGCAGAACAAAGGTAACCAGCCAACTGCCGGAAAATTACAGGGAGCTACTTACCGATTACGTAAAATTTTACCGGCAACTTGATGAAGCAGGAAAAGAAACATTTGAAAAAAGAGCAGACCATTTTTTATCTGCTGTAAAAATAACCGGGATCAATGCTGTTGCAGAAGACATTGACCGTCTCTTAATTGCTGCCGGTGCTATTATACCTGTTTATGCTATTCACGACTGGCAATATATCAACCTGCATGAAGTTTTATTATACCCCGGAGCATTCAATTCAGATTTCGACCAGCACGGATCGGATCGGGATATTGCCGGCATGGTTGGTACCGGCGCCCTGCAGCATGTAATGATCATTACCAAATGGCAATTAAGACAGGGATTCATTAATAACAACGATGCACACAATACTGCTATTCATGAGTTCGTGCACCTAATAGATAAAATGGATGGAACAATGGATGGCGTTCCGGAAATAATTTTAGAGAGGAAATATGCCGATCAATGGATGAATATGATGAATGCAACCATTCTGCAAATGAAAACCTATGGATCAGACATTGATCTGTATGGAGCCACTAACACTGCAGAGTTTTTTGCTGTTATCTCTGAATATTTTTTCGAGCAGCCAGAATTATTAAAAACAAATCATCCTGAATTGTATGAAATGCTTGAAAGGATCTATAAAACCGGAAAGAATGGCTGATAAGAGAATATCAGCAAGGTGATGAAAATTCAATTTTTCTCTGGAGCAGTACTCCCGACCTGATGCCAACGTATCTCTTGTTTTCATTAAACATACTTATTCGAAATTAAGTTCAAATAATACATTCACGAATTCAAGTAACGACTAAGCACTGGTCGGGAGACCTGCACAAGAAAAGTTCTCGTGTAAGCAATGTTATGAGCAATACAAGGCTGTTTTTAGTTTATTCATTACTTTTAAAGGAACCAAAGAAACAATGACAATGTATCATGCAACTAAAAAGAAGGTGCACTTACTTCTTCAACCCGATTTAGGCGACACCAAATGGGACAAGGTCATCAATAGCTTTATCATTATTCTTATTTTACTGAATGTAATTGCTGTGATGCTGGAAACGGTGCATTCTATTCATGAGGAGTATAAAGAACTCTTCAGAATTTTTGATCTTGTTTCTGTAATTATTTTCACCGTTGAATATGTGCTGCGTGTATGGAGTTGTACACTTAACCAAAAGTATAAACATGGTTTACATGGCCGCTTACGGTATATGCTTTCTACTTTTGCGCTGATTGATTTGCTTGCTATACTGCCTTTTTATATTCATATAGTTGTGGGACTCGATTTAAGAGTCTTGCGAATTTTACGACTCCTGCGGTTTTTAAGATTGTTCCGCCTAACTGCTTATATGAAGGCAGCCAAAATGGTGAAGAATGTATTTACTACAAGGGTAAATGAATTAAAGCTCAGTATAGTACTGATTCTCTTTCTGATAATCATTGCCTCCAGTTTGCTTTATTTTGCCGAGCACAATGCACAACCGGCTGTGTTTTCAAGTATTCCTGCTACTTTATGGTGGGCCGTTGTAACGGTTACTTCTGTTGGTTATGGCGACATGATACCCATTACTGTAACGGGTAAAGTATTAACCGGAGTGATTACACTGTTTGGGTTAGCATTTTTTGCATTGCCTGCGGGTATCATTACCGCCGGTTTCATGGAAGAAATCAGGAAATCAAAAAATAAAAAAGTACATGAGTGCCCTCACTGCGGAAAGAATTTTGATGAGTTAGAACATAGTGAAAGATGATTCATTTTTCAAATCAAATAACTCGCATGCACAAGTTGGGAGTCCTGTGCAAGAATTTTCAACCCATAGTTCAATCCTCTTTTCCTCACCCATGCATCACCATCACCGGTACTTCACTGTGAAACAGTAATTCCTTAGTATGGCTTCCTGAGAATATTTTTTCAATCAGGTTATGTTTTTGAGGGATCACCTGCGCCAGTAGAAGCAGAGAACAGTTCCTATTCTTGCCGAAACCCTATTGCAAATAGCGTTATTTTTTTATTTAATAAAGTTGTAGTTTTACTTCATGAAAACAGCAGTTCAATATTTAAATGACCAAAAAGGGAATACCCAAGCGGTGCAACTTCCAATAACTCAATGGACTCGCCTGCTCAACAAATTAAATAAGTATGAACAAATGCTTAAAATAAAATCTGACCTGACCCAGTCCTTTGAAGAAGTAAAAAAAATGCGTCAGGGGAAACTCAAAAAGCAATCTCTGCAAGATTTTTTGAATGAGTTATAATGTTATCCCTACACCGACCTTTAAATCTCAAGCAAAGAGGTTAACCAAAAAGTTTCCATCTCTAAAAAAAGAGTTGTCAGATTTAAATGTTATTTTATTCCAGACGCCTGATTTGGGGACACCTTTAGGCAATGACACATTCAAAATTCGTTTAGCAGTAAAGAGCAAGGGTAAAGGAAAAAGTGGCGGTATGAGAATTATCACATTCAAGATAAATAAAAACAAAGAGATTTACCTGCTAACCATTTATGACAAATCAGAAATAGCTTCAATTGACGACAGAGCAATAAAATTTATCATCAGACAAATTACGGGAGAATAAAAACGACTTACAACAAAATTCAAGTTTTCTCTGGCACAGATATCCCAACCTGATGCCAAAAAGTTAGTTGTCTTAATGAAACATGCCGTTAGAAATTAATTCAACAGATGTATTCCTGAATTCAACTAACGCTTATGCACAGAGTGGGAGACCTGTGCAAGAATTTTCAACCGATAGTTCAATCCTCTTTTCTTCAACCATGCATCACCATTACCGGTACTTCACTGTGAAACAGTAATTCCTTAGTATGGCTTCCTGAAAATATTTTTTCAATCAGGTTATGTTTTTGAGGAATTACAATGAGTAATTCAATACTGAATCTCTGAGCATACTCGTTCAGCCCTTCTACCATGTCTTCATGATCAATAAAGTGATACCTGGGATGGTAATGCTCAAACATGGTTTCAACCAATCCGCTTTGGAAAGGTGTATCATCTGTCCATTGCCTGTTTTTGAAATCAACATTCAGTACATGCAGTTTGGCGCCGGTAGCATCCAGGATTTTCTTTACTGATTTGTCAGGAATGGTTTCCACAACATCTCTGAAATCAGTTGTAAGTCCAATATCATTGATTTTGTTATACACCGCATTTTCAGGAATAATCAATACAGGTGTTACAATTTGTTTGCTCACCGCCAATGTATTGCTGCCAATTAATTTTTCTTTCAACTTACCGGCACCTGTTATGCCCATGATCACAAGAGAAACCTGCATGGCTTCCTGCAGTTGCCTGATGACATCTGATAACCTGCCATCAAACTGCATGTATTCCACTTTTATGATGGGTTCTTTTTCTGATAATTGAGCAGCAAGAAGCTGTAATTCTTTTTTATTGATTTCACGCAAACCTTCAGGGGTTATTTCTGCTCCCTGGTAAACGGGGTAAACCAGCGGCGCTTCAAATACATGAACGAGTATGATTTTTGCGCCTACCTGTTTTGCATAGCTCAGTGCATAAGTTGCGGCATTTAACGATGTTGATGAAAAATCAACGGGAACAAGGATGGCTTCCATAAAAAATATTTTAATACTACTACGCCTGCCTGCCAACAGGCAGGCTCATTACTTAGGCTACATAAATATTTTTCAGTATGTGCTTTGTCACATGTTCTGCAAAACAATTTGTTGCATAAGCTACGTAGTACGCAGTAAAGCTACTTAGGGAAACCTTGTTCAGTTATGACTATAATCAGAGGGTGAGCAATCTTTTATCAGTGGCAGTGAAGAACAGCTTTTACAAAATACCTTTTGTTGAAGGCAGGTAATTACTCAGCGGATCTCTCTTTACCGCCATGCGGATGGCTTTGGCAAAGGCTTTAAAGATGGCTTCAATTTTATGATGCTCATTATCACCGTGGCATTCAATATTCAAATTACACTTTGCAGCATCGCTGAAAGATTTAAAGAAATGAAAGAACATTTCCGTTGGCATTTCACCAATCTTTTCCCGCTTGAAGGTTGCGTTCCACACAATCCAGTTGCGGCCACCAAAGTCAAGCAGCACTTTTGCTTCAGCTTCATCCATGGGTAATGCAAAACCATAGCGTTCCATTCCACGTTTATCAGCCAATGCTTTTGCAAAGGCTTCGCCCAAAGCAATGCCGGTATCTTCAATGCTGTGATGTTCATCTATATGCAGATCGCCGTTGGTTGTAATGGTAAGGTCCATCTTGCCATGTCTTGCAATCTGATCGAGCATGTGATCAAAGAATCCAAGACCGGTGTTGATGTTGGCTTTGCCGCTTCCATCTAAATTCAATTCAACACGAATCTTTGTTTCATTGGTATTGCGTTCATGAACAACGGTACGCAAACCCAGCTTTAAAAATTCATAAATTTCTTTCCAGTGCGGCGTTTCCAGTACAATGGTTGATTGACGCAGTTCATCCATCTTATCTTTTATTTCAGCAGCACCAAGGTTTGCATCATTGTTGATCCAGATGCCTTTGCAGCCCAGATTTTTTGCCAACTGAATATCTGTAATACGATCACCAATTACAAATGAATTGGCCAAATCATAAGCTGGGTTGTTGATATATTTTGTAAACATGCCAATGCCGGGCTTTCTTGTTGGGGCATTTTCATGAGGAAAGGTTCTGTCTATCAATACATCGCTGAAGAGGATGCCTTCATTCTTTAAACTGTTCACCACAAAGTTTTGTAATGGCCAGAAAGCATCTTCGGGGAAGCTTACCGTACCCAAACCATCCTGGTTGGTAGGCATCACCAACTCGTAATCCATTTCAGCAGCGATCTTACGCAGGTAAAAAAACACATCGGGGTAAAAGCTCAGCTTATCAAAAGAATCTAATTGATAAGTGGGTGGCGCTTCGTTGATCAGTGTACCATCACGATCAATAAATAATATTCGTTTCATTATACCAATGGCTTGATTTGTTTTAAAGAATCGCCATGTCTGGCGAGTTCCCGGTTTTCGTTAAGTTCATCCTGATGCAATCCTGCCTATTCGATTACAAGACCAAGTACCCGGGGAGGAAGATAGCCAACCTCAACTGAAAGATCGTTGATCAGTATTTCAGCTTCATAATCTCCATATACTGCGTGAAAATGTGGAGGATTATGATCCCGGTAATAAAGGTAAATGATGATCCCAAGGAACCTGCTAACGGCTGGCATAACTGAGGTTCCGGTTTTGTTCAGCATATTGTTGAAAGCTGATACCCTTGATTTCAAGATAAGCCGTTAATGTATCAATTTCCATTTCATTATTCCAGGCAATTGCATTGTTCTCCGGATTGATAAAAACGTTGAAAAAAACGTCTTCATTTTCCCATGGATTGAAAACAGGTGTTCCTGCTAAACTGCTAACATCATAAATGCCACTTGTGCCATCGTTGAATTCGATTTGCAAACTGAATTTACCGAGGGCCTTAACAGATGTTGCTTTCAATTTCATGAATTAAAGTTACAATTTATTTTTATGCTTATCATTTCTTTGCCCTTACCATTTTTACTTCCAGTGCTGTAATGGCCTTTGCTTTATTTCCAAAACTGTTGCGTACATACGTTAATACATCGGCTATTTCCTGGTTGGTTAGCAGAGGTTGTGCCGGCATGGGGTTGCTGTAATATTCACCGTTAATTTCCACATCTTCATTGAAACCCTGCAAAACAATACGAATCAGTTTTTCTTTATTGCCCAATACCTGTGTTGTTTTGATCAGGGGCGGATTCAAACGTGGTACACCATCTCCTTCGGCTTGATGGCAGGCAAGGCATGTTTTTTCATAAACTTTTTTTCCACGCTGCATGGATGCTTTGAGATCCTGCTGGCCTGCACAGAATGATACAGCGATGAACCCAATACCAACAAGCAATACAAAAGAAATTTTCTTCATCAATTTTATTTTTCTCCTGTATAAGTTATTTTCCAGATAGTACCGCCCTGGTCATCTGAAATATACATTGATCCGTCGGTACCCATTGCCAATCCGCAGGGACGATGCTTTGCTTTGGCAGGAGTTAAAAATTCTTCACCACCTGCAAAATCATCTGCAAAAATTTCATACTCACCACTTGGCTTTCCATCTTTCATGGGAAGAAATACAACATTGTATCCGCCTTGTTTTAACGGCGCCCTGTTCCAGCTTCCGTGAAATGCAATGAATGCACCGCCTTTATATTTTGCAGCAAATTGATCGCCTGTATAAAACAATAACGCATTGGGTGCCCAGTGTGCAGGAAATGCATACAACGGCTTTTCTTTTGTGCCACATAAGCCTTCTGTTTTTCCATCGCCGCCATATTCGGGGCCCACCACTTTCTTTTTCTGGATGGGATCATAATAACAATAAGGCCAGCCAAAATCCATTCCTTTTTTAGCGATGAAAAATTCTTCAGCAGGTAATTCAGCATTTTGTTCATCGTTATAATTAGTTGGATGAAGCTGACTCAATTGGTCACGGCCATGCTGTGTTACATATAATTCATTCATGGAAAAATTCCAATCAAGCCCAACTACATTTCTTAAGCCTGTTGCATAACGAATGCCTGTTGCATAAGTTTGGTTATGCTGATCTGCTTTAAATTGCCAGATGCCACCTGCTGTTTCTAAAATAGGGCAGGGCATCATACCGGGTGAGCCGGCAGTACGATCTGTTTCCTGGCAGGCATTGGATGGGGCGCCAATGTTTACATAAATATTGCCATTGTCATCAAACGTAATTGACTTGGATGAATGCTGGCGCTTATTCACCAAACCTGTTACAATGATTTCCGGTTTATCAGGATTTTCAATTTCATTGCTGCTGTTAAATTTATAACGAAACACTTCTTCATCGGATGATGCATAGAGGTATCCGTTTTTAATGGCAATTCCCGTTCCTGCAAAATTACCAAACGCAAAGGTTTCATCTGCCACACCATCGGCATTTGTATCTCTTAACCGCACAATGCCCTTGCCATCTTTTAAGCGTTCAAGTTTTACATACACATCACCATTGCTGTTAACAACGATGTGGCGTGCATTACCAACTTTATCAGCAACAACAGTTGCAGTAAACCCCGGAGGTAATTTTAGTCCGCCGCTTGCAGCAGTAGTTGATTGATTTTTTGTAGAGTCATTTGCGCAGGCAGTTAATGTTACTGCGAAAATGAAAACGAGTGATGTGATGATTCTGCTCATAATAATTTGTTTGAGTCTTTAAAGTTAACAGTAAACTATCATTTTTTATCTGACTTATGTGGGCTAAAGCCCAATTGAAATAGATTTGGATTTATTGCCCCGGCCTTAAGCCCGCCTGAACGGAACGGGCAGGGCCGGGGTAAATGAAAAATAAAACAGGTTCGGGCTTTAGCCCACTAAAATTATTTACTCTAACAAAAGTATTAAACAATAAAATTCTGCAAAGCGCTCAGTAATTCATCATTTTCCCCTGCCGTTCCTACAGTTATCCGCAAACATCCTTCACATAAGATCACTTTACTGCGGTCTCGCACAACAATCCGGTTGGCGAGTAAGTATTCATAGATGGCTTTTGCATCAACCACTTTTACCAATAAGAAATTGGCATCAGACGGATATACATGCTCTACAACTTTCAATTTGGGTAATTCTTCTTCCAACCTTTTGCGTTCATTCACTAATTCTTTGATCATAGCATTAACATCTTCCATATTATCCAGCGCTTTGATCACTAATTCCTGCACCGCTTCACTGATATTGTAAGGTGGTTTTATTTTATTGTATATGCGGATGATATCTTCACTTGTAAAAGCCATTCCCAAACGCAGGCCTGCCAATCCCCATGCTTTGCTGAGTGTATGCAGGATAACAAGATTGGGATATTCTTTCAGCAGTGAAACACAGGATCGCTGCCGGGCAAAATTGATATAGGCTTCATCAACAACCACAATTCCATTGAAATTATTCAGGATCATTTCAATATCATCCCGGTTCATACTATTGCCGGTTGGATTGTTGGGCGAACAGATCCAGATGAGTTTTGTGTTTTCATCCACCAATGTTTCAATATGTACCAAATCCAATTGAAAGTTATTCAGCAGTGGCGCTTTACGAAGTTCAACATCATTAATGTTAGCGCTCACCTCGTACATGCCATACGTTGGCGGACAAATGATGACATTATCTTTTCCCGGATTACAAAAAGCACGGTACAACAAATCAATACATTCATCGCTGCCATTGCCAATGAAAATCTGTTTGGGTGAAACAGCTTTGATCTGAGATAATTTTTCTTTGATCTTTTGTTGATACGGATCCGGGTAACGGTTGTACCATTTCATCAGCGGCGAACCAATACTGTTTTCATTTGCATCCAAAAAGATATTTGCCTCACCGTGAAACTCATCCCGTGCAGAAGAGTAGGGTGTAAGCGACTTGATGTTGGGGCGCAGTAAGTTGTTTAAATTAAAAGACATAGAATACACCTCATCCTCATTCCTTCTCCTAAGGAGAAGGAGGCCGGGCATTTATTTTTTTAATGAACAATTGTAATTAAGCATTTCATTTTCAAATTATAAATCATCACAGAGGTTTATGAATCATTTTAACAAGCGGGGGCTGTGCTCAGCTTTTCCCTATCCTTTGGAGAGGGATTAAGGGTGAGGTTGCATACGTTTCCTCACCGCTTCCGCATGTGCCTGCAATCCCTCTGCTTCTGCCATTACTTCAACAGCTTTGCCAATATTCTTTAATCCTTGTTCATTCAACTTTTGATAGGTGATCTTTTTTACAAAACTATCAACACTTACTCCGCTGTATGCTTTTGCATAACCGTTAGTAGGAAGTGTATGATTCGTTCCGCTTGCATAATCGCCCACACTTTCGGGAGAGTAATTACCAAGAAAAACAGAACCTGCGTTGATGATTTGCTCTGCAATCAACTCTTCATCTTTACAGTTGATGATCAAATGTTCAGCAGCATATTCATTCACCAGTTCAATCATCTCTGTAATTGTACTCAGCAAAATGGCTTTGCTGTTTTCCAATACTTGCTCAGCAAACTCTTTTCGTGGAAGTTGCTGTAATTGCATTTCGGTTTGGGCCAGTACTTCATTGATGAATATTTCAGAATTACTCACCAATAATACCTGCGAATCTGCACCATGTTCAGCCTGTGATAAAAGATCGGCAGCAACAAAAGCAGGATTGGCTGTTTCATCTGCCATTACACATACTTCACTTGGGCCTGCGGGCATGTCAATAGCCACACCATCTTTTTGCACCAATTGTTTGGCGCAGGTTACATATTGATTTCCGGGACCGAAAATCTTGTACACCTGCGGAACACTTTCTGTTCCATAAGCCATTGCGGCAATGGCCTGTGCGCCGCCTGTTTTGAAAATTTTTGTAATGCCCGCTAATTTAGCTGTGTACAAAACTGCTGCATTTACTTTTCCATCTTTTCCGGGCGGAGTACATAAAATAATTTCTTTACATCCTGCAATCTTTGCGGGAATGCTCAACATTAATATGGTAGAAAACAAAGGAGCTGTTCCACCGGGAATGTATAAGCCCACTTTTTCAATTGCCACCGTTTTGCGCCAGCATACAACGCCAGGCATGGTTTCTATTTTTTCAACAGGTGCTAATTGATTTGAATGAAAGGTTTCGATGTTCTTTTTTGCAAGTGCAATGGCATCCATCAGTTCATCACTCACTGTTGCAACGGCTGCATCCATTTCATCTTTTGAAACCAATAATTCATCAACAGATACTTTATCAAAGATGGTGGAGAAACGTTTTAATGCTTCATCGCCACTTGCTTTTACCTGGTGCAGAATATTGGTTACACTTGCTTCCAATGAAATTGATTCAAGCGCTGGTCGCTTGAGCAACCTGTTCCATTCACTTTTTTTTGGATATTTTATGATCTGCATAAATAATATGTCGTCCCTACGGGACTCAATTGTTTTTGTTTTCTTGTTCTACCGATCAGGTGTCCCTACGGGACAAAAGATTAGAATAAATTACAAATAAGCTGTCTTGGTGAGTTGGGAAGTCTCCAGGATTTAGGGGGCTGCTTACATCACCATCTTCTCAATGGGCACAACTAAAATACCTTCTGCACCAGCTGCTTTCAATTGTTCAATCTTTTCCCAAAACTCATCTTCACTCAAAACACTGTGTACACTGCTCCATCCGCTTTCTGCAAGTGGCAATACCGTTGGGCTTCGCATACCGGGCAGCAATGCAATAATGTCGTTGAGTTTTTCATTGGGCGCATTCATCAGCACATATTTATTACGCTTTGCTTTTTTAACTGCCTTTATCCGAAAGATCAGTTTATCCAGCAACAATTCCTGCTCTTTGCTGAGTTTATTGTTTTTGATCAACACAGATTGTGATTGCAGAATGGTTTCCACTTCTTTCAGTCCGTTCATGAAGAGAGTAGAACCGCTGCTCACCAGGTCGGCAACTATATCAGCCAGGCCAATACCCGGAGCAATTTCAACCGAACCGCTGATTTCATGTATTTCCGCAGTGATACTGTTCTTCTTTAAAAATTCATTCACTAAAAAAGGATAGCTGGTTGCAATACGTTTGCCCTCTAAACTTTTTGCTCCTTCATACGACTGACTTCTGGGAATAGCCAAACTCAAACGGCATTTTCCAAAGCCCAGCTTTTCAACAATCTCTGCCTGTTTGTTTTTTTCAAACAAAACATTTTCGCCCACAATACCAATATCGGCCACGCCATCTTCCACGTATTGCGGAATATCATCATCCCGTAAAAAGAAGACTTCCATTGGAAAAGTATCTGATTCAGTTTTCAAACGGTCTTTTACATTGCGTAATTCAATACCGCATTCGTTGAGCAGTTTTACTGAATCATCGTACAATCTTCCGCTTTTCTGAATAGCAATTCGCAGTTTGGATGCCTGGGCATTGCCACCGCTGATTTCACTTAAAGGCGTATATTTTTTATCCTGCATCATATAAATTTTTAGTGTGAACAGGTATGCCATACCTGTTCACAGGTTTTTTTATTTCATGATTTCTTTAAAAGGTATGGCATACCTGATAGAAGATTCAAAATCGGTTTCACAAATTCATCAAAATAAAAAAAGGCTCACTTTCGTAAGCCTTTAACTATTGTTATACACAATACATCATCTGGCTTACCCGGCAAGGCAAGTATGGTGATGATGAGTATGTGTGTTATTGATCATGCTGCAAAAATAAGGTCAGAAACTGAAACTGCAAAGATTTTGTTGAACGGATGTTTTTTGTACCCGGATATTTGTTCATGTGAACTGTAAAACAAACATTCATTTGTATGAAACTGCAACTCATTGCAGCCGATTCTTTATTTTTATAGCTGAAACTATTTTCGAAATATAAAGAATTGCATTTTATTTAATTTAAAACCTGCATTCACAGTTAAACATTATCCACCTGAATATGGAAAACCGGAAACCATCATCTTTCAACAGGCGAAAATTTATTATCAACGCTGCAAAAGTAGCAGGAGTGGGTGCAGCCGGTTATATCTATACACTTGGTTATAATAACGAGGTGTCGGAAGTAGAGCCGCCACCGTTAGACAAGCATGTATTTCTTACAAAACCTTACCTGCAAACATTGTTGCATAACCGTATGAGCATCCGTTGGATTACCAATAAACCAAGTTTTGGCTGGGTTGAATTTGGTGAAGCCGGCAAACTGGATCAGAAAGCAGTATTGGTAACCGACGGACTGGTAAATGCATACAACCGTATTCATGAAATACACCTGGAAGAATTACAACCGGGGAAACAATACCATTACCGTGTTGCATCAAAGGAAATACTCAAATTTGAACAGGAAGATACGATTACTTATGGTGAAATCATTTACAGTGATGTTTACACATTCACAACCTTTGACCAAAATACAAAAGAAGTAAGCTGGCTTGTATTAAACGATATTCATGACAGGCCCGAATCTTTTCCCCACCTGCTGCAACTGAATAAAAATGATCCTTTTGATTTTGTATTTCTGAACGGAGATATGTTCAACTATCAATCGAATGAAGAACAGATTATTGAACATTTGCTCAAACCCTGCACAGAAGTTTTTGCATCACAGAAGCCCCTATTGTTTGCAAAGGGCAATCATGAAATGCGGGGAAAGTTTGCCCGTAAGTTGAAAGATTATTTTTCAAATCCTGATGGCCAGTTTTTCACTTATCAAATAGGGCAGGTGTTTACAATCGTATTGGATACAGGAGAAGAAGAGATTTATACAGGGTTTGATCAATCTGATGCGTACCGGCAGATGCAGGCAGTGTGGCTGGAAAAGATCATGCAGTCAAAGGCTTACCTAACAGCAAAATACAGAGTGGTGCTGATGCATATCCCGCCTTTTTATTCATTTGATCAAAAAGGATCCAGGCATTGCAAACAGGTATTTTCTCCCTTGTTTGATCAATACAAAGTTGACCTGGTGATTGCAGGGCATACGCATGTATATGGTGTACATCCTCCTGTAAACGGTCAGCATCATTATCCGTTGGTTATTGGTGGCGGCCCCATTACAGGTAAGCGCACATTGATTAAAGTAAAAGCCAATGAACAACAACTGCATGTAGAGATGCTGAAAGATGATGGGAGCGTTGTTGGGGAGTATATTGTGAAAGCGGTGCGGTGAAAAGAAAATGCTTTGTGTTTATTAAATAGTTGTTGATTGCTAGGCACCCCGCCACGGCGGGGCACCATGATCCTGATTTTATGTTTTCAGGTGCTTGAGTAATTAACTGTCTTTCTCTTTTTCTTCTTTCCCTCTTTTAATCTCTTAGTCCCGCTTTAGCATCAAATTTCAGCCTAATCATAATCAGTTTGCCATATTCAATTCCTGACGATGATTAGTTTTTTTTGTGCCTTACATCATTCTTTGCCCTTTTCAGCCAATTTACTTTTACACACAAATTTTAATAAAACAGGGTAGAAGAAACAGATTGCTCTACTGATTTGAAAGAAGCATAAAAGTTTCTTCTGATTAAATTTCAAAAAAAATCAAAAAATGGCACAAGCAAAAAAATCAACCAAGTATGTGTATTCCTTTGGTGGCGGCAAGGCCGATGGAAACGAATCCATGAAAAACTTATTAGGTGGTAAAGGGGCTAACCTTGCAGAAATGGCGGGTCATCCAAAACTCCGTTTACCGGTTCCCCCAGGTTACACATTAACAACTGAAGTATGTACCTATTATTATAATAACAAAAAGAAATATCCTGCCGAACTGATGGCTCAAACACAAAAAGCATTGGCGGCTGTAGAAAAGGAAATGGATAAAAAATTTGGTGATGCAGCAAATCCATTATTGGTTTCTGTACGTTCCGGTGCAAGAAAATCAATGCCGGGTATGATGGAAACTGTACTGGACATTGGCCTGAATGAAAAAACAATTGCAGGAGTCATCAAACAATCGGGTGATGCACGGTTTGCGTATGATGCTTACCGCCGTTTGATTATGATGTATGCTGATGTGGTAATGGAAAAAGCAGGTGGTATTGTACCAAAAGGTGGTAAAGGAATCAGAAAGGTGTTAGATGAAAAACTTGAAAAAGTAAAACACACAAAAGGGTATCAATTTGATACAGATATAACAGTGGATGAATTAAAAGCTCTTGTAAAAGATTTTAAAGCAACCATTATAAAAGTGCTGGGCAAACCTTTTCCTGAAGATCCGAATGAACAGCTGTGGGGAAGCATTGGCGCTGTGTTCAGCAGTTGGATGGGCAAGCGTGCCATTGAATACCGCCGCATTGAAAAAATTCCCGATGAGTGGGGAACTGCTGTAAACGTACAGGCCATGGTGTTTGGTAATATGGGCGATACAAGTGCTACCGGTGTTGCCTTTACAAGAAACCCCGGCAATGGTGAAAATAAATTTTATGGCGAATATTTATTGAATGCACAGGGCGAAGATGTGGTAGCAGGTATAAGAACTCCGGCGCCTGTAAACGATTATTCAAAAAATGACCAGAGCAAGCATTTGCCTACACTGGAAGAAATAATGCCGGTTGTTTATAAACAATTGTTTGAAATACAAAGAAGGCTTGAAGTACATTATAAAGACATGCAGGATATTGAGTTTACCATTGAAAAAGGTACGCTGTACATGTTACAGTGCCGTGTAGGTAAACGCAATGGTATTGCAGCCGTAAGAATAGCGAGTGATATGTATAATTCAAAATTGATTGATGCCAAAACTGCTATCATGAGAGTAGGGCCCAATCAGTTGGTGGAATTATTGTTGCCCATGTTGGATCCTGAAATACAGAAAGTAACCAAAGCAATTGCGAAAGGCTTACCTGCCGGCCCCGGCGGTGCAAAAGGGCGTGTGGTTTTTTCTTCCAATGATGCAGTAGAATGGGCAGGCAGAGGCGAAAAAGTTATTTTGGTGAGAGAAGAAACTTCACCTGAAGATGTTGACGGAATGCACAAATCCCAGGCTATTCTTACTACCAAAGGTGGTATGACTTCGCATGCGGCATTGGTTGCAAGGGGCTGGGGTAAATGCTGTATTGTAGGTTGTGCCGATATTGAAATTCACAGCGAAACAAAATCGTTTAAAGCCAATGACGGTACTTATATTAAAGAAGGCGATTGGTTAAGTCTGGATGGTACAAAAGGCCTGGTTTATTTGGGAAGTATGGCGTTGGTTGATATTGATCTGGATAAAAACCAATCGTATAAAAACCTGATGAAGCTGGTTGATAAAACCAAAGCAATGGGTGTACGCACCAATGCTGAAACACCGGGTGATGCTGCGCAGGGATTAAAATTTGGAGCTGAAGGAATTGGTTTGTTCCGTACCGAACACATGTTTTATGGTGAGGGAAGTGATCAGCCATTATTCCTGCTTCGTAAAATGATTGTAAGTAAAACTGAGAAAGAAAGAAGAGATGCATTGAACGGTTTATTCAAGTTCGTTAAAAAAGATATTAAAGCTACGCTTGCAGTTATGAATGGGCATCCTGTTACTATACGTCTGCTGGATCCTCCACTGCATGAATTTGTACCTCATAATAAAGAAAAATTACAGCAGCTGAGTAAAGAATTAGGTATCAGCATGAGTGTGTTGAACAGAAGGGTGCTTGCTTTACATGAAAACAACCCGATGCTTGGCCACCGGGGTGTGCGTTTGGGTATCAGCTATCCCGAAATAACAGAAATGCAGATAAGGGCCATTTTTGAAGCAACAGTTGAGCTCATTCAAAAAGGCAAAAAAGCAATGCCTGAAATTATGATTCCGGTTACCTGCGGCAGGCATGAACTGAGACATCAGAAAAATATAGTGGACATCGTGTACAAGGAAACATGTGAAAAATTCCAGGTTAAAAAAATTCCATACTTATATGGAACAATGATAGAAATTCCAAGAGCTGCATTAAAAGCAAACAGTATGGCTGAGGTAGCAGATTTTTTTAGCTTTGGCACCAATGACCTTACACAAATGAGTTTCGGTTTCAGCCGTGATGATATTGGTGGTTTCCTTCCCAAATACCTTGATCTGAAATTATTGACATCCGATCCATTTCAAACCATTGATCAGAGTGGCGTTGGTGAACTGATAAAAATTGGGGTTGAAAGGGGGCGTTCTGTAAAACCAAAATTAAAAATTGGTATTTGCGGTGAGCATGGCGGCGATCCGGAAAGTGTTGTATTCTGTCACCGTCTTGGAATGAATTATGTTAGTTGTTCTCCCTTCCGTGTACCTATTGCAAGGTTGGCAGCAGCACAGGCAACAATACAATATCCACGGTAAAAAATCAAGATAAAGCAGCCAAAAACAATTCTCTGTAACAGGCTGTTGATTATGACCTGTACCAAAGAGGCCACCGCAATGGTGGCCTTTTGTATTAATTCATTTATAGCTGCTCTATGATCTCTTCCATATCAATGCCATTATGGCTTTCATCATACACGCATTTCCCATCTATGATCACTAAAACCTGGGGCGATTCATGCTCCACACCAAAACGTTCGGCAATGGAATTGGAAAGCCGTCGGTAAGATATCAGGTCTACGTAATAGAATAGTACTTCATCAGGCGCCTGGCTTTTTTCCAAACGTCTTTTGGCAACCGAGCTGATGCTGCAACGGGTACTGTGTTTAAAAATAATCTGCGGCTTTTGCCGTGATAAATGTACCAGTTGCTCCAGTTCTTCAGTGGAGTTGAGGGGAATCCAATTCATGTAATTATTTTTGTACCGGCAACTCAGGCCCTGAACGGTTTATTTGTAGTAGATGTGTTGGGGCAGCCATAACCGGGGCGGCTTCCTGCACAGGAACTGAAAATGAAAGTTGCAACAACTGCAACAAAGAGGGTAATCATGATTTTTTTCATACTTAAACGGATTTTGAGTTCTGTAAAATTAATCAACTTTTTCAAAAATCCACAGTTTTCAGCTTTAAAACGCAAAACAGATGTTTTTATGATATGATTCCGTAGCATTTGTTTAGCTATTTTTGCCACATGAGCAACCAGCTTCCAATTGGATTTGAATCGAATGACCAACCATCTCCTGATTTCATGAGTTTACAGTTAAAACGACCCCTTGCTGTAATTGACCTTGAAACAACAGGCATCAATATCAGCAATGACCGAATTGTAGAGATTGCTGTCATCAAAATCATGCCAGATGGCAGCAGACAGGTAAAACGCAAACTCATTAATCCGGAAATGCCTATTCCTCCCGGAGCAACGGAAGTGCATGGCATCAGCAACGAAATGGTGAAAGATGCACCCACTTTTAAACAGGCAGCCAATGAAATAAAAATGTTTCTTGCAGGAGCTGATCTTGCCGGCTACAATTCAAACCGGTTTGATATTCCATTGCTGGTAGAAGAGTTTTTACGTTCGGGTTTGGACATTGAATTAAATGATCGCTTTTTGCTGGATGTTCAACGTATTTTTCACATGATGGAGCAACGCACTTTATCGGCTGCCTATAAATTTTATTGCGATAAAACACTGGAAGGAGCCCACAGTGCTGAAGTAGATGCCATTGCCACATGGGAAGTACTGGAGGCACAGGTAAAGCGTTATCCGCAAATGGGTGCCACTGTTGATGCCATTGTTAAATTCACCGGTGAAGATCAGATTGTGGATTTCGCAAGGCGTTTTATAATGGAAAATGGTGTAGAAGTATTTAATTTCGGTAAACACAAAGGAAAACCTGTTACACTTGTACTGAAACAGGAACCGCAGTATTATGATTGGATGATGAAGGGTGATTTTCCACTGCATACAAAACAGAAATTGACAGAGATATTAAACCGTACGCTGTTAAAAAAGAACTAAACGTTTTGCGTATTTCTTAAAGCAGAGATTCTCTTTTGGAAAAAAACTAACTTACAATCCCGAAAGATCACAGATTGGAAAAAATAGTTATCATACCTACTTATAACGAAAAGGAAAATATTGAAAATATTATCCGCACAGTCTTTACCCTGCACAATGATTTTCATGTGCTGGTAATTGATGATGGTTCTCCTGATGGCACTGCAGAAATTGTAAAAAAATTACAAGCATCTTTTCCGGGCAAATTATTTATTAAAGAAAGAAAAGGAAAACTTGGATTGGGTACTGCTTATATTCACGGGTTTAAATGGGCCATTGAACAAGGTTATCAATTTATTTGTGAGATGGATGCCGATTTCAGTCACAATCCTGCCGATCTGGAACGTTTGGTTCATGCATGTAAATATGAAGGTGCAGATGTTGCTGTTGGCAGCCGTTATGTGAAAGACGGCGCTGTAGCCAACTGGCCGCACAACCGCATTCTGCTTTCCAAAGGCGCATCACTTTATACAAGATTAATTACCTGGATGCCGGTAATGGACCCTACAGCCGGTTTTGTTTGTTATAAAAAAGAAGTACTGGAAGCTATTAATCTGGATGGAATCAGTTTTGTTGGGTATGCTTTCCAGATTGAAATGAAATTTGCTTCCTGGAAGTTGAAATTCAGGATCAAAGAAGTGCCCATCACTTTTGTGGATCGTAAGTTTGGTGTAAGTAAAATGAATAAGGGTATTGTGAAAGAAGGAATACTTGGTGTAATTAAATTACGCTGGCAAAGTATTTTCAAAGATTATCACAAGCGTATAAAAAACAGTACTGAAACAACTGCTAAATATTCATCTGAAGAAGTGATGGTGGAAAGCAATCACTGATTGACAGAATGAACTCAACTACCAAAGCTTTTGTGCAATTACATACTGCTGTTTTCCTGGCAGGTTTTACCGGTGTACTTGGCCGTTTAATTGAACTCAACGAAGGTTGGCTGGTTTGGTACAGGATGCTGCTGTCAACTTTTATTTTGTTACTTATTCTTTTATTCAGAAAAAAAACAATACTCCTTGAAAAAAAGTATTTGTTTCAATGCATTTCTGTTGGTGCAATGATTGCCATGCACTGGGTTTTCTTTTACGGCAGTATTAAATATGCCAACGTATCCATTGCATTGGTTTGTTTTGCAGCTACCGGATCTTTCACTGCCTTACTGGAGCCATTGATTTTTAAACGGAGAATTGATTTGGTTGAGATACTGCTTGGATTACTCGTATTGCTGGGCATCTATCTCATCTTTCATTTTGATGTGCAGTACAAAACAGGAATTTTGCTTGGAGTAGCTGCGGCATTCTTATCTGCTTTGTTTCCAATTTTCAATAAGCGGTTGATTCAACATATTCCTGCTGCAAATTTAACTTTATATGAATTGGGTGGAGGATGGTTGGTGCTTAGTTTGTTATTACCTTTTTATCTGCAATTATCTCCGGCAGTTACAGCAATTCCCTCTCTTGGGGATTGGATATGGTTATTGATGCTGGCATTGTTTTGTACGGTCATCGCCTTTCAACTATCCGTTAGTGCTTTAAAAAAAATATCTGCTTTTACCGCTAATCTTACTTATAACCTGGAACCTGTTTACGGTATTGCACTGGCCTTTTTTATTTATCATGAGAATAAGGAATTGGGCAAAGGATTTTATTGGGGTATTGGCATCATTATTTTGAGTGTGGTTATCCAGTCTTTGCGGGTGTGGAAGAAAAGAACTTAATATTAGTACGGAGGAAGAAACAGGTATTCGTTTTACGGAAAATCTTTTTTTAACTTAACACTGTATTTAAACCTGCGTTATGCACTTTGTTTTATTATTTCTGCTGATTGTTATACTGCTCATATTGATTTTCATTTTCATCATTAAACCTTTACTTATGTCAACACAAAACATCATGAACCGTTATCATTTTCGGGTAGAGTGGGGCGGTACAAGAATTGGATTTATGGAAGTATCCGGACTGGATATTGAAATTGAAGCTGTTTCTTTCCGGGAAGGATCAAGTCCTGAAGACAGTTCCAGAAAGTTACCGGGATTACGTAAATTTTCAAACATCACTTTAAAGCGTGGCATTGTTGCAGGCGACAATGATTTTTTTAACTGGATCAATACAAAACGAATTGGTACAATTGAACGGCGTGATGTTGTCATTTCCCTGTTAAACGAAAATCATGAACCTGTGGTAACATGGAAAGTACACAATGCATTTCCCGTTCATTATTACGGGCCTGTACTTCTTTCCAATGATGGTAACCCTGCAATTGAAACACTCGTGTTAACGCATGAAGGAATTACGATTGAAACAGCATAACTGCAAAAAAACTTGTTTTAAATTATTGCAGATCAGTAGTACTCCGGTACTTTTTTAATGCCCCACCCGGGGCATTTCGTGGGTAACCCAATAAATGATGCTCTGCGGCGTTCCAGCGGAACGCTTCATGCTGTTGCATCAGCTCCAAACGTTCCGCTGGAACGTTCTTTCTCATTTCTCAATTTTTTCAACCCACGAGCCGTCCCGCCATGGCGGGACGATTATTTTTATTAAAATAAGCAATTCAACTGAGTTAAAGAAAATTAAGAAGAAATATTTTATTTAAAGAACATGAATTCTCAACGTCTGAAAAACTTACCTGAGTATTGGCAGATGATCAATTAAGAAAATAAACATCGCATCATTCCATTCATACTTTTTTTATTCCACTGATATAAAACAGGGTAAGGAGTAACTTGTTTGGTTTACCTTATCAAACTTTTAAATTATTCTGCTCATGAGAAAAATGATTCCCGGCATCGTACTGTTGATGTTTCCTTTTCTTTCCATTGCCCAAAATAAAAAACCGTTTGATCACTCGGTGTATGATCAATGGCAGAGTGTACAAAGTCCCCAGATCAGTGATGATGGTAAATGGGTTGTATATATGGTTAATCCACAGGAAGGTGATGGAGAGTTAGTGATTCAATCAACCGACGGGAAGTATAAGAAGTCAATTGCAAGAGGATATAACTCTCTCATTACACAGGACAGTCGTTTTGTAATTTTTAAGGTCCGTCCTTTCTTCAAGGATACAAGAGATGCAAAGATCAAAAAGAAAAAGCCCGATGATATGCCAAAGGACAGTTTGGCAATTGTTGAATTTGGGAAAGACAGTGTGTGGAAAACAGCAAGAGTTAAAACATTCAAAGCGCCTGAAAAGGGAAATGGTTGGATTGCTTATCACATGGAGAAAGCTTTACCCGAACCACCAAAACCTGCACCCAAGCCTGATTCTGTTACACAGATCAACAAGATGGTTACAATGGCCGATTCACTTATGAGGGTAGCTGATAGTTTGAAGAATAAAGCAAATGAAGCAAAAATAAAAGGCATAGGTATTTTGCAATCGCCCAAAAAAGAAGGAAAACCATCCAATGGAAAACCTGCTGAAGATCCTGTAGAAGAGGGAACAGAATTGATTGTGAGAAATACATTGACTGGGGAAGAAAAGAAATTTAAATTAGTGAGTGATTATTATTTCAGCAAGAATGGAAATGTGTTATTGATTGAAACAACAAGAAAGAATGCTGATACATTGAGTAAGGCAACTGTTTTATGGATGAATACTGCAACGGGTAAGATTGACACAGTGATGAAGGGATTTAATGATGCAAAGAATTTTGCAATGGATGAAGATGGAAATCAACTGGCTTTTGTAGCAGAGAGAGATAGTGTAACCAAAGCATTGAAAAAGTTTTATAAGCTATGGTATTTCAAACCGGGCATGGACAGTATTAAATTAAAAGTAGACAGAAATACGGCAGGAGTAAAAACAGGAATGACGGTGAGTGCGGATTATGTAAATAAATTCAGCCGGAACGGAAAGCGTTTGTTTCTTGGGCTGGCACCAATCCGCCAGCCGAAGGACACCAACATTGTTGATTTTGAAACAGCACGCCTCGACATCTGGCATTTTAAGGATGATGAACTGCAACCACAACAACTATTACAGGCAGGGAATGAATTACGCAGAAGTTACCTTGCTGTTATTCATGATGATGCTGATAACATTACAACTTTGGCTGATGAAAATCTTGAACGCATTGAACTGGCTGATGAAGATAATGCTGATGTGGCATTGGGTGAAACCAGTAAAGGTTATCGTGTGCAGAATCAATGGGAGCAATTCAATTACCAAAAACTTTATTTAGTAAATGTAAAAACAGGTGAAAGGAAATTGATTGCTGATAAAATAAGAGGCGGAGGCAGAATATCACCCAAAGGAAAATTTGCTGGC
Organism: uncultured Chitinophagaceae bacterium; assembly: GCA_947085245.1. Classification (GTDB taxonomy): domain Bacteria; phylum Bacteroidota; class Bacteroidia; order Chitinophagales; family Chitinophagaceae; genus Lacibacter. The sequence goes on along the minus strand of CAMTVU010000054.1, from coordinate 19,996 downwards.
TGGTACGATTGGAAAAGCCGCAACTACTTTATTTATGATATTGCAACAGGTAAAACCATCAACGCCACAAAAGATATTAAAGTTCCTTTGTATGATGAAGATGATGATCATCCCGATGACCCGCCACCACATGGTGTAATGGGCTGGCATGAAAATGATGCAGAGATGTATGTATATGATAAGTTTGATATCTGGAAAGTGGATCCAACAGGTACTACAAAACCTGTTTGCATTACAAATGGTATTGGCCGTAAAAAGCAACTCACCTTTCGCAATACTGTTTTAGACAGGGAAGAAAGATTCATCAAAGATGGACAAACATTATTGCTCAATACATTTGATAATAAGGAAAAAGGAAGCGGTTGGATTGTTTATAAAACGGGTGATTCATTTGTGTTGAATGAATCAACTCCTGTTACGAATGCAATTGCATTTAATGCTTTCGGCGGAACAGTAAAAGCAAAGAACAGCGATGCGCTGGTTTATACTGCTATGACTCCGCAAATGAGTCCAAGCTTGTTTTCAACTACATTAACCAATGCGCAGGATCACAAATCATCTGTTAGGTTGAGCAATATCAATCAGCAACAAAGCAATTACAATTGGTACACTGTAGAGTTGCACAAATGGAAAATGTTTGATGGTAAGGAATCTGAAGGTTTATTATTCAAGCCGGAGAATTTCGATCCCAACAAAAAGTATCCCGTAATTTTTTATTTCTATGAAAGAAATGCAGATACCCGTTATAATTACAGAGCACCTGCGCCCAGCAGATCAACTATTAACATCGCATATTTTACCAGCAATGGTTACCTGGTGTTTGATCCTAACATTTATTACAAAAATGGCGAGCCTGGTGAAAGCGCTTATAACTCAGTTGTAAGTGCAGCAAAATATCTCAGCAAAATGAAATTTGTTGACAGTACAAAAATGGCCATACAAGGTCAAAGCTGGGGCGGATACCAGGTTGCATATCTTGTAACACGTACTAAAATATTTGCAGCTGCCGGGGCCGGAGCGCCTGTCAGCAATATGTTTAGTGCCTATGGTGGTATCCGTTGGGGAACAGGTATCAGCCGCCAGTTTCAATATGAAAAATCACAAACACGTTTGGGTTTTACACCATGGCAGCGTCCTGATCTTTACACGAAGAACTCCCCTTTATTCAAAGCAGATAAAGTAACAACGCCGTTGTTGCTAATGCATAATGATAAAGATGGCGCAGTTCCCTGGTACCAGAGTATTGAATTTTTCACTGCTTTGAGAAGATTGGATAAGAAAGTTTGGTTACTCCAATACAACGATGAAGATCATAACCTGGTTGAACGCAGGAATGCGAAAGACCTTTCTGTTCGGTTAGGGCAGTTCTTTGATCATTACCTCAAAGGAGCGCCTATGCCCAGGTGGATGAAAGAAGGCGTGCCTGCAACAAGTAAAGGAATTGATTGGGGATTGAAAGTGGAATGATCTTATCCTTATGCCGCCGTCAAAAATTTTACAAAGCTCCGTTTTGCAATAGGTAAAAACGTTTCTTCAACAGGGTAACACAAATTGGTTTCAATACTGTACACAGCCGGGTTGGGTAATTCGGTTTTAATACGGATCAATTCACCTTTAATATTTTCATAAGTGTTGACGATATTGCTGAGCCAGCTGTCAATGAAATTTGTTTTAAGTGTGCGGTATTGCTCATCGTGCCGTTCAAAAAAGCTGAGGCGGTATTGATATACTTTTGTTTGCTTTTCATTTTTAGTGCGCAGGAATAAATAACCTTCGCTTGTATCCAATGGTATAATACCGATGGGTTGAATGCTGATACTCTGTTCCACCATTTCATAAATTTCTGTTCCGCTGCTGATGGTTGTTTTCATTTCAGCAATGGAATAATGCAGGATGGTTTCCAGTTCCTGCATCAGTTCATCATCACCAATCATCTGTTCATACAGCAACTGAAGTTTTTCAATTTGAATGCCTGTAAGTTTTTTAGGAAACTGATCTTGTAAGAATTTTTTATTTTCCCTGAAGGCAACCAGATTGTTGTAATGAAAAATTACATCGGCCAACTGTGGATAAAGCCTGGCTTCATTAAAATATTTATTTACTTCCTGCAAATAGGCGAGGAGTGTATATTTCTTTAACTCAAAATCAATGTAGCCATCAGCAAACCAGGTTTCGGATAAAGTCTTCATACTGGATGGTTTTGAAGGGTTATTGTTTCTTAAATTTACAGATAAGTATCAAAACTTCATTCATCAACTTTTTTTATGCGTATTTCTTTAACGTTTTTTTGCCTGCTATTCTTATTCGGTTCCTGTACAAAAACGACTTTTTATATTGTTCGCCATGCAGAAAAAGCAACTGCGGCACCTAACATGAGCAGTGATGTACCGTTAACTGAAGCAGGACAACAAAGAGCCATTGCTTTAAAGGATCTGCTGGCAAAGAAAAAGATACAATCTGTTTTTTCTACCCAAACAATACGCACAACCTCAACTGCAAAACCATTGGCTGAGTTGAAAGGGATTGCCATTCAACCGTATAATCACAAAGACACGTTAGATAAATTCATCAGCCGCTTAAAAGCAGTCAGGAAAGGTGCTGTGCTGGTTGTTGGTCATTCCAATACAGTGGATGACCTGGTGAATAAAATGATGGGGCAAAATGTGTTGACTGATCTTCCGGATTCAGAATACGATAACCTGTTTATTGTAAAACGAAAGGGGAATAAGTATTTGTTTGAAAGAAAGAAGTATTAATCATGGCTGAAGCCAATAACTTCTAAAGCAATAACCCCGACTTTAAAGCCGGGGTTATTCGTATAAAAACAGTTGGGCTTTAGCCCTGATGATTTACAAATCTCTGTTACTATCAAAATTCTGCAATTCATTGGCCACTGCTGTTAAGAAAGTAGCGCCCAGGCTTCCATCAATAATGCGGTGATCATAGCTCATGCTTAAATACATCATGTGGCGTATGGCAATACTGTCGCCATGAGGCGTTTCAATCACCACCGGCCTTTTCTTAATAGCACCAACTGCAAGAATGGCAACCTGTGGTTGATTGATGATGGGAGTGCCCATCAAACTTCCAAAAGTTCCAACATTGGTCATAGTGAATGTACCACCGGTTGTATCATCGGGTTTGAGTTTGCCATTACGGGCACTGTCTGCTAAACTGTTCACCTGTTTGGCTAATCCAACTAAGTTCAACTGATCCGCATTCTTGATAACAGGTACAATCAGGCTGCCGCTTGGTAAAGCAGTAGCCATACCAATATTGATATCTTTCTTTATAATGATCCTGTCGCCATCAACAGAGCTGTTGATGAGGGGATACTTTTTTATACACTTAACAATTGCTTCAATAAATAAAGGTGTGAATGTAATTTTTGTTCCTTCTCTTTTTTCAAACTCTTTCTTCATCTTGTCTCTCCATTGCACAAGGTTGGTAACATCAGCTTCAGTAAAACTGGTTACATGCGGGCTGGTATGCTTGCTCCTTACCATGTGATCGGCAATGAGTTTACGCATTCTGTCCATTTCAAGAATCTCCACATTACCACTGTAAACAGTTGGTGCCATTGATGGGGTGGAAGCAGGTTGATGTGTTTCAACTCTGTTCATGGGAACAACCATTACTTCTTCCTGCCTGGTATCCTGAACCCTTGTACCTGTTCCTTTTCGTTCTGATACAAACTGCAGAATATCCTTTTTCGTAACACGGCCTTCGTTACCCGTGCCGGGAATTTTTTCAAGTTCTGCCATTCCAATTCCTTCCTGTGCTGCAATATTCAACACCAGCGGTGAATAAAAACGGATACCATTTGACGGAGCACTACTTACTTTTACACTTGCAGGCTGATAAGGAATTTCTTCTTCCATTACTTCTGCTTTTACTGATTCAAATACAGGAGATGGGGTGTGGGAAACCGTTTCAGCAGCATCTGTTTTAATACGTGCAATCACCGCTCCAACAGGCACCACATCATTTTCATTAAATAATACTTCACTCAACACACCTTCAGCCGTACTTGGCACTTCGCTGTCAACTTTATCAGTTGCAATATCCAGTATTGTTTCATCCATCTTAATAGCATCACCCGGTTTTTTATGCCAGCGCAGGATGGTTGCTTCCATAATACTTTCACCGAGTTTGGGCATTACTAAATCAACTAAAGCCATAAAAATTTGAAGTTTAATTTTTGCTTGCCCACCGAAGCTTTATGCGGAGGTGGGGTAACCGGCAGAAATGCAAACCTCACCGTTTGTTGCGTCGCACACTTGTACACCTAAGCTTTTTTCAACATCCATAGCTTTAGCGAAGGATGTATGCGGCGGTGTACTTCAGCGTTCTGAACTATGGTCAACAAGTTCGGCAGGCAAATCGCAGATCGGGGTCAAAGGTATAGATTTGGAGCTTAATTTTCAGTTTCACTCTGTATAAACTGAAACAGCATCTTCATTGCATGTGCTGCAGTCAATTCAATATTTCGCATCCTGTCAAAACGGAAATACAATTTTTTAGCAATCATTTTTTTTCTGGTTCCCACTGCTACCCAAACTGTTCCTACAGGTTTATCATCGGTACCTCCGCCCGGGCCCATAATTCCGCTGGTGGCAATACCATAATCTGCTGTAGTAACTTTCATCAATCCGTTAAACATTTCCGTAATGGTTTCTTCACTTACCGCTCCTTTTGTTTCCAGCGTTTCATGATTTACACCAAGAATTGTTTCTTTGGCATCGTAAGAATAAGCCACAACGGTTCCTTTAAAATACAGTGACGATCCTGCAATGGAAGTTAATAAATGCGCTATATACCCTCCGCTGCAACTTTCAGCAGTAGCCAGGCTTTTGTTTTTGCTCAACAGTAAATCACCCAGTGCTTTTTCAAGCGGAATATCTTCGGTTACAATCAGAATATCCTTTACCAGTTCCTGTAACTGTAAAAACAAATTTTCTGATTCCTTTTCCAGTAATTGTTTATTGGCGCCGTAACCTGTAAGCCGTAACCTCACCATTCCGTAATTAGGCAGGTAAGCAAGTTTAATATAAGCCGGCAATGCTTTTTCCCAATCTTTAATTCGTTCTGCAATAAATGATTCACCAATACCCGCTGTTAATAATGTATGGTGAAAAATGAAAGGCATCTCAAACTCTTGCTGCAGCAAAGGCAATACTTCATCAGTCATCAAACCTTTCATTTCAAATGGTACGCCGGGTAAGGAAATAAAAATACGGTCAGCTTTTCTGAACAGCATTCCCGGTGCTGTTCCTCTTTTATTCATCAGCACACGGCATGTATTGGGCACTTCAGCCTGTTTTAAATTTCTGTCAAGCATCGGCAGTTTCAGCCTGGTAAAAATATTTTTTACATGTTGCAGTACATCATCGTTCACAATCATCCTGCCGCCAAAATAATCGCACAGCAGGGGTTTGGTAATGTCATCAGCAGTAGGGCCCAGGCCACCTGTAATTAATATAATCTTTGATTCTTTTGCTTCTTCATCCAATGCCTGCCAAATGTCTTCTCTTGTATCGCCCACTGCTACACGTCTTTTTACCCACACGCCAATTTTATTCAGCTCCTGTGCCATCCATGCACTGTTGGTATCTATGGTTTGTCCTATTAATAATTCATCTCCAATAGTAATGATGGAGGCGAAGATTTTTTGATCTGTCATAATGATTAAATGCCTGTTCCTTTGTAAATATCAGAAAGGGAGAGGTGAAAGTTGATGGTTTCAATAAAAATGCTTCCGTTCTCAACTGTTGTATCAAAAAACCATTTTCCATTAATTGGTTTTTTCGCTATATAAACTCTTTGTTTGATGGTGTCAATCATAAAGTATTCTTTCAGGGAAGGAATTTCCTGGTAGTATAAAAATTTCCTTCCTTTATCAATACTTCGGGTGGAAGGAGAAAGAATTTCAATAATTACAGATGGATTCAGAAGTGTATCAAACTTGTCATCTTCCAATTCTTCTTCATTACAATAAATTAATAAGTCGGGGTACATGTAAGCGTCTCTGGATTCAGTAGCTACACGCATTGTTTCTGCAAGTACACTGCATTCTTTGTTATCAAGAAAACTTCCAACCCTTACCATCAGGTTGGTTGCAACTTTTGCATGTTTTAAACTTGCGCCGCTCATCAAATACACCTGCCCGTCAAAATACTCATGTTTTTCATCGGATGCCCTTTCCATCTCCAGGTATTCCTTTGGCGAAATGAAATTGTATTTGGGAACCGCTTCCTGTACAATATTTTCCATAACCTAAAGTTAATTCAAATTGAGAAGTGCTGCAATGCCTATTTAGCAGCAGGGCTGAAAAAAGGCTCCAGGTGTTTAACCAACCCGGCAGGCATTTTTGTTCTTGCTTTTGTTTTTGCATTAAGAAAAAACAAAACTACTTTTCCTGTAGTTAAAAGTTTGCCTGCTTCATTATATACTTCGTGGTGAAATTCAATTCTGTGAGCAGTGGGTAATTCTCTCAGTTGTGTTTTAATGGTAAGCAAATCATCATATAAAGCCGGACGTAAAAATTTGGTATGCAGTTCCACAATGGGCATTACAATTCCCATCTCTTCCATTTCTTTGTAAGTGATACCCATTTCACGGATGGCTTCAGCTCTTGCCACTTCAAAATACTGAGCATAATTTCCATGATATACCACGTTCATCTGGTCTGTTTCTGCATACCGAACCCGTATCGTTGTTTTACTGTTAAACATATTTTTTTGTTGTACCGTCCTGCAAATGTCATTCTTTAAGAGTATATGCTGCTGCTGTAGGTATGCCATACTTTAACCACGCTGATTAATTTCATTATTCTGTTATAAGTATGGCATACCTGTTAGCCCACCGAAACCCGAGAATTATTTATTAATAATCCCATCCACGCTCACTTTCCCCGGGCCGCAAAGCAGGATAGCAATGAAACCTGAAAGATACAATGCAGCCGTTTCACCATTGTTAAATAAAATTCCATGATGTGAAATAAAGAATGCATATCCCGTGGTTATGATCAAAGGAAGAACTGTAAACCGTGTAAACAGACCAAGTGCCAGAAAAATAGCACAAAAGAATTCAGCAAATACAACCAATATAAGGGTTGTTGTGCTTCCAATTCCAAAGAGATTGATAAAGGAATCTTTCTTATCAGCAAAATGTACAAGCTTGTAATAACCGTAATTCACAAACATCGTAACTCCCAGTACAAGACGTAACAATAAAAAGGAAATGTTAAATGCAGTGGCAGAATACCTGATAGATAACAGTTTCTTCATTTATTTGGATTTAAAATTGCGAAATTAACGGAACAGAAACTTTTATCCACAAAAAACTGGAACGGTGTTTGAAAGATAGTGGAGGGATTACCTTTAACCCGTTAAACAGACTTTAAGAGAACGGATAAAATATTTACTAAAGATGAACGTTTACCCGCCAATGAACAGCCGCATTACTTACATTGCTCTCGTCCTTTTTTCCTGTTTTACATTGCAGGTTACTGCACAATCAACCGCTGTAAACAATGATGCTGAAGCAAAATTTAAACAGGCGCAGGAATATTTTATGAATGATGAATACAGTCTTGCTATGCCTTTGTTACGGGAGCTGAAGCAGGAAGTGGAAACATCAACTATTCTCAACCATTCCATCCGGGTGCAGGAAATTTATTTTTACCTGCTGGCCTGCGGTTTACAGCAAAACGATGAACGGGCTGTTAGTCCGGCCCGTGAGTTTATAACAGTGGTGCACAATATGCCACGTACCCAGCAATTGAGTTTTCATTTGGCCAATTATTATTTCCGTAAACAACAATTTATTGATGCACTGGAGTTTTATGAAAAAGCAGAGATCGCCAGTTTAAATAATGAACAGATAGCTGAAGCAAAATTCAGGATGGCGTATTCTTATTTTCATCTAAAACGTTTTCAGCAGGCCAAGCCACTGTTCAATACCATCCGTCAGTTGCCAATGGATCCGCATTATTTAGATGCGAATTACTATTATGGGTTTCTTGCTTATGCCGGTAAGGATTACAACGAAGCGTTGAGTTGTTTTGAAAAAGTGCAGAACCATCCTGAGTATGGAAAGATTGTTCCTTTTTATATTGCTTCTATCTATTATTTCAGGGGAGAAAAAGATAAAGCCATTAAAATTGCCGAAGAAGCTGTTAAGCGCCCCAATATTTTGTATGATCTTGAAATGAAACAATTGCTGGGGCATGCTTATTTTGAAAAGAAAGAGTACAAAAAAGCATTGCCGCTGCTGGAGCAATACGTTAACAAATCAGATAAAGTAACAAGGCAGGATTTGTATGAACTGAGTTATTGCTATTATCAAAACAATCAACTCAACAAAGCAATTGATGGATTTAAACAATTAAGCGGCAGTGAAGATTCGCTGAGCCAGAGCGCCATGTATTTATTGGGCGATGCGTATTTAAAAACCAATCAGAAAGAAAATGCAAGGAACGCTTTTGCATTTTGTGCGGCTAACAGCAGCAACCAGCAACAGCGTGAAGTTTCTTTGTTCAACTATGCAAAGCTTTCTTACGAACTGGGTTACCAGGGTGTGGCCATCAGTGAGTTCAAACGTTTTTTAAATGAATATCCCCGCAGTACTTATAATAAGGAAGCAAAAGAATTATTGGTTGGCTTGCTTGCAGGCACAAGCAACTATAAAGATGCCATCACATTGATTGAATCATTGGAGGATCCTTCTGAATCAACCAAAAAACTATACCCCAGAATTTTATACGGACGTGCAGCAGAATTCATCAACGATGGGCAATTAACAAAAGCAGAAGAATTGCTTGATAAGATTTTGAAAGATCCTTACAATGCACCTGTACTTCCGCTCACCCATTACTGGAAAGGAGAAATTGCATACAGGAATGAACGATTGGATGAGGCCATCCGTTATTACGATAAGTTTTTACAAAGCGGTAACCCGGGCATGGGAGAGGCAACTGTGAAAGAAGCAAATTACAATATGGGCTACTGTTACCTGCGTAAAGAAAATTTTATTGTAGCACAGGGATTTTTTCAAAAAGCAGTTGGCCGTATAGCTTTGAACTCGGCACCTATTGACCAGGATGCATATATCCGTTTGGCCGATTGTTATTTCATGCAGCGTAATTACAAACAGGCTTTAACAATGTATCAGCAGGCATTGGATTTTTCATGGCCCAATGCAGATTATGCTTTGTATCAAAAAGCCATGCTTACAGGTATCAACAACAGCAAAACAAAAATTGAACAGCTCACTGCTTTGCAACGACTTTATCCAAGAAGTGTTTTAGTACCCGATGCCAATATGGAAATAGCAAAGACGTATATGGCCGATGAAAAATTTCAGGCAGCTATTCCTTTTCTCAACAATGTGATCAATGCTGTGCAAAATACAGGCTTTAAACAAAATGCATTATTGCAATTGGGTGTTTGTTATTATAACCTCAACAAAAATGAAGAAGCATTGCTGCAGTATAAAAAATTATTGCAGCAATATCCCAACAGTGAAGAAGCCGACCTTGCATTGGATAATATCCGGGCTATTTATGTGGAGCTGGGCCGTCCGCAGGAGTATGAAGATTTTGTGCGCTCAACCGGCAAGAATGTTTCCATGAGCGAAGCCGATTCATTAGCTTATGCAGCAGTAGAAATAAAATTAGAAGCAAATGATTGCACTGGCGCTATGCAGCAGATCACTAATTATCTCAGCAGGTTTCCAAATGGTGCCAAGGCAATTGAAGCAAATTATTACCGCAGTGAATGTTATATGCAACGCAAGGATTGGAAGAATGCATTACCCGGTTATGAATATGTTGCCAACCAGGGTAACAGCAAGTTTGCTGAAAAAAGTGCACTCATTGCTGCACGTACTTATTATTTTGAACTGCATGATTACACGAAGGCACAACCGTATTATGAAATATTACGAACAGTTGCTGCAAGCGATGAAAACAGGTTGGAAGCATTGCGGGGCTTACTGCGTTGCCATTATCAACTGAAAGAATACAAACAGGCTGCTGATGTTGCAAAAGAATTACTTATAACCAAAGGCATTGGCAATGATGATAAAGCATTATCCAATCTTGTAACAGGACGTAACCACCAGATCAACGGGCAATTTGATTTGGCAATTCAGGCATACAGAGCAGTGGTAAATATCAATAAAGCCGAATGGGCTGCTGAAGCGAGGTATGAAATTGCAAAATGCCAGTTTGATCTCAACAATTTAACTAATGCAGAGAAAGCAGCGTTTGAAGTGATCAACAAAAGCGGATCGTATGATTTTTGGGTTACCAAATCGTACATTTTGCTGGGCGATATTTATTTCAAACAGAAAGATTACTTCAATGCAAAGGCAACCTTTCAGAGCATTTCTGAAAATGCAACCAATCCGCAGTTGAAACAGGAAGCCCAGGAAAAGTTAAAGATGGTGATTGATGAAGAGAAAAAGAATTCAAAGATTGATGGATAAAAACAGCGGTAGTCATTGATATTAATTGATAGTTAAGCATAATAATTAAGAACAGAACATGAACAGAAGAATCATATTGGGATTTGTTTTTTGTGTAGTGGGATTTTATTCCATGGCCCAGGATACAACAAAGAAACAATCGGTTGAAATTAAATCGGCTTTTAAACCGGTATTGAAAAATGCAGTAAAGCTCAAATTTAATGCTACACCGCCAGCTCCTGAAACGGGCAATCCCAACCTTGCTTATACAATTCCAGTTCAAAATTTATTCTTCAATCTGCAACCCGTTGCTTTAAAACCATTGGCGCTGCAAATTGATTCAGCCGGGCAGGCACATAACAGTAACTACATTAAAGCAGGTTACGGTAATTTCAATACACCATTGATTGATGCAGGTTTTTCATTAGGTGATGGCAAGAAAACAAACTTCACCATTTTTGCCAATCACATTTCACAAAGCGGTACACTTCGTGTACAACGTTTCAGCAATACCAATTTTTCAGCGCATCTTAACACGGTTATAAAGCAAGCCGAAGTATATGGTAAAGCAGGCTATCAGCAACAAACATTTTTTCTGTACGGACCCGATCCTTCCTTAACCAATGCCAAAGAAGATTCGCTGAAGAAGCCCTATCAAACCATCAACATCCGTGCTGGGGTACGCAATGCATTTGTAACACGCTATGGCATCAGCTATAATCCTGATCTTAGCATCAATGTATTTAGCGATTCCAGGTCAACTGAAACCAATGCCGTACTTGATGTGCCGGTTGAAGTGAGGTTTGGCCACAGCTTTGGTTTATTGGTTCGTGCCAATGCTGATTTAACGACTTACCAACCTACTGATAGTTCAGCTTACAGCAACAATGTGTATTTCTTTAATGCAGCAGCATTGCTTAAAACATCAAGGCTTTACATTAAAGCAGGCATCCGTCCTACATGGGATAACAGTAAACTCAATGTATTGCCCGATGTATTGGTTGATTTTCATCTGCAGCAGAAAAAAATTATTCTTACAGCAGGATGGGCGGCCCATGTTCGCAAAAACACTTATCAATTTCTTGCATCGCAAAACCCATGGATCAATCAGCCGCTTTCTCAATTCAATACAAGAATTACAGAAGTATATGGTGGTTTTAAAGGAACACTTGCCAATTCCTTCAACTACCGTTTGCAATCAGGCTATCTTGAATATCTGAATCTTCCGTTATTTTCCAATCACATCAAACCTGCGTTATTCAAAGTACTGCGTGAAGGGAAACTACAGGCTATGCACACACAGGGCGAATTGGGATTTGTATTACAGGATAAATTCAATGCCAGCGCCAAACTGGATATATATAGTTTCTTTGGCCAGCAAAACCAGGCAAGGCCATGGCATGTAATTCCTGTGCAACTTACAGCAGCCATCAGGTGGCAACCTGCAAAAAAGATTATGGTAAAAAGTGATTTGTATGCATGGCAGGGACCCGTTTATTTGCGGGATAACACGGGCAATACAGGAAGACTCCCCGCTGTGTTTGATCTCAATGCGGGGTTAGAGTTCAGGGTGCACAAATATGTAAGTGTGTGGGCACAGTTTAATAATATTTTCAACAATGCTTACGAGCGCTGGAATAATTATCCCGTAGTTGGTTTTAATTTTCTTGCAGGAATAAGGCTTACTTTTGACCAAAAGCAGAACTAAGCATGGTTGATTTGCTGGTGAAGTATCTTTCTTTCAATAAACAGGCATCCTTAAAAGGTATCGGTACTTTTTCGGTTGAGCAATTACCTGCACGGCTTGATTTTCCCAACAGGCTTTTACATGCTCCTCAAATGGTTCTTCATTTTTCAACGTCAGCAAAGCAGGATGAACTGTTTGATCAATGGTTGAGTGATGAACTGCATATTTCCGAAGACGAAGTAAAAAATAAACAACAGATATTAGTAACAGATTTTCAAAACACATTGGGCAGTAACAAGCCGGTTGAATGGAATGGTATTGGAAAGTTTACCAAAGAAGAAAATCAATTGTTGCATTTCAGTTCTGCATTTGAATCTGCCATTGGTGAACCGGTGCAGGCCGAAAAGATCATACGTAAAAATACAGCGCATTTTGTACGGGTGGGAGAGGATGAAAAGACGAATACCGAAATGGAACAATTACTTTTTGGAAAGCGTAAAAGAAAGTTTACTGCCTGGTGGATATTTGCCTTGGCATTGTTCTTGCTGAGCTTTACTGCTGTTTGGATTTTTACAATGAACAATTCCCGCCAGTGGGGCACGCAGGGAAATGGTGAGAAAATAAAAACAGATGAAGTGCCCTCTTTATATAAAATTCAATAGCTTAAACACACCCAAAATTGATATTTGCTGCTTATGAGCCATCTTGTGCAATATACAAGCTGTCCTGTTTGTAAAAACCAATCTACCCAACAGGTTTTAACGGTAAAAGATTTTACAGTGAGCCATGAATTGTTTCCTGTAATGGAATGCAATGATTGCAGTTTACGTTTTACACAGGATATTCCCTGCGAAACTGCCATTCAGCAATACTATCAATCGGCCAACTATATATCACACAGTAATACAAAAAAGGGAATTGTTAACCGGTTATATCATTTTGCAAGGTTCTTTACCATGCTGAGTAAAGAAGCATTAGTGAAAAATGCAACAAAGAAACAAGTGGGGATGTTGCTTGATGTGGGCTGCGGCACCGGTGTATTTGTACATTCTATGGTAAAAGCCGGTTGGAACGTAGTAGGGATAGAACCTGATAAAGATGCAAGAGCGCTTGCGTTAAAAAAATATAACTGTGATATTTATTCAGCAGAAGAATTATTTATTTTGCCCGAAGCAACCTATGATGCCATTACCTTATGGCATGTGCTGGAACATGTACACGGACTTGATGCGTATATTGATCAGCTAAAAAAATTGCTGGCGCCAGGCGGCAAACTCATTATTGCTGTACCTAATTACACAAGCAATGATGCTGCTGTATATAAAGAATACTGGGCTTCTTACGATGTGCCCCGGCATCTCTATCATTTTTCACCTGCATCCATGCGTAAGCTGATGGAGTTGCATGGACTGAAAGTAATTGCCACCAAACCCATGTGGTTAGATAGTTTTTACATTTGCATGCTCAGCGAAAAATACAGGAAAGGGAATTTGCTGAAGGCTGTTTGGAACGGAACCGTTTCCAATCTCAAGGCTTTGTTTAATAAAGAGAAATGCAGTTCATTGGTCTATGTAATTGAAGTACCTGTTGAAGGAAGTTGATTTTTCATCACCCCCCAACCCCTTCCGGCACATGCAACAATACCTTATCAATCCTGTGCCCGTCCATATCAATGATCTCAAACGTAAAACCTTTCCATTCAAATTTATCGCCTGCATGGGGGATGCGTTCCAGTTCATGTAAAATAAAACCGGCCAGTGTATCAAATTCCCGCTCACCTTCATTCATCCATTCTGTTTTTTCAAAACGGCTGAGGAAATCATAGAAAGGAATCTGGGCATCTACGAGGTAGCTGCCATCATCCCGTTTCACAATTGCATAATCATCCGTATGCGGCTCAGGAATATCTCCAACAATTGCTTCAAGAATATCATTGAGCGTAATCATACCCTGCACACTTCCATATTCATCTACAATAAAGGAACTGTGTATTTTTCTTTCCTTGAATTTTTCCATTACCTGGTAGGCCGAATTATTTTCAGGAACAAACAGCGCCGGTTTCATCAGGTCTTTAAACAAAGTAAAGTCATCAGATACATAAAGGTCTTTAATGGAAACAATTCCTTTGATGCTGTCGAGATCAGCATCACAAATAGGATAAATGGAATGTGGTTCACCAATAATCTTTTCCTTAATGGATGCTTCAGTATCGTTCACGTCAAACCAGATAATATCATTGCGGTGCGTCATGAGTGAAGTGATATTGCGGTCGCCCAGATGAAATACCCGTTCAATAATATCCTGCTCAGCCTCTTCAATGGTTCCCTGTTCTGTTCCTTCATTGATGATGGCTTTGATCTCTTCTTCCGTTACATGGTTATCCTTCATGGTCTTTACATGAAAGATCTGAAAGATGATATTTGTAATTTTGTTGAGCAGCCAAACAATGGGGTGTACCGACCTGGCAAAAATCTTCATGGGTTTTGCAACAGCCATTGCAATTTTTTCTGAATGCAATAAGCCCAATCGTTTCGGAATCAATTCGCCAAATATGATGGATAAAAAAGTAACAATTACAACAATAACAGCAGTTGCAATACCGGTTGCATACTCCTGTAAAAACGGGATACGCTCAATGTAAGGCGCCAGGTCCTTCCCGAATTTCTCACCGGAATATACACCCGTTAATATAGCAATGAGTGTAATACCTATCTGCGCTGCTGAAAGAAACACTTGCGGATTTTGTGAAAGCTCCAAAGCAGTTTTTGCGCTGGTACTTCCCTTGGCGGCATAAGTTTCAAGTCGTGCACGGCGGGCAGTTACCAATGAAATTTCAGCAATTACAAATAAGCTGTTGAGAAAGATCAGAACGAATAATATAAATATCTCCATTGTATTGAAAGTGCAAATCTACGAAGCTTTGTACAACCTAAAATCCGAAAGCCCGCCCGTGCCGGTACGGATGGGGGTTTTTTCTTTGCGCCTTAAAGCAAGGCTGTCAATATTTTCAAGAATTAACCCCAAACTAAAAAGATGATTTTTTTATTGACCCTCTTAGCATATCCTTTGCGGCTTTGCGTGAAATTTTTCTTTTTTCTTTCAGAATTCAGATACAAGCGCTTATCATCCTGTAAAAACTAAACATTCAGTTAACCTGCAACCCACCAAACTGTTTATTAAAAATAAGGGCGGTTCTGTAACCAATGAACAGGCCCAGCAATGCTCCACCGGCAACATCAAGCGGAAAATGTGCGCCCACATATACCTGTGCGTATGCTACCAGTATTGCCCACACAAAAACAAGTTTTATCCACGGTTTGGCAAAATGCTTCATGGTATAAAATAAAAACATAGCCATCCCAAAATGATTGGCGGCATGTGAAGAAACAAAGCCGTAACTGTAACTGCAGGGAATGAGCATGCGTACTGTTTGGGCCGAAACAGCATCGGCACAGGGTCTTGGCCGCTGTACAAAAGCTTTGATGAACTGTGTGCTTATGAGATCGGTTAACGCAAAAGTGGCTAAGAAAAAAAGAACCCACCACCACCATTTACTGCGAAAGTTGATGAATACAAACAGCAGCAGGAAAAGGTAAACAGGCACCCAAATGTACTGATTCCTTGCAAAAGGCATTACTGCATCAAACAGATCATTACTCCATCTGTTGTTGATGTAGTAGAACAGCGAACGGTCCAATTGCAAAAACGGTTTCAGCATGGTTCTGTCAAATATAACCAACCGTTTAAGTAAATAATACTGAAACAGGCGAAAACTTTATAATTTGCACCCTCGCTTAAGGAAAATGGGTAAACGCTTTCAATTGCTCCCAACCTCCCGTTGGGTACTGCAGCTATTCTTATTTTTCATGATGATCTTCAGCATCATGCGGGTTATTACGTTTTATACCTTTCGTCCCGATGGTGTTTCATTTGTTGATGCTATTCCTTCTTTCCTGATGGGGATCCGTTTTGATTTGCGATGGGTTTGCATCTTACTGGCTCCTTTATTAATTGCAGGCAGTTTTTCCAGGTTATCGCCTTTCAAGTCATCCAAGGCCCGCCGTTTCTGGATTTTTTACCTGGTGATCATGAGCAGTTTTCTTTTGTTTTTTTATGGTGCAGACTTTGGCCATTTTGATTATGTAGAAACAAGGCTGAATGCAAGCGCCCTTAATTTTATTGAAGACTTTACCATTTCCATGCGCATGCTCTGGCAATCGTATCCGTTATTCTGGATCTTTCTGTTTTTGTCTTTATTAATATGGTTGTTGTACCGGTACTTTCACCGCACGCATAAAAATGTTGATTACTCGCCCGACAGTCCGCATAAACCATTGCGTACTTTTTGGTTACTGCTCTTACTTATTGTTGGTATAGCAGGCAGCAATCCCGCAAAGCCGTTAAAATGGAAAGATGCTTTTACATTAGGCGATAATTTTAAAGCTTACCTGGCATTAAACCCACTGGAGAATTTTTTTACAACACTTCGTTTCCGTAAACCTTTTACCGACGATGGAAGTGCAAAAGGGCAGTTTGAAACCATGAAACTTATGCTGCAGTTGCCTGAGAATACTTCGGCAATGAATTTTCAGCGGCAGGAATATTTCAATCAACCGGCAAAAAAAATGAATGTGGTGCTTGTGTTGTGCGAATCGTTCAGCATGTACAAAACAAGTCTTAGCGGCAACCCGTTAAATACTACGCCTTACTTTCAACAACTGGCAAACGAAGGCTTGCTGTTTGATCGTTGTTTCTCTCCGCACTTTGGTACAGCACGGGCCGTGTTTGCTTTGCTTACAGGAATTCCTGATGTACAGCTGAGTAAATTTTCAACACGTAATCCCGAAGCAACCAATCAGCACACGATCATCAATTCATTTACCGATTATGAGAAATTTTATTTTATAGGAGGCAACAGTGAGTTTAATAATTTTAAAGGACTGCTGGTGAACAATGTAGCGGGTTTAAAATTGTATGAAGAAGGAATGTACCAAAGCCCGAAGTTTAATGTGTGGGGCATCAGCGACAAAAATTTATTTAAAGAAGCGAATCGTATTTTAACCGAACAACAGCAACAACCATTCTTCAGTATTATACAAACAGCAGACAACCACAGACCTTTTGTAATACCTGAAGAAGACAGGAGTTTTATTGACAACAGGATAGTGGATGAAGAACAGTTAAAAAAATACGGGTTTGATTCACAAAAAGAATATGAAGCTTCCCTTTATTTTGATTATTGTTTGCAACAATTCATGGAAAATGCAAAAAAGCAAAGCTGGTACAACAATACATTATTTGTGTTTATTGGCGATCATGGTGTAAAAGGTAATGCACGGGCTTTATATCCTGATGCATGGACTAATGAACGCTTATCGGATGAGCATGTGCCTTTGCTGTTTTATTCTCCGGCATTTATAAAACCTGAAAAGCGTTCTGAAGTGGTTAGCCAGGTAGATGTATTGCCAACAATAGCAGGTTTATTAAATCAACCATTTACCAATACAACCATTGGAAGGGATCTGTTACGCAAAGGTGTTGGAAAAGATTTTGCATTTATCATTCATCATGATGAAGGCAAAATAGGAATGGTGAACAATGATTATTATTACGTTCTCAATATGAACCTGCAGAAAGACACGTTGGTGCCGGTTCACTTTAATTCCCCGGTATTATCAGCCAACAATTATTCAAGGCTGAAACATCAAATGGCCCTGCAAACCATTGCTGTGTATGAATCTTCAAGATGGATGTTGCTGAACAACCAGAAAGAGAAAGTTAAACCCTGATCACTTTGTTTTCTTTGCAATAATGATCAGCCTGGGTGAGTTGGTTACATGATAAGGTTCAAAATGGTAATTGCCGTAAACTTCCTGTATCTGTAAACCATAGAAGGCAAACATATCATTGAAATCTCCTAATGAGAACTTGGCAACTTTTTCAGTAAACTCCAAAGGTTCGTGCAGGTTGGCTTCATCTTCAACCACAATCTTTTTATAAAAATGAGTTTCGTCTAACCAGCGTGTAATGCAGAAAGTAACATCATCTTTCTGAATTTCACTTTTATATTGCAGGTGATTTTCTACATAATGGGTATTGAGGTAATCAATCACAAAAATGCCATCTGTCTTTAATGATTCTGCAATGGTGCGGATGGCATTATCATGTTCTCTTCTTGTGCGGAAAAACCCGAAACTGGTAAAGAAGTTAAATGCGTAGTGATAATAATTCATGCGGAAGGGGAGACGCATGTCATGTACAAAAAATTCCAGGTTTTCGGTTTCACTTTCCTTTGCTTCGGCAATACTGTCATCGCTGATGTCGATACCCGTTACATTGAAACCTTTTGAAGCAAGATAAATACTATGCCTTCCACGGCCACAACCCACATCCAGCATCAACGCATCTTTGGGCGGATTTAATTTCTGCAATAAGCCATCAATAAAATCAGCAGCTTCTTCTTCATCCCGTTTAAAATATAATTGATGATAGTAAGGGGAGTTAAACCAATCCCTGTACCATGATTTTTTACCTGTTTCAAGTGCTTCCATTTTACAAAAATAAGCTGCGGGATGTTTTTGTGAGTCTTAATTTATACACCACCTGCCAGTTCAGTTACGAAGCATGGTTTATTTCTTCTCCATCCAGGTATTGTTCAACTCTTCCTTTGCCAATACACCTTTGTAACGCCACACTTCCTGCCCGTTTTTAAGAAGAATAAAAGTGGGTATCCCTTCTGCATTTAATTGTTTCATAAGATTGGTATGAATACCGCCATCAATTTTTAAAAAAGAAATATTCTTGTGTTCGGCTAAAAATTCATTAACGATGGGCTCCATTTTTCTGCAGGGCGGGCACCATTCTGCACCAATATCAACCAATACATATTCTTTACCTGTAATCTGTTGCTGATAATCTGCCATGGTCATTTGTGGAATATCTGCAACAACTTCCACAGGTTTATCATAACGTTTCCATGTACTGAAACCACCTTGCAGTTCCACTATATTTTTAAACCCATTTTCAGCAAGCCAGGCAGCAGCGGCATGGCTGCGTGGGCCGCTTAAACAATAAACAAATACAGGTTTGGTTTTATCCAATGCTGAAGTGCGTTCAGCAAACTCCTGATCATTGTTCCAGTTGGCGTGTAAAGAGCCTTTAATATGTCCACTTTGAAATTCACCGGCGGTGCGTACATCCAGCAATTGAACATCCTTTGCAGTCATTGCCTGTTCAAATTCATCAACGCTCATCATTTTGCTGCTTTGAGCATCACTGTTACAACCAGATACCAAATACAAAAAAATTACCAGCAGAATTCTCATATTCACATTTTGTGCAAAGCTAAGGGCTTCAGTTGTTATACTTTTTTTAAAATGAAGAAGTAAGTTTGGGTGGCTCATCACGCCTTCAAGCATGGTGGCTCACCCGCAATATATAAAAGGTATGCCATACTTATGCTGAATGATAAAATTCATCAGCGTTTTAAAGTATGGCATACCAGCGGCAATCCGGCTAACAGGTATGCCATACTTATAAAAGAAGGATAAAATTCTTGAGTGTGATTAAAGTATGGCATACCTAAATCAGAATTACACTGTGGCTCACCCGCCATAAAATATTACCTTTGTTGCTTTTATGATCAACAAGACAGTTGCATATAGTCATACTTTAATTGACTGGTTCTATCCGCCATTCAAAAAGTTCATGCCATTGCGAACCTTTCGTTATGCTGCCTGCGGTGGCGGTAATACTTTGCTGGATATCAGTTTGTTTTTCATTAGTTACAATTTTATTCTGCACAAACAAATGCTGCATACGCCGTGGTTAACCCTGAGT
>CAMTVU010000053.1:0-19778 GCA_947085245.1 uncultured Chitinophagaceae bacterium | reverse complement strand
GCTGAATGAATTACCGGCCGATGACCGCACCTCCTTCCTGGAAGAATTACCGAGTAATGTGGTAAGAGAATTAATTAAGCTGCTGAACCCGGAAGAACGCAAGATCACACTTTCCTTATTGGGCTATCCTGAAAACAGTATCGGCCGTTTAATGACGCCTGACTATGTATATATCTATCCGCATGATACTATTGCTGAAGTATTTGATACCATCCGTAAATACGGGAAAGACAGTGAAACCATCAACGTACTTTATATCATTAACGATAAAGGAGAACTGCTTGATGATATGCGCATCCGTGATATCATACTTGCAGCTCCTGATAAAAAAGTAGAAGAGCTGATTGATGGACGCTTTATTGCCCTGAATGCATACGATGACCAGGAAACTGCCAACGAAGCATTTAAAATGAATAACCGTGTGGCACTGCCTGTTGTAAGTAAAACAAATAAGCTGCTGGGCATTGTTACCATTGATGACGTGTTGTGGATGGCAAATGAAGAATTCAGTGAAGACATGCAGAAGATGGGTGGTACGGAGGCGCTGGATGAACCTTACTTAGAAACACCTGTCTTTAAACTATTCAAAAAAAGAGTTGTTTGGTTGGTAGTATTATTCCTGGGCGAATTATTAACGGCCTCGGCCATGGCTTTTTTTGAAGATGAAATTGCCAAAGCGGTTGTGCTTGTACTTTTTATTCCCTTAATTATTTCAAGCGGGGGTAACAGCGGATCTCAGGCATCAACCCTGGTAATACAGGCAATGGCCGTGGGGGAAGTAACATTGAAAGATTGGTGGAAGGTAATGCGTCGTGAAATCATGCAAGGGCTAATGCTGGGTATTGCACTGGGCATTATTGGCTTTATTCGCATTGCAATATGGCATACTATTACACCTGAATTGTTTGGCAATCACTGGGGTGAAATTGGATCTGTGGTTGGCTTTTCATTAGTTGGTGTTGTGCTGTGGGGAACTTTGAGCGGATCCATGCTGCCACTGGTTCTTAAGAAACTGGGAGCCGATCCTGCGGTATCTTCTGCCCCATTTGTAGCAACATTGGTTGATGTAACCGGTTTGGTAATTTATTTTTCAATGGCTTACTTATTCTTAAAAGGCATTTTATTGTAAGCCGGGATTACTTCTGTAACAAACATATTCAACCGCCAACTGATATTGTTGAAAAAGACTATACATATCCATTCATCAAAATTAAACCAACCCAAACCGCTTTTTCTTACTTTGTACTACGAAGCTTGCCCGTAGTAATAGCCGTTTATGGAGCAAAGTCCGATAAATTGTTTTGAATAAAAGCGAAGTAGTATTTTTGAACGATGGAAGTAAATCATGCACTGATTGACAAACTCAGCAACCTTGCCCGGCTTGAAATAAAACCGGAAGAAAAGGACAGTTTGCGGAATGATATGCAGCAAATGATTGGCTTTATTGAAAAGCTGCAGGAGCTGGATACTACCGGCATTGAACCACTCATGCATTTAACAGAGGAGATCAATGTGCTGCGTGAAGATGAGGTGAAAGGATCG
Source organism: uncultured Chitinophagaceae bacterium (assembly GCA_947085245.1). Lineage (GTDB taxonomy): Bacteria > Bacteroidota > Bacteroidia > Chitinophagales > Chitinophagaceae > Lacibacter. Next base: position 18,236 of record CAMTVU010000053.1, on the reverse strand, counting down.
GTTTCAAGAGAAGAAGCTTTGCAAAATGCAGCTCTTAAAAATGATACGTTCTTCATGGTACCTAAAGTAATTAAAAAATAACCTGAATATATTTAACTTATGAGTTCTGTTATTCACCTCGAAGATTTGCGCAAAAGTTATTACCTCGGCAAACAGGAATTACCTGTTTTAAAAGGAATAGACCTTGCTATTAATAAAAATGAATTTGTGGCCTTGATGGGTCCCTCCGGTTCGGGTAAGAGTACTTTGATGAATATTATTGGTTGCCTTGATTCGCTTACTGATGGTAAATACGTACTCAATGGAAAAGATGTAAGCAAGATGGATGATAATGATCTTGCCGAAATACGTAACCAGGAAATTGGATTTGTTTTTCAGCAATTCAACCTGTTGCCCCGTTTATCTGCATTGGAAAATGTAGCGCTTCCATTGATCTATGCGGGTGTTGCTAAAAAAGAACGCAACGAAAGAGCTTTGGAAATGCTCAACAAAGTAAACCTGGCCGATCGGTCGCATCACAAATCAAATGAATTAAGCGGCGGACAAATTCAACGTGTAGCCATTGCCCGTGCATTGGTAAATAATCCCTCGATCATTTTAGCCGATGAACCAACGGGTAACCTCGACAGTAAAACTTCAGTTGAAATCATGAACCTCATTACCGAAATTCATCAATTAGGCAACACGGTTATATTGGTTACACATGAAGAAGATATTGCACATTATGCCAAACGTGTTGTGCGGTTGAGAGATGGTATGATTGAAAGTGATACACTAACACCGGTTTATACCGGAACCGGCGTGCCTAAAGGATCGCATCATACAACCTCATAAAATTGTATGTTGGCAGGCAATGTTTTTTTACACAACCTTGTTCATATAGTTTTGCATATCATTATTATTCATCCATAACAACTCTCAGGGCCTGGGCACTATGGCATCAAAAATTTATACCAAAACAGGCGATCTTGGCAAAACAAGTTTAATTGGCGGTACAAAAGTTCCCAAGAGTCATATCCGTATTGAAACCTACGGCACTGTTGATGAACTCAATTCTTATATTGGTTTGGTAAGTGATCATGTAGCAGATACCCATGCAAAAACAATTTTAAAAGAAATACAGGATCGTTTGTTCACCATTGGTTCTTCATTGGCATGCGACCCTGAGAAAGAACCGAAGATGAAAATTCCCGATCTCAAAGAAAGCGATATTGAATTGCTGGAAAAAGAGATGGATAAAATGAATGATGTCCTTCCGCCAATGAAATCCTTTATACTGCCGGGCGGTCATGTGGCTGTAAGTACCATTCATGTAGCAAGGTGTGTATGCAGAAGATGCGAACGTTTATGTGTACATATACAGCAGGAAGAAATGTTTATTGATCCGTTGGTGATTAAATACATCAACCGTTTAAGTGATTACTTATTTGTACTTGCCCGTTATACCGGCCACCAGTTGGGCGTGGAAGAAATTCCGTGGAAGCCGAGGGTATAAAAATGTACGATGTCTGATGTTCGATGTATGCCGGTTTGAGTTGTAACAATCTTTCAAATTAAACATAGTAGTACATCAGACATCGTACATCAAATTATTTTCCCATCCTTCATGTGCACCGTTCTGTCGCATTGAGCAGCCAACTCTTCATTATGTGTAACAATGAGAAATGTTTGATTGAATTGCTTGCGCAAATCAAAAAATAACTGGTGTAATTCTTTTGCATGTGCACTGTCGAGATTGCCGGTAGGTTCATCGGCCATAATAATATCGGGGTTGTTGATGAGTGCTCTTGCAACAGCTACACGTTGCTGCTCACCGCCTGATAGAGCGGATGGTTTATTTTCCATCCTGTCTTCCAATCCTAATAATTTCAGTAATTCTTTGGCCCTTTCTTCCACTTCTTTTTTTCTACGGTTGCCCAACCATCCGGGTATGCAAACATTTTCCAGCGCTGTAAACTCGGGTAGCAAATGATGAAATTGGAATACAAAGCCGATATGTTTGTTGCGGAAGCCGGCCAACTGCTTTCCACTCAAATTGTTCACCTGTGTTCCGTTCAGCCACACTTCACCCTCATCGGGTTCATCTAATGTACCAAGTATATGCAACAAGGTGCTTTTGCCGGCGCCGCTGCTGCCAACCAGGCTTACAATCTCGCCTTTCTCTATCTGCAAATCCACTCCCTTCAACACTTCCAGGCTGCCGTATCGTTTACTGATCTTTTTACAAGTAAGCATATTTTATTTCTCCGTGGTACAAACGTAAGACATTGAAAATTACTGCCCATACTGCTTACTCAAAAATCTTTAAAGCCCCTTATGCACAGCTTTAAAAAGCAGATTTGGTTATTTCAGCAGGAAAGTTACTTTTGCGCAAATTAAAGGGATATACCTTATGTTCTGGACACTTGAATTAGCATCGTATCTTGAAGACGCTCCATGGCCTGCCAGCAAGGATGAATTGATTGATTATTCCATCCGCAGCGGCGCTCCCCTTGAAGTAGTGGAGAACTTGCAGGAATTGGATGATGAAGGTGAGCTTTACGAAAGCATTGATGACATTTGGCCCGATTATCCGAGCCAGGAAGACTTTTTCTTTAATGAAGATGAATATTAATATTGCATCAGGCGCAAAACATTGAACCCCGCAAATGCGGGGTTTCTTTTTTATGTGTAATGAACCTTTGGCAAAGTTCAATCAATATGCAATTATTCAATTTTGCTTTTACATTGATTTACTTTTTAAACGACAACTTGAAATAAAGTAATACCAATGACAACCCGCAGATGATGGTATTGCAGATGATCACCGGCCACAATGTATAACCAATACCATATACCAGCCACACAAGTGTACTGAAGGTAACAATGAGAATCGTGTAGATGCTTAAATCACCTGCACTTTTACTCTGCCAGGCTTTGTACACCTGCGGCATAAACGTAATGCTGCTGAGAAAGGAACCAAAGTGGCCAACGATATCAATCCAGCTCATACAATAGTTTTTAGTTTGTAGTTTATAGTTGAGGTACAACCCAACAATTGCAAACTGAATTTAATTTCATCATACAGATTGAACTAAGTACTCTTCATACATCGTACATCTTACATCGTACCTGCATTTATTTCTCCATCTGCTCAATTACATCTGTTGTTACTCCGGTTAAGCTAAAGCCTCCATCATGAAATAAATTCTGCATGGTAACCATCCGGGTCATATCGCTGAACATGAGTGCAACATAATTGGCACAGTCTTCAGAACTTGCATTCCCCAGCGGACTCATTTTTTCTGCATAGCTGAGAAAGCCATCAAATCCTTTTACACCGCTTCCTGCAGTTGTTCTTGTAGGAGATTGTGAAATGGTATTCACCCTTACTTTTTTCTTTACACCATAATGATAACCAAAACTGCGTGTAACACTTTCAAGCAATGCTTTCGCATCGGCCATTTCATTATAATCGGGAAACACACGTTGTGCAGCAATGTAGGTTAAAGCAACTACACTTCCCCAGTCATTGATAGCATCCATATCCCAGGCAGTGCGTAATACCCGGTGCAGGCTCATAGCTGAAATATCGAGTGTTTTAGCATTCCACTCATAATTCATTTCTGTATAATGTTTCCCTTTGCGAACATTTATACTCATACCAATGGAGTGCAGCACAAAATCAACTTTACCCCCAAAATGCTCCATTGATTTTTCAAACAGATTTTTCAGATCATCCATATTAGTAACATCGGCGCCAATGACAGGTGCATTGCCGCAGGCTTCTGCCAGTTTATTGATCTCGCCCATTCGTAACGCAACAGGAGCGTTGGTTAATACAATCTGTGCACCTTCTTCATAACACTTCAAAGCGGTTTTCCAGGCAATTGATTTTTCATCCAGTGCGCCGAAGATGATTCCTTTTTTCCCTTTCAATAATTGATGGCTCATAACATTGATTTGTGTCAAATGTAAGAAAGATGGAGGAAATGATACAACAAGAGGAGATAGTATACATTTGATTGCGTACGCAACATCAGTGTGCTATACTTTGAAAGAAGAACTTCAATATTTTTACAGTGAATAAAATCTCTCTTCAATGAATCAGCAATCAACAGATCAGATCAAAGCAATCTTTATTCAGAAATTTTCAAAAGAACCATTTCTTTACTTTTCTCCGGGCCGTATCAATATCATTGGCGAACATATTGATTACAATGATGGTTTTGTAATGCCTGCCGCTATTGACAAAGGCATTTATTATGCCATTGCGCCCAACAACAGCAATACAATCAATTTCTATAGTGTTGATTTTGATGAATCGCTGAGTATCCGTTTGTCAGATATAAAACAGAGTGATGGTTGGAAAAATTATGTGCTGAGTGTGGTGAATCAATTCATCAAAGCAGGAAAAGCAATTCAGGGATTTGATTGTGTGCTGGGTGGTGATATTCCAAGAGGATCAGGCATGTCTTCCTCTGCAGCAGTGGAAGGCGGCTTGGCTTTTGCATTGAATGAATTATTTGATTGTAGTTATAACCGCAATGAACTTGCCCTCCTTAATCAGCGTGCCGAACATGATTACCCCAATGTAAAATGCGGTATCATGGACCAGTTTGCCAATATGAATGGTAAAAAGGATACAGTGATCCTTCTTGATTGCAAATCATTAGAGCATCACTATTTTCCACTGAAGCTTGATGGATATTCCATTGTTCTCATCAACACAAAAGTGCATCATTCACTGGCATCATCGGCTTACAATAAAAGAAGAAGCCAGTGCGAAGAAGGATTGATGCTGATGAGCAGCGACAGCTCCGTACGTTCTTTCCGTGATGTAACAAAATGGGAGGATCTGCCTGCATACAAACCTGTGATGGGCGAAGAAGTGTACATGCGTTGTTTGTACGTAGTTCAGGAAATAGACCGTACCCAACACGCCGCAAAACTGTTACAGCAAAACGATTTGAAAGGACTTGGTAAACTGATGTATGCAACACATGATGGATTAAGCAAATTGTACGATGTAAGCTGTAAAGAACTTGATTTCTTAGTTGAATTAGCCAAAAAGAACAGTGCTGTTATTGGTGCAAGATTGATGGGTGGTGGCTTTGGCGGTTGTACTATTAATATTGTTGCCAACGAAGCTGTTCAACCTTTTATCAGTGAAACACTCTCTGCATATAAAGATGAATTCGGCATTGATGGTGAAGCTTATGTTGTGCAAACAGATGATGGAACGAGAAGGATTGGTTGATGAAGTTGAACAGAGTTGTCACCTTGAGCCTGTCGAAAGGTTGATGATCTTATTTACAAATGCCAATCAAGGCTTTGATAAACACAGCCTGACATTCTAACAAAATTTATTGAAATTCAACTTTGCCAAAATTGTAACAGTTTGATTGTATAACTACTTTATCATAAACCTTTGGCCAAGTTTACAAAAATTCTACTGCGCCAAACTGATATTTACCTGCAACCCTGCTCTTGTATTTACAACCGGTGGTGGCGTGGCAATATAACCTACCACACGGTTTTGCTCAAAGAACAAACGTAAGCGGATGCGGTTGTTGAGTACATAATCAATGGCCGGACTGAAGGTGAGTACTTTTTGTCCTCCGGTGGGAATGGTATTGCGTTGATCTAAAATATTATTTGAGGTTGCATGATCACGGTAAGTTAAATCAAAACGGAAACTGAGATCGTTCTCTAATGTTTTAGAATCTTTTTTACTGAACGGAACTTTAAAAGGCAGTTTCAATCCACGTTTGCGCCAGCCTGCACCAACGGTAACTTCAATGCTGCGCACTTCACTCACCTGGAAATCAATGAGGCTTAAACTGATGGTTCTGCTTCTGCCATAATCTACTTTAAAGTTGAGTTGATTGGTGAGCTGCACATCAATTCCAAACAAAGGTGCAAACCGTTCACTGATGGTTACGTTTGGAATTAAGAAATAAGGAACAAAGTTGTTGGATACTGTATCAATAAACGAGGGAAAACCCAATCCAAACTGATCAGCATACAACAGCGCCGAAGTAAAATTATTCATGCTCAGGTTGCTGCTGTACCCATGTGTAATGGTAAAGTTGGTGAAGATGCGGTCGAGCCCCGGCATTCTTGATAAACCATTGTAGGTTAATTTCCAGTTGGGTTTTGGCACATAACGTTTAAACGGATTGTCATTGATGCGTTTATTACTCTCATCAATTAAACCAACCTTCAACGGATCCTGATTGGTATAAGCTGCAATAAATGCAGGAATTAAAACATCCTGTGCATAACGGCCATAACCTTTGTAATAATTATTGATTAATTGATTTCCTGCATAAGGATTGGTTTGACCTAAACGCTGCGATAAAATTTTCCTGTTCTCTTCAAACTGAATAAATGTTGTACCGGGAGTTGTAATCGAAAACTTTTTAAACATGGTTTGATAAGAGATGAACGTAATATCAAAACCACCGGCTGCTAACGGACTCAGATGCCCGAACTTACCTGTACCCACGGTATCTTTAAACAACTGTGAATAGTTTTTACTGAACGAGCGGCTGAGATTCAAATCAATGGTAAAGTCACGGAAAGGTTCAACGGTTGCTTCCATTTTCAGTTCCTGCCGATAGCTCTGTGTAAACAGGAAGTTGAAATTGGTATCTTTTGTAATCCATCCGTTCTTCGCTGCAGTATTCAGCCAATCGGTATCGGGTTGCCTGCCAAATACGTAAGCCATGCTTGGTGCACGGGTTCGCCAGTTTTGGCCAACGAATTTAGGACTGTCAACATAACCGGGAATTCTTGAGTTGAATGTTTCGTTATAGTTAACGTTAATATTTTTTATTGCAGTTATTAAATGACCAAAAAATTTAATTGCACCACCCGGTTCATACTGTATGCCTTTATCTTTCTTCGCTTCCATCCTGTTCAAACGCCTGAAGAGTTTTGCAACATATTTTTTACTCCTGCCAACTGTATCTTTTGGATTGAATTTTATATTGGCTGATGCAAGTGATGGTTGTTTGTTGGGATCGCTTTGTGTTTCCAATGAACGCAGGAATCTTGATTTCTGATAGAGGCGGTTAAAATCAAGCTGACCTGTAAATATTCTTGCCTGTGAGTTTTCAATGGTATTACCCAAATTCACAGCAAGTCTTGAAGCGCCAATCCAATTATATGTAGTTGCATAATTGAAACGTGCTGTTGTCCAGTCAAGCGCCGGAATTTTTGCCAATGGAAAATTATAGGATGCGTTGGCCGTTTGCCGATAGATTACATTTCGTCCGCCTTTCAAAAAGTTACGGCGGATGGAATCTTTCTTTTCTTTTGAATCAATTCTTCCCATCGGTTCATCAATTCTTGCATTATTGGTGGCGTTGAAATCAATATTAATGGAACGTGTAAGATCCCATCGCAGATTATACACACGGTCAAACACAAAATACTTATCGTAGGTTTCAGGAATCTTGAATGGGCTCGGCGCCACACCCTGTATGGTTACTTCTCTTGCACGTGCTGCACCAAACTGCCTGTTTATATCGGCCCTGAAGTTTAATAAACTCGGGCGGTAATTAAAATTGAAATCTTTAATGATATTCCACCACGGGCTGCGGTACTTGATTAATTTTTTAAACGGTTCAACAAACTTGGATTGCGGAGCATAGCTGTAACCCAATCCGCCATAATGTTTTTCAACCACATCACTTTCAATAAGCGGATTACGTTTTTCAGTTTTGGTATAAGAATAACTCACATCAAAGTTTGAAACGTCATAGATCTTCGCAGGCTTACCACTGGTTTTATTCTTCCGCATGTTGGTAACATTTACGGTAGTAATGGCAGCAAAATCCTGAGCGCTGTTTTTTACAGAATCTTTATTGGTTACAGTTTTCAATTTGTCTTTAAACTTCACATCCTGATCATAAGGATCGTATTCCGGATTCATTACTGTTTGTGAATAGCTTGCATAGAAAGGAATATCAATTGCCGCTTTTTTTGGAAGGAGTTTACCTAATTGCAAGTTGGCAGCTGCATCAAACTGGTAAAAGAATTCACGGCTGCGTTCATTCACTCTCTGTTCAATGGTACCAAACCCTGCACTGCGTGCAGAACCTGATACAGAAACAGTTCCAAGATCGGCCAGCTGAATATCCATTCTTCCCGTGGCTGCCCATCCGCCTTTTTCATCCAAACCGCTTAACCGCAGTTCATTGATCCATACCTCTGCACAAACGGTTGAAGATGCATCGTACTTATTATTTTCAACTGCAACTAAAAATCCTTTTACTTCACCAAGATTGGGATTACCCATAACACTCCAGCGAATTCCATTGCCCCTGTTTTCAGAAAAAAGATTGGCTACAGAACCACTGCGCCGTAATTTAAAACGAACCAATTCTGCTAAATCAACATCAAACTGGTTTGCCTTTGGCCACTGAGCACTCGAATCATCTTTAAGCCCCGGCCTTGGATAATAGCCCCACTTGGTAACTTTCAGCGGCATGCGTACTTCATAATAATTATTGATGAAGTCGGTACCAAAACGGATCACCGCAATTGTTGCATCATCTTTTAATACATCCACTTTTCCTCTTGACTCTGCATGCATGAACATGCGTACACGTTTGTACTGGCGCAGATCAAGATTGGTTGATTTAAATACTGCACGGCTGTCGCCATCCTGCAGGTCGCAGATCTGCATGCTCAGTGATGCTTCGTTCTGCAATAAATTGATACCGTTGTTACTCAGTTGAGATACACGTTCAATACCCTGTGGAGTTACATAATTTACAGGTGTGCGTTTATCATTTTCTTCAAGATTTACTGCCGTTACATTAAAACTTGTGGTTGAAGTATTTTGCAAAGGCAGGTACTGACCCGTTGAATCTAATGCATACTGAAACGAACGCCACATGTTACGCACCAGCTCTAATTTTCCAAAACGCACAACGAGGTTATCTTCAAAACCCGTCATGAACATACGCATGAAACGGATGGATTTAAAGTCGGGGATATTACCTACTTTCTGTTCGTATTGTTTGATGGGTATGCGAAAGAGATACCAGGTTTCTTTTCTTGAATTACCATCAGCAAGTTTTACATCTACTTCCCTTCTGTCGGCAATATAGTTTTGCCCCACCTGCATCAACGGATCATTCCTGGATTTTAATTCAAGGTGGTACTGAAAAAATTCTTCCACTTCATTCAATGTATTATCCCTGTTGAGATCTTCATTATCAGGATAGAGTGTGGAAGCAGATGTATAGGCAACATTGTTACTTGCAACGGGGCTGTTGCCCTGCGGGTTGTTGAATTTTTTATAGCGTTCCAGGATGCCGGTATTATCGCTTTGTCCTTCTCTGAAGTGCTGATAATTATCGCTGCTGGGGTCATTGAACAATGATTGGTAAACAGTGCCAGTTCCAATAATGCTGCGGATGTTATTGAGAAAAGGCGCATACATTCTTTGTTCAGATGTATCTGCTCTTCCGTCAAAACCAACATCCTGCTGGTCACGTTCTTCTACAATATTGCTGAAGGCCTGTGCAATCTGGATGGGGTTGCGGGGTACTCTTGACCAGTTGCTTGAATCTTCTCTTGCTGGTGTTTGCAGAGTGCTTAAACCATTTTCATAAAAACGGCGGCCATCTTTTAAAATATCTTCTGATATATTTCCAAGATTGAAATACAACTGCCCGCCTGTGCTTGTTGGGTTAAGGATAAACGGATCCTGCACCCATGCTTCAATGAATTCAATATTGTTGGTTTCAAAATCTATCTGATCAATGGCACGCATAACACCACCCCACCTCTTCGTTGGATTTAATAATTTACCATTGGCAGTATTAATACTTCCGTTTCTTGCATCAAAATTATACGGGCCTCTTTCTGTTGGATAAAAAGCCATATCAAAAGTGATCAACTGGTTTTGCCCAAGATCCGGCGTTGCCTGCGGAAACACTTCCTGCCTGCCAACAAAACGTACACGGGGATCGGACAATTCAGTTAAATTTTTTCCCAATGGATTATTGGGATCATTGCGTTGCTGCAATACCGGTTCAATATTATACCATGCCATTTTTGCCCGGTTGTAACCATACTGCAGATTATTTATCAAACCGGCTTCAGGAAAAAGCTCTACACCAAAACGATCCTGTGCCTTGTAAGGTGTGGAAGCAAGTGTCCATGCAATAAAAGGAAAACGAAGATCTATACCATTACGGGTACCTTCAAAATCATCAATATAAACCAAACCACCGCCACCCTTTTCGGGGCGAATTTGTTTGGCAGTGCTGGGAATAATTTGTGCACCCTCACCATAAATATTGATTGTTGATGTTTGGCGGGTAGTATAAAAAGGTAAAACATCCAACCACTTGGTAAGCCGTTTCCAATCGCTGCGGTAATTTACATCAGCACCAATCATGGTATTGCGGATAGGATCATCCCCATAATTCATTTTGGTAAAGTACGGACGCTCACCTAAACGCATTACTGCCGCACCAATATTTAATTGCTTTGTTTGTTTTTCAATGGCACGGTAATCTAAACGCATGGCCATGAAGTTGCGGTTCTGCACACCAAATGTTGCATTGTTTTCGAAACCAACATTAATAGGCACGCCGGAGTTTACAATTGCCTGGTTAATGATTTTTACTGTCCCTAAATTATAATCAACGGTAAAATCAACATTCTCTTTTAAAATTTGCCCGCCTGCTGTAACAGATACAGAACCTTGCGGCACATTGAATGCGCCTAAAGGGATATCGCCACTACCGCCTGCGCTGCGTGATGCACCTTTAAATACATAACGGTTGAGTTGGGGCGATTGCTGCGCTACCCATTTAATGGAATCATACAAAGGATAGAATAAATATTTCAACCGCAATGTTGTTGAATCAGCGCCACGGAAAATATAGTTCAGGTCTTTACCAAAAGGTTCCAGCAATGGAAAAATCACACGGCTTAATTGTGAGTTGATGGTGAAGCCTTCAATAAAATCAAACACACCATCCGGCTGCGGATCGTTTTGATTGTTTAAACGATCCAGGTTCACCAATTCAAGAATGGGTCTTCCTTTTTCTTCACCTTCAGGAATATATCTTTTTTCACCACCGCCCGGTTCCTGGTAAAGGATGTTGAGTTTAAAATCTTTTCGTTCCAACTGACCAAAGCCAACTGAATAAACGTTCTTCATCATCAAATCCCAAACAGGAAGCAGTGGACGTTGCGATGTTGCTTTCAGCATTTTTAAGAACAATACTTTTTGTGTACCGCTGTTGTTGAAAGTTGTATCGGGTGTTACGTCGTTTGAAAATTCACCAACGGTATAAATTTTTCCATTCACAGCATATTGAAAAGCTACACCCAATACTTCATCGGGTTGCAATATTGTGTTGAGTGATATAAAACCAATCTGCGGATTGAAATAATATTCTTCGGGTTTTAATTTTCTTGCAAAGGTTCTTTCAAAATCCTGTACTGCCGTTAAGCCAAAACCTGTTAAGCGATTTGTAACCAAAGCCGCATCTCTTGTTGCAGGATCGTTCACCATTCGCTGATATAAATCATTGGCGCCATTTTGCGGAAGTTCAGAACCGGTTAATGAATTAACATTTGGATTGAACGGTTGATATTCGCCAAGGTCCATCAGGGCAACTACATTCCTGTTTTCTGTAGTTGATCCTGTTCTGTTGGTTACCCATACTTCTATGCGAAGAATTTGCACCGGAGTTGTAACTGCGGGTATATTCTTCATGTTTTTATTATAGTATGTTTTAAAATACTGAGCTAACAGGAAGTGCCTGTTCTCTTCGTACTCATCGGCTTTTACAACAAACTGCTGCAAACCGGTACCGCCCGATAATTGCACCTGCTGCCTGTTGGAGTTTTGATTGGCGAGTACAGCAGTAACATATAATTTTCCAAACTGCAATTCTGTTTTCAATCCAAACAAAGCAGATGCACCGGGCATTAAAGAACCCTTAGCAGGAAATGCAACGTTACCTGCTTCAATACGTTTAATGATGGCATCTGTATTACCGGTATAATCCAACTTGAGTTGATTTTCAAACTGGAAGTTGGCAAGCGTATTATACGTAACAGGGAAGTTGAGTTTATCACCAATCTTGGCATTCAATCCAAAATTGGCATTCATATCAAAATCAAATCCGCCATTCTTCCTTGCACGTTCCGGAAGTGTTGGGTTCTTGATATTTTGACCGAGGTAACCGGCCGTTAATGTTACATCACCTTGCGGACGGATCTCTACTTTCGGAATACCGGTATTGCTGAATAAACGATTGAAGAAACTTGGTCTTACTTGTAATTTAGGATCCTGAATTTTCCTGTTAAGATTGAGTGTTGTATTTAATCTGCGTTGAAAATAATCCCGTTCATCCTGGCGTGTTTTGTAGGCCACCATTTCATCAAAAGTCATGTAAGTTGGTTTGCGGTACCAGCTCCTGCCAATTTTTTCATAGATATAATACCGTTTGGTTGCAGGATCGTAAGCAATGGAATCTTTAATATTGGAAGGCCTTTGCAGATCAAACGTATTTTTATTGGGATAATTAAATGCATCCCCTCTGCGATCAGTTAATGGAAAACGCAAATTCTCTTTGGCAGGAATACTGTCTTTTAACTGTGAATTAAATTCAGGAACAGCACCATAACTCAGCATGGATAAGCATGTAAGCACAATGGTTAACAGGGCCGTAAAACCATGTATGGTGCGTTGCATCGGAGTCAAAATCTCTAAGCGAATAGTTTGTTATTTATATTACAGGCATTTTAATGCAGCTTTTATCAGCTCCTGTACCTGGCTAAACTCCGTATTAGTTTGCCGGGCTTTTTTAATAGCCGATTCGGCTGCATTTCTTGCAATACCTAAAGCAGTCATAGCAGTTAACGCATCCTGCTCTAAAGTATTGTGAGTCAGTGTAGAAATATTCCCATCCGTAGTAGTTTTAGAAATTTTATCCCGCAACTCCAGTACAATACGCTGAGCGGTTTTTTTCCCTATTCCTTTGACACTTTCCAGCAGCAATTCGTTGCCTGAAAGTATAGCCCTTACTACTTCATCGGGTTGAAGAGATGAAAGCATCATCCGGGCAGTGGAAGCTCCTACTCCACTTACACTGAGAAGTTGCTGAAAGACTTCCTTCTCCGCTTTATCAAAAAAGCCATAAAGAATATGAGCATCTTCACGTATCAATAAATGAGTGAAAAGAGTTCCTTCCTGTAAATTTTGAATCTTACTGTAAGTGTTGAGGCTTACCTGCACTTCATAGCCAACACCATGCACATCTACATGAACTACAGTTGGAGTTTTCAATGCAAAGGTTCCCTTGAGGTATGCAAACATGAGGCGAAAATAATCTTTTTTTCAGGTCGGCAAAATGTGTCTCAAATACAAGCCGGTAGCCGGTAGTCATTAGTCGTGAGTATGTCTGTAACTTTCGGGCTAATAACTATCGGCTATCAACTATTGGCTAACCCCTACCAGCCAAAGAATGATTTCAGGCTTTTCATATATTCGCCGCATGAATCAGAAAATTACTGCAGCAATTACAGCTGTGGCCGGATGGGTTCCTGAAGACAAGCTTACCAATTTTGACCTGGAGAAAATGGTTGATACCAATGACGAATGGATCCGTACAAGAACCGGTGTTGAAGAAAGAAGAATTCTTAAAGGTGAAGGATTGGCTACATCAGATATGGCAGCTCCTGCAGTTTTGGATCTTTGTAAAAAACGGGGTATTGACCCTGCTGAAATTGAATGCCTGATTGTTGCTACAGTAACACCGGATATGGTGTTTCCTGCAACTGCCAATATTGTTTGTGATAAGATTGGGGCTTTAAATGCTTGGAGCTTTGATTTAAATGCTGCATGCAGCGGTTTCCTTTTTGCATTAACAACAGGTGCTGCATTTATTGAAAGTGGTCGCTATAAAAAAGTTGTTGTAGTTGGCGCCGATAAAATGAGTGCCATTGTTGATTACACCGACCGTAATACCTGTGTACTTTTTGGCGATGCTGCTGCTGCTGTTTTACTTGAACCTAACAAGGATGGATATGGAGTGCTTGACAGTATTTTAAAAACTGATGGCTCAGGCAAATCTTTCTTACACATGAAAGCAGGCGGCAGTTTAAAACCTGCCAGCATGGAAACAGTTGCCAATAAAGAACACTTTGCCTACCAGGAAGGCCCGCAGGTTTTCAAATTTGCAGTGAAAGGGATGGCCGATGTAAGTGCTGAACTGATGGAACGTAATAATCTGACAGGAGAAGATATTGAATGGTTGGTTCCGCACCAGGCCAACCAGCGTATAATTGATGCTACATCCAATCGAATGAATCTACCTAAAGAAAAAGTGATGATCAATATTGCCAAATATGGTAACACCACTGCCGCAACCATTCCGCTTTGTTTGTGGGAATGGGAAAAGCAATTGAATAAAGGTGATAATATTGTACTTGCGGCTTTTGGTGGAGGATTTACCTGGGGGGCTACCTGGGTGAAGTGGGCGTATGACAGTAAGTAACCGTGTCTGACGTCTCGAAGAGCGTCTGACACATAAACACTTTTAACGGGTACTGCTACTTGTAACCCAGAAGAAAAGAAATTATATTTATTGAAATATTTTTCAATGAATATTACTGATCCTGGTATTTACCATATTTATAATCGGGGCAATAACAATCAACCCATTTTCTTTTCCAACGGGAATTATTTTTACTTTCTTCGTAAATGTCATTATTACATCAAACAAAAAGGAAATATTTTATCCTGGTGTTTAATGCCCACTCATTTCCACTTTTTAATTCAAACAACTGAACAAAGCTTTGAACAGGTAAAATCAGGAAGTATAGTAATGCCTGAGTTAACAAATGCATTTCGGTTATTGCAAAGCTCTTATGCTAAAGGGATCAATCAGCAGCAAGGCAGGAGTGGAAGCCTTTTTCAACAAAAAAACAAAAGCAAAACTTGTAAATGGAGAAATTGAATATGGATTAACAGCCTTTCATTACATTCATCAGAACCCTTATGAAGCGTGCCTTGTTGAAAGAACAGAAGATTGGCCATTCTCATCTTATACGGATTTTGCAGGACTCTATAATGAAAGCCTGTGTAATATAAAATCAGCCATTGAATTATTTCAACTCAATACCCTTGCTTTAAAAACAGAAACTCATAAAAAGATAGAAGCCCATAAATTGAAATATCTTTTATAGCTTATATGTCAGACGCTCTTCGAGACCACGTTCCTTTCATCCTATTTACATTTTAGGGATTGAATAATTCGGTTACATTTGATATTGATAGTTATCGGTATTAATTTCAGGAATTTCCAATTCTAAAATTTCAACATGGATAAAAATTTCCCTATCTCCGGCTTTGGCAGTGCAGCCATTCACGCAGGTCATACACAGGATCCCAACTATGCTCACTTAACTCCCATCTATGCAGCATCCACTTATGTGTTTGATGATGCAGAGCAGGGCATGCGCCGTTTCAGCGGAAAAGAAGAAGGCTTTATTTACAGCCGCTGGGGCAATCCAACCATGGCAGAAGCTGAAGATAAAATTGCAGCACTGGAAACATTTGGTTTAACAGATGCATCGGGTAATCCATTGCAGGCAAAAGGCATTTTGCATGCAAGCGGTATGGCAGCTATTACTGCATTAATGCTTTCAAAATTAAAAAGCGGCGATAAAATTTTATCGCATTTTTCATTGTATGGCGGAACAGAAAACCTGATGACAACCGTGCTGCCCGCTTTGGGTATTGCATCTGTGATTGTTGACCTGCGTGATCTTAACAAAGCAGAAGATGCCTTGAAAAAACATCCGGCTATTAAAATGATTTATCTTGAAACACCCGCAAACCCCACCATTCAATGTGTGGATATAGAAGAACTTGCAAAGCTTGGTAAACAGTATGGGAAAATTACAGCCTGCGATAACACTTTTGCCACACCTTATTTACAACAGCCATTTAAATACGGAGTTGATTTCATCATTCATTCCACAACAAAATTTTTAAACGGACATGGCACTGCCATTGGCGGAGTATTTTTAGGAAGAGATGTTGAATTTATGAAAACGCATGCAACCAAAGTGCATCGTTTGCTTGGCGGCAACAGCAATGCATTTGATGCATTCCTTGTTGTAAACGGAATGAAAACATTAGAAGTAAGGATGGAACGCCATTGCCATAATGCAATGGAAGTTGCAAATTATTTAGAACAACATGCTGCCATTGCCAAAGTAAATTACAATGGTCTTTCATCGCATCCTGATTATTATACAGCCATGAAACAGATGCGCCATCCGGGAGCCATGATGAGTTTTGAATTGAAAGAAGGTTACAAGGGTGGCATTGATTTCATGAACAAGCTGAAACTTTGTACAAGAACAGTATCATTAGGAACCTGCGATACTTTATTATGCCATCCTGCATCTATGACCCATTACAGTGTGCCCAAAGAAAAGAAAGAAGAATATGGAATTACAGACGGGCTCATACGCATGAGTGTAGGTATTGAAAATGTGCAGGATATTATTGCAGATCTGAACCAGGCATTGGGATAATTTGAAGATTAAGCCCCGTCTGACGGATTTCAATATATAGATGAAGTGATCCCCGTAAAGAAAGATGTTTTTAATTTAAAGATCATCAGCGGTTACAGTGTACGTTTTGAAACGAACGACAAAGAGGAAGTAACAGCATTGTATTTTTTACAACCCAACGGAACATTTAAAGCAACAAGAAAGAAATAATACCATCTTGATTTACTAAATAGTCCGAAGGCTTTATGGAAATCTCAGATGGTATCCCGCCTTGCGGGACAGGTTATGCCGACAAAATTAACATTGAACTAAAATATATTTCACTTCGTTATAAATCAACATTTACCACATTAAAACCAAAATATGAATAAGCTTTTTTTATCGCTCATAATTATACTGTTCATTTCTTTTTCCTGCAGGCAAAAAGATCAATATGATATCATCATCCGCAATGGAATAATCTATGATGGCAATGGTGGAGATCCGTATAAAGGAGACATTGGAATAAAGAATGATACCATTGCCTTTATTGGTGATCTGTTAAAAGCATCCGCAAAAAATGAAATAGATGCAAAAGGCAATGCTGTTGCTCCCGGCTTTATCAATATGCTGAGCTGGGCAAACGAATCACTGATAGAAGATGGCCTTAGTCAAAGCGACATTCGCCAGGGAGTTACACTTGAAGTAATGGGTGAAGGATGGAGCATGGGGCCGCTGAATGAACGCCTGAAAAAACAACAGCAGGAATCACAAACTGATATCAACTACAAAATTGAATGGAATACTTTAGGTGAATATCTTGACTACCTTGTAAAGAAAGGAATCAGTTGCAATGTGGCATCTTTTGTTGGCGCTACAACAGTACGCATGAATGTGATTGGCGAAGATAACCGTGACCCTACTCCTGCTGAATTGGACAGTATGAAATTTTTAGTGAGCCAGGCTATGGAAGAAGGTGCAATGGGTGTTGGCACTTC
Organism: uncultured Chitinophagaceae bacterium; assembly: GCA_947085245.1. GTDB lineage: Bacteria > Bacteroidota > Bacteroidia > Chitinophagales > Chitinophagaceae > Lacibacter. The sequence goes on along the minus strand of CAMTVU010000053.1, from coordinate 708 downwards.
CCTCATTTATCCGCCGGCATTTTTTGCCAAAACCAATGAGCTGGTTGAACTGTGCAAAGTAGCTTCAAAGTATGGCGGCTCTTATATCAGCCACATGAGAAGTGAAGGAAATAAATTGCATGAAGCAGTGGAAGAACTGATTACTATTGCCAAAGAAGCAAATATTCATGCAGAGATATATCACTTGAAGGCAGCAGGAAAAGATAACTGGTCAAAAATGGACAGCGTTCTTCGCAGGGTGGAAAGAGCAAGAGCAGAAGGATTGAATGTAACTGCTGACATGTACACTTACATTGCAGGTGGCACAGGGCTTACCGCCACTATGCCACCTACCCTGCAGGATGGTGGTTTTGGAAAACTGATAGAAAGATTAAAGGATCCCATTGTAAGGAAGCAAACGATTAAAGACATGAATTCAAAAACTAACCAATGGGAAAATTTCTTTTATGCTGTTGGTACGCCTGAAAATATCCTGGTAGTTGGCTTTAAACAGGACAGCCTGAAAAAATATATTGGCAAATCACTTGCTGCAGTAGCAAAGATGCGGGGTACATCAGCAGAAGAAACAGCAATGGATTTAATTATACAGGATAGTACAAGAGTTGAATGCATTTTTTTCCTGATGGATGAGAACAATGTGAAAAAACAAATCGCCATTCCCTGGCTTAGCTTCGGTTCTGATGAAGGCTCCTATGAACCGGCTGGCGT
>CAMTVU010000052.1:0-18141 GCA_947085245.1 uncultured Chitinophagaceae bacterium | reverse complement strand
TTGGAAAAAATATAATCCAGCCTATCCTCATTTGTAATTTCACCTGTAATTTCTCCAAGATAATGCAGGCACCTGCGTATATCTAACGCAAGAAGATCGCTGGATAATTTGTTTTCCAAACCTGTATGAATATCCTGCAGCGATTTTTCTACTTCCTGTAATGCTGCATAATGCCGTGCATTGGTGATAATTGTACTTTCTGCATGCACAGTTCCCTGCACCACTTTATCAACCAAACGTTCCTTTAATACATCAATATGCTTATTTGATTTGGCGGCAATGAACAGCACCCCATCGCCCGAAAATTTTTGCCGGGCTTTTTCTTCTCCCATCACATCAACCTTATTTCCAACGGCAATATAATTTTTGTTCAGTTCCTGCACTTGCAGCAATGCAGCTTCCAGCTCCGGTTGCGATTCAGTATTTACATCAAACAAATACACAACCACATCAGCCATCTGCATTTTTTCAAAACTTTTTCCAACACCAATACTTTCAATTTCATCCCTGCTTTCACGAAGGCCCGCAGTATCAATCAACCGAAATAAAATTCCGTTGATATTGATCACTTCTTCAATCGTATCTCTTGTTGTACCTGCAATTTCACTCACAATTGCACGGCTTTCGTTCAACAATGTATTAAGCAGGGTTGATTTGCCGGCATTTGGTTTGCCAACAATTGCCACACTCACTCCATTTTTGATCACATTGCCTAATTGGAATGATTGTACCAATTCATGAGTAACTTTTTGTGCACGATGAATCAACTCATAAAATTTTTTACGGTCGGCAAACTCTACATCTTCCTGTGAAAAATCCAGCTCCAGTTCAATCAATGCAGAAAACTGAATGAGTTGTTCTCTTAATTCTTTTAATACACTTGAAAAACCTCCACCGATATTATGGAGTGCTGTTTTTTGAGAAGCTTCTGTATTACTTGCAATCAGATCGGCAACTGCTTCTGCCTGTGTAAGATCCAGTTTCCCATTCAGAAATGCTCTTTGTGTAAACTCACCTGGTTTGGCTAATCTTGCTCCATACTTCACTATTGTGTTGATTACCTGCTCCTGTATAAATGGAGAACCGTGACAGGAAATTTCTATTACATCTTCTCCCGTATAACTCCTTGGGTTTTTAAACAGAGAAATAACAACTTCATCCAATGCTTTTTCTCCATCTTTTAAAAAACCAACATGAATGGTATGTGAACTTTGTTTCGACAGATCTTTTGACGGGAACAACTGATTGATGATACCAATCGCATTACTGCCGCTCAATCGTATAACACCTATTGCACCAATGCCATGTGCTGTAGCCAAAGCTACTATTGTATCATCCCAACCTGTGAGTTTTCCCAGCATGCAGCAAATTTAAACGGATGCAGCTGAAATGCAGCATTAACGCAGAGGTTTATCAGTAAGCAATACGTATTTCTTAATATCATTAATGTTCATTTCATCCAGCACATCCACCACTTCTTTATAATTTGTTTGTTGTGTTGGCTGAATGATAACAGTGTACTGTTCATCTGTGCCCAGTTGTTTGATAATACGTTGACGTTTGCTGATCAGATGATCTCTTAAAGAAGGTTTGCCGTACAAATAAGCTGTTCCCTTTGCAAGCACATGTGTTTCATTTCCTTCAGCATAATCAACTGCGCCATTTTCTTTTAAGGTGAGGGTAATGGTTGCAGATAGCAGTGATTCAATTCCTGTACCTTCATCAGGTACATGCAACACAAAAGCCTTTTGTTCCATTAATGAAGTGGTAAACACAAAAAAAGTGATGAGCAAAAATCCCAGATCAACCATGGGTGCAAAATCAATACGAATGTTTCTATTGCTGTCTTTGGTTTCAATTGCATTCATAACAGTTGTTTTGAATGAGATGTGTGAAAGGAAAAAATCCACAGTATGATTAAACTTAATAAACCCGCCTTCGCTAAAGTTACGGCGGGTAAATAAAAAATCCCCACCAGAAATCTGATGGGGAGTTGCTTGTATATTCCTTCTTGATAAAGGTTTAAGGTTGTTCATCGGGAATTTTGAACGTTACTTTCTGCCTGCGCCATGCTTTTACCTGGCGTCCGTTTTGAATGGCAGGGATCCACTTAGGGCCTCTTTTAAAAACGTTTACTGCAATTTCTGCAAGTTTTGATCCCTTCATTGATAAAGCCTCTACATTACTTACGTTACCTTCTTTATCTACAATAAAAAGTACTTCGCAAGTGCCGGATTGACCATCTTCCATCAAATCGTCCATGTGCCTGTCCATTTCCCTCTGTAAATACTGATTCCACTTTCCCTCGCCACCCGGGAATTGTGCTTCTACTTCCACCTTGGTAAACACCTGGTTGTCATCAGCCGGAGCTTCTACCACTTTTGTTTCCTGCTCAACTTTTGGAGGATTTACCACTTCAGGGTCTTTAATACCTTCCTGATCAATTTTTCCAACATTGGTAATTACTTCCTGTTCTTTTACCTCATTTTTTTCTTGAAATTTTTCATCTTCCACAATTTTTGGTGGAGTGAATTTTTGAATTTCAATTTTTGGCGGCTCCTGTTTTGGAGGTGGCGGAGGCGGCGGCTCAATCTTCTGCTGCTCTTCCTGTTTAATATCAGCAAGAGTTACATCCGTTACTTTCATTTTTGTTTTATCGGCATTAGCAACACTTCTACTTACAATGACTGTAAGAAAAATAAGAAGTGCAACTCCTGCAGTAATGAGTAAAGCGGTTGTTAACCTCTTTTCATAATTTTTTCTGAGTTCATAAGCTCCATACTCCTTGTTCCTGCCTTCAAACAGGATGTCAAGAAAATCTGCGCTTAAAATTTTATTTACTTCCATAATTAACAGTTGTCTTTTTGAATTAGATGCATGCTCTTTTTTTTTCCATAAACTAATTTCCGCCCGGCGCAGGTGCTGCACCTTCCGTTGCGTTGATCAGTTCTACTTCCCCGGGAAAAATATCTACAACTGCATATCGTTTGATATCAGCAATCTGCATCTCATCCAGCATATCCACTACATTTTTATACACCGAATTATCATTAGGCTTAATAATAACCACCAGGTCTTTTTCGGGTGTGTTTGCCTTCTTTTTCAGAATTTCGGCACGGATATCTTTAAAATTGGAAGATTTAAAATTGGAGCCATCAGGAGCCAATTGACCTTCATAATAATAAACATAGTTGTTTTTACTCAACAAGACCGTAAATGCGCCTGATGCTTTTGCTTCACTCTTTTCTTCTTCCTTTGCTGTATCATCCGGTACATTCAGCTTAAAAGCCTTTGGTGTACTCATGGTTGTAGTAAATACAAAGAAAGTGATGAGCAAAAAACCAAGGTCAACCATTGGAGTCATATCCACTTTGGTATCCTTACGTGCCTGCTTTTTGACGCCCGGGCCTTTCTTATGTCCCCCACCTTCCGGTGCCGATACTTCTGCGCTCATATCATTTTTTATTTAAAATGAATAATGTTGTTTACTTCGATGCTTCTCTTTGCTTTTTATAAAGTGGCGTTCCGCTGGGTACACCTTCTAAAGATGTAATTAGCTTAAATGAGAAAATACCATTCTTTTTAAATGCGGCAAGCACATTTTTGAAGTAGGGGTATTTTGTTGCGTTGTCTCCATTCAACATTACATTTTCAGGTTTACGTCCACCAGTTCCGGTAAGCAATGCGTTGAGATAATCATTTAATTGATTATTGGCCGAATCAGAAACCGGAATGCCCGGTTGTTTAAAAGCTTTATATTCAGCATCACTTAATGCCAAAAATGATTTCAATTGGCCAACGGGTACACCAATACCACCTACGGAAAATTTCACAAAAGTGCCAATTTCCTGCGGTGTTAGGCCCATGCCTTTCTGGCGGCTCAAAACTTCGGCTGTTAACTGTGCTTTTTCTTTGCCCCCTTTATCGGAACTGAAACTAATAAACACCCTGCCATCTTTGTCAAAAGAAACCTTAAACACATCTTTCTCCGGTTGATTTTCGGAAGAAACTGATTTAGGATTTTCAATCTTGACCACTTCGGGCGGTTTAAACTTTGTTGCCAGCATGAAGAAGGAAAGAATGAGGAAGGCAACGTCCACAAAGGCCGTCATATCTACCCATGTACTCTTCTTGGCTATATTAACTTTAGGCATTACTTAAACGTTTTGTTATGATAGATTCATTTTCAGTTAAATTCCACATCGCCTGCCATAGCTTTCAACAAGGGCAGGTAATCCTTTATTTATACTGAGAAGCAAAACTTTGAGTCAATGTAAAACTTGTTTCATCAATGCCGTAAGTAATTGAATCAATCTTTGTTGTAAAAATGTTATACATAACCAGGGCAAATGAAGATGTAGCAATACCTAAAGCTGTATTATACAAAGCTTCAGATATACCAATTGCCAACTGACCGGCATCACCGCCGCCACCTTCTTTACCAAGAGAAGCAAATGCACGGATCATACCCATTACCGTACCCAACAGGGCAATCAATGTACCCAATGATGTGATGGTTGATAAGAATACAAGATTTTTAGACAGCATCGGAAGTTCAAGCGCTGTTGCTTCTTCCACTTCTTTTTGAATAGCTGCTACTTTTTGTTCCGTATCCAAACCATCAGCAGTGGTCATTTCACGGTATTTTTTTACTCCTGCTTTCATTACATTTCCAACAGACCCCTTTTGCTTATCACACTCAGCAATAGCAGCATCTAAATTTTTATTAGCGAGGTGATACTGCACTTTGCGTATAAAATCAGTTGCGCTGCCGCCGCCCAATGCTTTGCTGATGGTTAAATAACGCTCAATGGAAAATACAATTACCATTAAGAACAAACCAATCAGTAATGGTACAATGATACCACCTTCATAAATTGCGTTTAATGCTCCAATGGGCTTGTGGTGCTTAGGCCAGAACCAACCTTCTTTTGAAGGTTCTTCAAAACCACTGGGGTTGCCTAAAATAAAACGCCAGATAGCATAACCGGCAATGATACACACAATGGGAGCAATCCAGGAAATAGCGTTACTGCTCTGCTTCGCTTGAACTGAAGATGCAGCTTTTGCTGCTGTAGGTTTAGTTTCAGCCATGACAATTGATTTTTTTGTTTTTAATTAAGTAAGTTTTAATCTTAAATAAGTTTGGCACAATTCTATGAAAAAAAATTCCAGAAAATCTAACCACTTTCCCCCTCTTACCGGGTGGCACAAGTTAGGGAAATATTTATTTTCAACAACTCTCTCTTTTTTATTTTTTTATTTCTTTTCCGATGCAATGGTTTGCGCTGTATTTCTCATTCATCCGTTTATAGTATTCCGTCATTTAAGCGTACCACTCCCGGTTCTGAAAGTGTCCGGTTCTGAAAAATTACTCGTACCGTAATGCATTGATGGGGTCAAGTTTTGAAGCTTTCATGGCGGGATACAGTCCTGCCAGCAACCCGGTAACAAAACAGATCACCACTCCTGCAATTACCCACAACCAGGGAACAACAAATCCTGTTTTAAAAACCATGGCGGCAAGATTGCCAACCAAAATACCAAGTATGATACCAAAGCCTGCCCCAAGCAAGCTGATCAATATACTTTCCCATAAAAACTGTGTACGGATAGTTGAGCCTCTTGCTCCAAGGGATTTCGACAACCCGATTTCTCTTGTTCGTTCGTTTACTGCCACCAGCATAATATTGGTTAAGCCAATAGCAGCGCCAAACAAAGTAATAATGCCTATCACCATAGCAGCATAACGAACATAGCGCAGTGTGTTTTTTAACGTTTCAACAATACTATCGCTTCTGTCTATATAAAAATTGTCGGCTTCTTTTATATTAAGTTTCCGTGCCATTCGGAAAACACCTGTTGCTTCACCAACTGCTGCATCCATTTGCTTAAAATCATTGGCCCTTATGGTTACACTGTAACTTCCTTCATTATTAAATACACGCCGCACATTGTTATAAGTAATGATGGCAATATTATCCAATGCCAGGAATGAACTTGCTCCTCTTTCCTTCATTACTCCAATTACACGGTAACGGTTGGCGCCAATACGGATAATTTTTCCAACGGCATATTGGTTTTTACCTTTAAACAGTTTGCGAACAAGGTCACTGCCAATAATCACCACATTGCGGCCGCTTTCAATATCTAATTTATTAAAATCTCTTCCCTGGTCCAATACATAGCCACTGTTGAGTAAATAATTTTCATCGCCACCCAAGACACGAACATTCGGATTGGTCTTTACTTCTTCAAACAAAACAGTGGAATTGCCACTTGCAAACTTTGAGATACTTACTGTGGCAGGAAAATCAAAACGCTCTTTAAAAGCCCTTGCTTCATCATAAGTAATAACACGGCCAAGGCTTGAATTTTTTTCTTTCTTTGCTCCCTTCTTTTCTTTTTTTAAATCGCTTCTGGGTCCGCCACCAAAACGGATATTGCGTTCTTTGAATCGTATGCTGAAGGAGTTGGCACCCAGAATAGAAAAGTTCTCATACAAACTCTGGTTCATGGCTTCAATGGCAGTAATGATACCAATTAACGCCATAATGCCAAATGCAATGATGGAAACTGTAATACCTGTTCTTAATTTATTGGAACGAACGGTACGCCATGAAAGTGTGAGTGTATCCCTGAATGTCATAAATGAATTTCATCCCGAAATTAAGAAAGCATCCATGATAAACAAGTTCTTTCTATGAATGGTTACGCCTGTCTGACGCCCACGTCTGACGGATTGCTATGTTTAGCAAAAAACACAACAGGAAATAATTCTGTGATTCCCGATTCTTTGTCAGACGATGGCGTCAGACAAAGACAGCTTTCCTCAATAAAGCGTTAGCCAATTCAACAGCAGGCTGGGAAATAAACCAAGAAGGATGATAAGTGCAGCAACCGTTACCAGTAAGCCTTTAAATACAGGTGTGGTTTCAATGTCTTGCCCATTGCCCTCTTTGAAATACATGGCCTGAATTACCCGGAAATAATAATACACACTTACGGCAGCCATAAGTACCGCAAAAATCACCAGCCATAAATAAGTGCCCGTTTTAACTGCAGCTGCCAATACAAAATATTTTGCAAAGAAGCCGGCTGTTAAAGGAATACCGGCTAGAGAAAATAAACAGATCGTAAGCACCAATGCAACAAGCGGCTCTTTTTTTGCCAGTCCATTGAAACCGTCAATTGTATAATCTTTCATTTTGATGAGTACTGCAAAAATGCCGATGGTTGCCAGGCAATAAGCTGCTGCATATAACAGCAACCCAAGTTTTGACATATCATTGATGGCAAAAACAGCAAACAGCATGAACCCTGCCTGGGCAATACTGGAATATGCCAACATGCGTTTTACACTTTGCTGATAAACTGCTGTAACATTGCCGATGAACAGTGTTAATGCAACAATGATAGCGATACTTGGTTTCCAGGTATCCATCATACCACCAAACCCGTTGGCAAATAAATTCAGGAACCCAATGAAAACGGATGCTTTAACTATGGTTGCCATGAAAGAGGTAAATACAGTTGGCGCACCATCATATACATCAGGTGTCCAGAAATGAAAAGGAGCTGCAGAAACTTTGAAGGCCATGGCAATCATGATCATTACAATACCAATGATGAGGAAGATCCTGAAATTATCCCCGTCAAGAAGATTCAATCTGTCTACCTGGAAAGAACCTGTTGCGCCATACAGGAATGCAATACCCATGAGCATGATGCCGGTAGAGAAAGCTCCCATCAAAAAATATTTCAGCGCTGCTTCGTTACTTTTTAAGTTTCGTTTATCGGCTCCCGTTAAAATATAAAGAGGAATAGAAATGATCTCGATACCTAAGAATAAGATGAGAAGATTATTAAATAAAGCAACCAGGCCAACACCACTCATGATAAAAAAGATGAGCGCAAAATATTCATACGGATGATTGCCTACTGCTGCAATATCTTTCCCGCTCAACAGGAAATAGATCAACAGTGCAAGAACGAGCACCGTTAAAAAAAGTAATGCAAACCGATCATACAGCAACATGCCGTTGAAGTTGCTGCTGATGATCATCTTACCACCCAAATCGAACAGGTTACCAACCAGCAATACAAGAGCCCCAACAATTGCAATAGTTTTAGCCGCTGATCTGTTTTTGATAAACAATCCGCTAAACATCATCACAACACCCCATAGCGCCGAAATTAAAATCAGGTTCATCGTTCTTCGTTAAATTATTTAAAAATTTCCAAGATCATTGTTACTGTTTCCTGCACCAAACCAAACACGGGTTTGGGATACACACCCATTACAAAAATGGCCACTACAATCACTGCTAAACTTGTTTTTTCAAACCAGGAAATATCCACAGCATTTGCTGTTACTTCATTTGTGTTTCCGTAAAATACTTTTTGTATCATACGAAGTGTGTAGATGGCGCTGAGAATAATACTCAATCCGCCAACTGCCGCATACCATATATTAAATTTGAACAAACCATTGAACATTAAGAACTCACCAATGAAAGCATTGGTAAGCGGCAACGCTACATTTGCCAATGCAACAATTACCAGTAAGATTGACAATGCAGGGGCTTTTTGAGCAAGGCCGCCAAGCTCACTCATTTTACGAGTACCGAACTGGCGTTCGATCAGTTCAATCACAATCCACATGCCCAACACATTTACACCATGACTGAAAAACTGAATCATAGCACCCTGCAATCCGCTTTCATTATTTACAAACAAAGCAGCGCTCATTAAACCAATATGTGCAATAGATGAATACGCAATGAGTCGTTTAATATCGTCCTGCTGCATGGCAAGGATGCTGGCATAGATCATTCCGATAACACTCAAACCAATTACTACATTATCAAACATCAAAACTCCTGCAGGGAACAAAGGGATCAACCAGCGCACCACTGCAAACAAACCCATCTTTACCATCAATGCACTCAATACCATTGTTACTGCTGTTGGCGCCTGCTCATACGTATCGGGCTGCCATGTGTGAAATGGAAATACCGGCATCTTGATGGCAAATGCAATAAAGAACAACCAGAACAACCATGCCTGTTGTTGCACCGTGAGTTTTACTTCATACAATGATTGCATGGAGAAAGATGCATCGGGTGTTTGATAGTAGAGATACAGCAAACCCACCAGCATCAGTAATGAACCGATGAATGTATAAATGAAAAATTTAATTGTAACAGCAATTCGTTTTTCGCCTCCCCACTTTGAGCAGAGGAAGTAAACAGGGATCAACGCCAGTTCCCAGAAGAAGTAAAACAACAAACCATCAGCAGCAAGGAATACACCTAACAGTCCTGCCTGTGTCAATAACATCAACCCATAAAAAATATGGGGCGAAGCATATTTACTTTTCCATGTTGATGCAAAGATGATGGGATAAGTAAACACGGTAAGCAAACAAAGGATAGCGCTTGCACCATCCATGAGTAAAGCAAATGTTGAACCGAGCTGTGGCAACCATTCCGCAACAAACACTTTATTATCGGGGTTATAAGCAAACAGCAATCCAAAACTCATTATAGCCAAACCAGCGAGTGCAACAACAAAGCTCCATGTCTTTACCCGCTTTTCATCTTTGATGAAAAAAGCAGCAACACCACCAATCAACGGAATCAATATCAACAATAATGCAATCATAAACAGCTTTGATCTATTTAAGTAAGTATAGTAATTGTGATTACAAAAAACAGGAGAATACCCAGCACCATCCACAGTATATAACTTCCCACCTGCCCGCTTTGAAGCAAACGCAACTGGCGCCCCCCCCACTGTACACTCTTTCCAACTCCGTTCACCAAACCATCAATACCACTCTTCTCAACATAACGGTTGAACACATATCCCAATCCATTCAATGGTTTACTGATGATGGCATCATACAATTCATCCACATACCATTTGTTGGCCAACACTTTTCCAAACCCAACAGCATCTTCTGTCTCCGGTTTTTTGCTGAAACGATTCCATGCATAAAATACAGAACCGGCGATCAGTACAATACTTACGCCCAACAACAAATATTCGGTTGAATGATCTGGAAGATGTGTGTCACTGAGTTTCGTTGATTCAGCAAAAACGGGTGCTAAATAATGTTCAAGCAAATGTGAATCTGCAGAAAATATTTCGGGCATACCAATGAAACCGGCAATCATAGCCAATACTGCCAACACAATCAATGGTAAAGTCATTTGCCAGGGGCTTTCCTGTAAATGATGTTCCTGTTCCTGCGTACCACGAAAACTTCCACGGAAAGTCATAGCATATAAACGGAACATATAGAACGCTGTCATTAAAGCACCACCTAAACCAATCCAGTATAAAATTGGATTATGTGCATAAGCATTCACTAAAATTTCATCTTTTGAAAAGAAACCGCTGAATGGAGGAATACCGGCAATGGCAATACAACCAACTAAGAAAGTCCAGTGTGTAGTTGGTAATTTTTTTACAAGTCCACCCATTTTACGAATATCCTGTTCGTGATGCATGGCATGGATTACAGAACCTGCACCAAGGAACAACAATGCTTTGAAGAAAGCATGTGTCATTACATGAAACACAGCGCCTGTGTATGCACCCACGCCTAAACCAAGAAACATATAACCTAACTGACTCACTGTTGAATAAGCCAATACTTTCTTGATGTCATTTTGTTTGATGGCGATTGTTGCAGCAAGAATTGCAGTTGCCAAACCAATTACCGCAACAACAGTTTGTGAAACGGGGGCAAGTGTATATAAAATATTGCTGCGTGCAATCATGTAAATACCTGCTGTTACCATGGTAGCAGCATGGATTAATGCAGACACCGGAGTTGGGCCAGCCATCGCATCGGGCAACCAGGTATATAAAGGAATCTGTGCACTTTTGCCGGTAGCGCCAACAAACAATAATAAAGTAATGACAGTTAATACTCCAACACTTGCTCCTGAAGCTTGTGAAAATACTTCGGTATAAGTTAATGTGCCAAACTGCTGAATGATGAAGAATAAACCAATTAAAAATCCAAGATCACCAATACGGTTCATCACAAATGCCTTGCGTGCAGCATTGTTATATTCTGTATTCTTAAACCAATATCCAATTAATAAATAAGAACAAAGACCAACACCTTCCCAACCAATAAACATGATAAGATAGTTGGCACCCAGCACCAGCAATAACATACTGAATATAAATAAATTCAGGAAAGAAAAATAGCGTGCATAATGATGGGCTTCTTCTTGCTGCATGTAAGAAGTGGAGTAAACATGAATGAGAAACCCAACACCTGTAATAATCAGTAAAAACAATACTGATAGCTGATCAACCTGGAACGCAAACGGAATATTTAAACCTGCCACATTGATGAACTCAAATAAATCAACCGTAACAGCAGTAAACCCTTCTGCTCTTGTTTCATTAAAAATCAAGAGACTCACAATAAAAGATGCAAGAATCACTCCGCTGCCAATAATGCCGCTGAGCGATTTACTCAAACTTTTTCTTCCCAAACCATTGATCAGAAAACCAATCAAAGGAAACAACGGAACTAAGTAAACGATATCAATAATACTCTTCATAATATCTCATGTATGATGTCGGATGTACGATGTATGATGTATGTAAATCGTACATCCGACATCATACATCCTACATTGAATTAATGTTTTAATCTGTTCAAAAAGTTTACATCCACACTGTGAATGTTTCTGTACATCATTACAATAATGGCCAGTCCCACACTTACTTCTGCTGCTGCCACCACCATAATAAAAAATACAAAGAGCTGTGCATCTGTTCCCACCGGTGAAAATGGATTGTAAGCTGCTACATTTTCATAATGCATTTTTGAAAACGCTACCAGCAACAGGTTCACTGCATTCAACATCAGTTCAATGCACATAAAAATGATGATGGCATTGCGGCGTGTTAATACACCGGCCACACCAATACTGAACAAAGCAACTGCAAGAATGATATAATAATTTATCGGCATAAGGGCCCCTCCTGTCCTCCCCAAAGGAGAGGGAATTTATGAAACAGTTTAATTAATAAAGATCTCTTTTATATTTCAAGCTCTAACTCCTTCTCCTTCGGGGAAGGTTGGGATGGGGCTTGTTAATCTCCCTTCTTCCCTATCACCACTGCACCAACCATTGCACTTAAAAATAAAATACTGGCTATTTCAAAAGGCAATACATAATCAGTAAACAAAACTTTACCAAGTAAATGGATCAACCCTGTTTGTCCGCCTGTATTTACATTTTGAATTTTTAAAGCTTCTGTTTGGCGTATGGCCGCAACAAATACCAGAAACAAACTTCCCCCGGCAACTGCACCTGCAATTTTCATCCACACGTTTTTCTGAGGTTCATTATTTGCATTGAGGTTCATGAGCATGATCACAAACAGGAACAATACCATAATGGCACCTGCATATACAATGATGTTCACAATGGCAAGGAACTGTGCATTCAATAAAATATAATGACCCGAAATGGCAAAGAATACAACAATCAACCACAGTACACTATACACCGGGTTTTTGCTGGTAACCATCATCAACGCTCCGCCAAGTGCCAATGCACTGAGGAACCAGAATAGAATTTCAGTAATACTCATATATTAAGCAGTCTCTTGTTTGGCTTTCGCTTTTCGTTCGTCAATTAATCCTTTTGCTTTGGCAAATGCTTCCGGGTTTTCCTTTGGATGTGGAATCACCAAATTATCTTTACCATAGATAAAACTTTGCCTGCTGTAATTGGCAGGAGCAAATGTTTCAGTTAAATAAATGGCATCTTTCGGACAGGCGTCTTCACATAATCCGCAAAAAATGCAACGCAGCATATTGATTTCGTACTTCGCAGCATATTTTTCTTCACGATATAAATTTTCTTCGCCGGGTAAACGTTCAGCAGCTTCCATTGTAATAGCTTCGGCCGGACAAGCAACTGCACATAATCCACATGCTGTGCAATTTTCTCTGCCATCTTCATCACGGTTTAAAATATGCAATCCTCGGAACACAGGACTGAACGGTCTTGTTTCTTCCGGGTAATTGATCGTTACTTTCTTTTTGAAAATATGCGAAAACGTAATTCCCATTCCCTTGAGGATGGCAGGCAGATACATCTTCTCCATCAGGTTCATGGGCCTGCGATCTACCGGTTTTGCTCTGTTTGTTAATTGCATTTACGTTTATTAAAAATTAAATTCAAACCTCACCCTCCTTCTCCCTCTCCAACAGAGAGGGAGCGGTGCTGCATATCTTTCTCTAACTATTTATCTTCCACTTCATCTGTTTATCTCTACTCATCACATATCAAACACAATTTATGTAATCAACATCTTCAACTATCTGGCACTGTGTGTTTGCCAGTTCCCCCTTCAGGGGGCGGAGGGGGCTTCTTATTTTTTCATCAACAATATCAACGCTGCTGTTACCAGCATATTCAATAATGCAAGCGGAATCAAATTCTTCCATCCCAAATTCATTAACTGATCGTAACGGAAACGGGGAAGCGTCCACCGAACCCACATGAAAAAGAAAATGAAAAACACAATCTTCGCAAACAAGGCCAATGCTCCCAATGCAGCCATTGTATTTGCTGAAAATCCCCATGCACTTTCATCATAGAATGGAATAATATCATAACCGCCAAAATACAAAGTTGCCATTATTGCACTGCTGATGAACATGTTGATGTACTCAGCAAACAGATAAAAACCAAGCTTCATACTTGAATATTCTGAGTGGTATCCGCCAATCAATTCGTTCTCTGCTTCGGCCAAATCAAAAGGTGTGCGGTTACATTCAGCAAACGCACAAATTAAAAAGATGACGAAACCAACGGGTTGAATAAAAAAGTTCCACCAGCCGGTTTGTTGTTGCTTTACCATTTCACCCAAACTTAAAGTACCCGATGTCATAATTAAAGCTATAATTGCAATACCCATTGCCAGTTCATAAGATATGATTTGTGATGCAGCACGCAGGCCACCCATCAACGAAAATTTATTATTACTGGCCCAGGCACCTATCATAATTCCATACACACCCAAGCTCACTACACCAAACACATACAAAACGCCAATGTTTACATCTGCTATCTGCAAAGAAACAGTACGCCCGAATAATTCCAATTTATCACCCCAGGGAATTACTGCGCTGGTTAACATGGCAGTAATCATGGCCAATGACGGGCCCAGAATGAATAACCATTTGTTGGATGCACTGGGAATGATTTCTTCTTTCATGAATAATTTCAACCCATCAGCTAATGGCTGAAACAAACCAAACGGACCTGCACGGTTGGGCCCCAAACGATCCTGGATAATTGCTGCAATTTTTCGTTCGCCCCATGTTGCATACATAGCTACAACCAGTGATATGCTGATGATGAGTGCAATGAAAAGTGATTTCTCCAGCACCAATGCCCAATCAACGGTTAATAAAATCATATCCATTTATTCAAATTCTTTATATAATATTTCAATTTCTTTTTTTAATCCTGCCAAATCATCCTGCAGAATTTTCCATACTAATTCAAATTCAACTCCAAAGTATTCATGAACTGCAACGTGCCTGAACCCAATAACTTCATTCCATGGCACAGCAGTTGATTTTTCTTTTGTTTCTAAAGAAATAATATTTGCTGCCTCACCAATAATTTCAAGCCATTTTACTACAGCAATACGCACCACATGATTTTCCAAAAATTCATTCTTTAAAAAATCTTTTGTTGCCATTTCAATTTCCTGAATTGAATCAAGAATATGTCCTAACCTTTCTTTATCGCCAATTTTATTTCGCATAGATCAGTTGCTTATCCTTTTCAACATAAGGTTTTATTCTTTCATTCAAACCGCCTGTACTTACAACATCTACCTTCCGGGCAATCAACTTTTCAATGTCTGAATGCCAGTTAACAAAATCCCACCCCGATTTCATGCCCGTAAAATCAATATCTACTAAAATATCCACGTCACTCTTTTCATCAAAATCATTTCGTGCAAAAGATCCGAATAACCATACCTTTTTTACAGGTTTGCTGCTAAAGTAATCTTGAATAATTTTTGTTATGGAATCTTTTTGTCCCATGTACTAATTTCCTTTCTTAAGTTGTTTAAATACCTGTGATGTTGCAGCCCCTTTCAATTCACTCAAATCTACCTGATTCACTTCACTTACATCTTTGATGTTCATCAGTAATTTGGGATCCCGTCCACCCATTACTTTTTTAATGGTTTCATTTGGTTTGTGCGTACCAACATAATGACCTTGTGAAATCACTGAATGACGATTGATAACCGATGGCCCTTCAATAGTCCAGTCACTTGCTTTCTTACGTTCAAAACGACAGGTATTGCAGATCCAGCCCGGCTTTCCGGTTGTTGTATCTTTTACTTCACCCCATTCATCTTTACGTGCGGTAACACGCAACACTTCATCACCACGCATCCACAGTTGCACTTCGCCGCTGCACTTTTCACAACTGCAATGTGCATCAACCGGCTTGGTAAACCATACACGGTTTTTAAAACGGAATGTTTTATCGGTTAATGCCCCCACCGGACAAACATCAATGACGTTGCCAATGAAATCATTATCCAAACTCTTCTCAATGTAAGTTGCAATTTCTGAATGATCGCCACGCATTAAAATTCCATGTCTTCTTTCATTACTTACCTGGTCGGCAACGTACACACAACGATAACATAAAATGCAACGTGTCATGTGTAACTGAATGTATGGACCAATATCATGCTTCTCAAATGTTCTGCGTTTAAATTCGTAGCGGCTTGCGCCTTTCCCATGTTCAAAACTCAAATCCTGTAAATGACATTCACCTGCCTGATCACAGATGGGACAATCCAACGGATGATTGATCAATAAAAATTCAACCACACCATTTCTTGCATCTATTACACGATCACTGGTAATATTTTTAACCACCATGCCATCCATCACTGTTGTACGGCAGCTTGCAACCAACTTGGGCATAGGTCTTGGATCGGCTGTTGAACCTACAGCTACTTCTACCAGGCAAGTGCGGCACTTGCCACCACTGTCTTTCAGTTTGGTATAATAACACATTGCAGGCGGAGCAACCTCGCCACCTATTTTACGTGCAGCATTGAGGATGGTTGTTCCCGGCTCCACATCAATGGTGATGTTGTCAATGGTTACTTTAAATAATTTTTTTTCTTCAGCCATATTAATTTCACGCCAAGACGCAAAGTGAACGCAAAGGCGCTAAAGTTTTATAAGTTATTTACAATTCTATGAATCCCATCTTTGATTAATGGAACTTTGAAATTTATCAATAATCCTAATTTTAAATCTGTCAGTTTTAAATAAGTTAACAACTGCTTATAATGAACTTCTGCTAATACTTCAATTGATTTCAACTCCAGTATGACTTTGTCACAAACAATTAAATCCGGAATAAAACCAATTCCCATATCTACCCCATCATGAATTACTCTAATCCCCTTTTGCCTCACAACAGGCATTCCCATCTTCTCCCATTCATAACAAAAGATCTCTTCATAAACACTTTCAAATAAGCCCGGGCCATATTGCTTATGAATCATAAAGCACAACTGAACAACAATTTTAGATATTTCATTTTCAGTCATATTTGTTTTGCTTTGCGTCAACTTTGCGCCTTTGCGTGAACCTAACTTGCCGCCACTTCCAACACCCTTGCATAATTCGCCAATCCATAATTCTGTTTCAATGCTTCTGCAGGGTTGGTTACATGCCATTCAAACTCATCCCGGAAATGACGGATAGCTGCTGCAACAGGCCATGCTGCTGCATCACCCAACGGACAAATAGTATTTCCTTCAATCTTTCTTTGTATGTCCCACAACAAATCAATATCACTCAACTTCCCTTTTCCGTTTTCAATGTTCAGCAAAATTTTTTCCATCCAACCGGTTCCTTCACGGCAAGGACTACATTGTCCGCAGCTTTCATGACGATAAAACCTTGCTAATGTATATGTATTTTTCACCACACATTGATCTTCATCCAATACAATAAATCCACCACTGCCCATCATAGTTCCTGTTGCAAAACCACCATCACTTAAACTTTCATAAGTCATCATTCTTGCTTCACCCTTTGAGGTCTTTAATAAAAGATTGGCAGGAAGAATGGGAACAGATGAACCACCGGGTATGCATGCTTTCAATCTTTTTCCATTAGCAATACCACCACAATATTCATCACTATAAATAAATTCTTCAACAGAAATATTCATTTCAATTTCATACACACCGGGCTTTGCCACATTACCACAAGCTGAAATTAATTTTGTACCTGTTGATTTGCCTGTTCCAATTTTTGCATATTCATCTCCACCATCATTTACAATGGGAACAACATCAGCAATAGTTTCTACATTATTTACAACAGTCGGGCAACCCCACAAACCTTTCACTGCAGGGAACGGAGGTTTTAAACGGGGATTACCACGTTTGCCTTCCAGGCTTTCAAGTAGCGCTGTCTCTTCTCCGCAGATATAGGCACCAGCGCCGGGGTGAACATAAATTTCACAATCAAATCCACTACCCAAAATATTTTTTCCTAACCAACCTGCATTCTTTGCTTCAGCAATGGCCTGTTCTAAAATATTTTTTATCCACCAATATTCACCCCGTATATAAATGTAAGAACGGTTACTTCCAATTGCAAAAGAAGAAGTAATCATTCCTTCAATTAACAAGTGCGGAATAAACTCCATTAAATATCTGTCCTTAAATGTGCCGGGTTCACTTTCATCAGCATTCACTACTAAGTAACGTGGAACGCCTTCGGGCTTTGCCAAAAAACTCCATTTCATGCCTGTAGGAAAACCAGCACCGCCTCTGCCACGTAATCCACTCTTCTTTACTTCTTCCATCACTGCATCGGGAGTCATGGTTTTAATTGCTTTCTCCACACTACGGTAACCACCTTCACGGCGATACACATCATAATTCCTGATGCCTTCAATATGTGCTTTGTCTAAAAGTAATTTTCTTCCCATTTGTTTTAAGCATTCAGCTTTTAGCTTTAAGCTAATAGCTTTTTTATAGTTGTTACCAGCTTTTTATTTTCTGTTCATCTGTATTGGCGTC
>CAMTVU010000051.1:0-34176 GCA_947085245.1 uncultured Chitinophagaceae bacterium | reverse complement strand
TCGCCTTGACAGGCGATGTTAGTTCAACTCAAATATATGCGAAAGTTTTCAGCCTTCAAAGCCTGCGACAATTTTTTGAACTGATTTGTTTTCAATGTGTTACTAAAAAAAGCGAAAGTTTTAAAACTTTCGCAAATACAACTGCACTAATCCAATTTTAAATCATCTAAAGGGCTTATAATTTGCAGCATATCCCGGTTTGTTACATGTAAATAGCGTAAAGTTGTTTTAATATCATTATGGCCTAACAGTTTCATGATCATTGTTACATCTGTTCCTTTGTCGAGCAAATGTGTAGCAAAACTGTGCCGCAGAGCATGAATACTACCGGGTTTAATTACTCCTGCTTTTTCTTTAGCGGCAGCCAAAACCAATTGAAGGCTTCTGCTGCTGTAAGGCTCGTCTTTATATTGGCCTTGAAAAAGATAACCTTCTTTTGATGGTTTATGTGTTTTCCAGTATTCTCTTAACATGATAAGTAAAACCGGACTTAAAGTTACAATCCTGTCTTTTTTGCCTTTTGCTTGTTTTATTAAAATACACATTCGTTTGCTGTCTATTTCTTTTGTTTTAATATTTACAACTTCACTTACCCTGAGGCCTGAACTGTAGGCAAGCATCAACATTGTTTTGTGTTTAATATTTCCTGCAGATTTAATGATAGCTGTAATTTCTTCCTGGTTAAAAAAACGGGGTAATTGCAATTGCTTCTTCGGCCTCGGTATCTTCCAAAAAAACTTTTCTCTTCCCAGTACCTGTTCAAAGTAAAATTTTAACGCATTCAACCTGCTGTGCGCTGTGTTTTCACTAATGCCCTTTTTTTCCATTGCAAAAACCATGTAGCGTTTTAAATCATCAACAGTTAAATCATTCACCTCTTTCTGTTTCAGGATTTGCAGTAACTGCAAAAATTCATTCTTGTAAGTTTTAATGGTGGCAATGCTGTATGCTTTGAGTTTCAGTTGTTCAATATAACTGCGCAATGCTTCTTTGTTTGCTGCATTTAAACCGGATGGTAGCGTTTCTTCTGCCCTTGTAGGCCTGGTTATTTTGTACGCAGCACGTATTTCAGGTTGTTGTGTTTTTTGCTTTTGCAAAGAAAACTTTAATTCAGCATCATCGCACATTGCATTTCCTTCAAGCGCTGCAACTAAATTTTTATACGCTTGCTTTTTAAGTGGAATGTACCAGCATTTATGAGTAGTACTCCATCTTGCCCCTGTTTGTTTTTTTATGATAGAGTTGATTGAGGCCAGGTTTTTAAAATAAATACCAATCCAATCTTTATTTTGATGATGCAACAGGCGCAATGCAATTCTTGTCATGTTTCAATTTACAACAAGAATTAGGGTTTTTCAAACTTGTGATTTTGTACGCAGTGATGCATTGTTGTTGAATCCCCGGCCGATGTGCCATCAGACGGGGTAAACAATACGTGGCAAGCAACTCCTTCCACCCCCGTTCTGTCCGAATACTTTAAATTTGCCGCATGATGCACAATTTCAACGCAGGGCCATCCATTTTACCAAAGGAAGTTTTTCAGCAGGCAAGTGAAGCTGTTCTCAACTTCAATAACAGTGGTTTATCTATTTTAGAAATTGGCCACCGCACGCCTTTGTTTGAAGCAGTAATGAGCGAAGCAAGAGCTTTGGTAAAAGAACTCATGCAGTTGGGCAATGATCATGAAGTGTTGTTTTTACATGGCGGCGCCACCACACAGTTTATGCAGGTACCTATGAACCTGCTCAATGAAAATGAAGTGGCCGCTTATACCGAAACGGGAACATGGGCAGTAAAAGCAATTAAAGAAGCCAAACTGTTTGGCCATGTAGAAATTGTTGGCTCATCAAAAGAAACTAATTATAAATCTATTCCAAAAAATATTGCTGTGCCGCCAACTGCGGCTTACCTGCACATTACAACCAATGAAACCATTGCCGGTACGCAATGGCATCAGTTGCCATATAATTGCGGTGTTCCTTTGGTGGCAGATATGAGCAGTGATATTTTAAGTCGTGAACTCGATTTCAATAAGTTTGATCTTATCTATGCAGGCGCTCAAAAAAATATGGGGGCTGCGGGTGTAAACTTAGTTGTGGTCAATAAAAACATATTGGGTAAAGTGGAACGTACGCTTCCAACCATTCTCGATTACCGCAATCATATCAAAGAAGAAAGTATGCTCAACACACCACCCGTATTTGCGGTGTATGTGGCCATGCTTACGTTGCGTTGGTTAAAAGCGCAGGGAGGTGTTGCTGCCATTGAAAAGATCAATAACCGGAAAGCAGAGTTGCTTTATTCAACATTGGAACAGATCCCGTTCATCAACTTACCGGTTGCAAAAGAAGACAGGAGTAAGATGAATGTGGTGTTCACCATGAAAAATGAACAACTCGAAAAAGATTTTTTACAGTTGTGTAAAGACAATGGAATGTATGGTGTAAAGGGTCACAGGAGTGTGGGTGGTTTCCGCATAAGCCTGTACAATGCGTTGCCCATGAGCAGCGTGGAAGCAATTGTTTCGCTCATCAAAAACTTTGCTCAAAAGCAGTGCTGATAAAGGTTTTAATGAGGACGCTTGTAACTAAATGGGTTTTCGTTTTGTATGTTTCACTGAGTTGATATATACAATTCTGCCTTCAATTTTATACACAACTAAGTAAGGGAATCGTTTCAGTAGCACATCCCTGAAATCATCAAAGGCAAATCCAAAATGCTGAGGGTTCCGTTTGAGTTTTTCAAGAATATCGTTAAGCTCTGATAAAAAGTCTTCTCCCAGTTCAGGCAATTGATCTTCGTACCACTGGTAAGCTTCCTGTACATCAACTAATGCTTCAGTTTGAAAAATGATTTGAAAAGGCAAATTATTTTTCTTTTTTATTCTTGAATAATCTCCGGGCTTCTGTCAACGTATAGGTTTTGCTCTTGCCGTTTAAACGGTTTTTTTCACGAAGCCTTATATCTTCTTTATCCTTTTCTGAATACACGGTTTTTGTTTCATACTTAACTTCGCTTTCCAGTAAAGTGAGCATAGCCAATACTTTTTTGTCATCAATATCGGCAATGTATGTGTGTAATTTTTTTCTACGTTCAGTAGAGTTCATAAAAGCCTTTTTTCAAAGTTAGTTTTTTAAATGTTTAATTTTTAACCTGGTTCTTTCATAACCTTAATATCTGGCTAAATCAGGGTAATAAGCAGTAAATAAGCCGGTTTTCAGGCATATTGGAGAACATCCTTCCGCCCATCCCCCAAAAATTCCTTTTCTTTGCAGCCCGTTAGTAAGAAAAACATTATGGCTACAATAGTTCCTTTCAAGGCGTTGCGTCCGCAGGCTCAGTTTGCAAAACAGGTGGCGGCACGTCCTTACGATGTATTAAACAGTAAAGAGGCAAAAGAAGAAGCACAAGGCAATCCTTATTCTTTTTTACATATTACAAAACCCGAAATTGATTTGCCCGAAGATGTAAATCCTTATGCAGATGAAGTGTATGCAAAAGCAAAAGAAAACCTGAATGCCTTTATGCAGCGGGATGTTTTGTTTCGTGAAAGCAAACCCTGTTATTATATTTATCAGTTAATCATGCATGGCAGAAGCCAAACGGGTTTGGTTTGCGGCAGCGCCGTGAAAGATTATGAGAATGATATAATCAAAAAACACGAATTCACAAGGCCCGATAAAGAACAGGATCGCATCAATCATATTAAAATAAGCGGTGCACAAACGGGCAATGTGTTTTTAGCTTATCGTGATGTGGAAGAAATGAATGAACTCATTGCAAAATGGAAAGAAGATAAAAGCCCTATTTATGATTTTATTGCCGATGATGATATTCAACACAGCATCTGGATTGTGAATGATGATAAGATCATTAAAACCATTTCTGCTATTTTTAAAAAGCAGGTTCCGCAAACTTATATTGCCGATGGTCATCACCGTGCAGCATCAGCAGCAAAAGTGCATGCAGCACTGGGTGAAGATGCAACGGATGAAAGCATGTATTTTTTAACCACTTTATTTCCTGCCGGTGAATTGCAGATCCTTGATTATAACCGTGTGGTAAAAGATTTGAACGGATTAACGTTGAATGAGCTGATTGAAAAACTGTCGGCTGATTTTGATTGCCGTATGATTGGTAAAGATGCTTTCAAGCCCGATCAACTGCACGTATTTGGTATGTATGCCGATGGCAACTGGTACCAGCTCACAGCTAAAGAAGGAACGTACAGCAATGATCCCATCGGGGTTTTGGATGTATCCATTCTTGCTAACAATATTTTAGATAAACATCTGGGCATTAAAGATCAGCGTACCGATAAACGGATTGATTTTGTTGGCGGCATCCGTGGCCTGGGCGAATTGCAGAAAAGGGTGGACAGTGGCGAAATGAAAATTGCTTTCAGTTTATATCCTGTTACTATGGATCAGTTGTTTGATATTGCTGACAGTGGTAATGTAATGCCGCCCAAGAGCACCTGGTTTGAACCCAAGCTGAGAGATGGTTTGCTTACACACCTCATTTACAACGAATCATAATTATTTCAGAAATTGAAGCAGCCGGTATTGCAACGCATCTTTTTAAATTACTTTTACAGCATCATGAAAAAAATAATTTTCATCTTCAGTTTCCTTTTTTTATCTGTTTGGGTAATGGCACAGGAACCCGATGCTGCTCAGTTACATGAAACGGGCAAACAATTTATGCGTGGCGGCGATTGGAGCAATGCCGTATTGGTATTGAATAAAGCATTGGCAAAAGAACCCGGTAACATTGCCATTCAAAAAGACCTTGCGCTTACTTATTATTACCAGCGTGATTTTGCAAAAGCAAAAGAAACAATAAAGCCATTGGTGGAGCGTGATGATGCCGATGTACAGGTGTACCAGGTAGCAGGCAATATTTACAAAGCGTTGCAGGAATCAAAAGAGGGTGAAAAAATGTACCGTAAAGCATTGAAAAAATACCCCAACAGCGGAGCTTTATATGCTGAGTATGGCGAACTGTTGTGGATGATGAATGAAAAT
Source organism: uncultured Chitinophagaceae bacterium (assembly GCA_947085245.1). Classification (GTDB taxonomy): domain Bacteria; phylum Bacteroidota; class Bacteroidia; order Chitinophagales; family Chitinophagaceae; genus Lacibacter. The sequence goes on along the minus strand of CAMTVU010000051.1, from coordinate 29,149 downwards.
TTCACCTGTATTGAACAGTGGGAACTTGGAATTAAAAACGACCCAAGTTATGCCGGCAACTATTATTATGCTTCACGCTATTATTTTTTTACAACCGATAAAGTGTGGGCATTGGTTTATGGTGAGATCTTTATCAATATGGAAAGTTACAGCAGCAAAACAGCAGAGATTAAAAGTTTGTTGCTGGATGGCTATAAAAAATTCTTTGTAAATGACCCCAAAACAAAACCTTCTAAAAATAAAAATGAATTTACCGAAGCCTTTACATCTGTTATGAACCAAAACAGTTCCGTCATCAGCATTGGTATAACAACCGAAACATTAACGATGCTGAGAACAAGATTTTTGCTTGACTGGAATAAACAGTATGCAGCTAAGTTTCCTTTCCGTTTGTATGATCATCAGAAACAATTGTTGCAGGAAGGAATGTTTGATGCCTATAACCAGTGGATATTTGAAGCCGCCGGTGATTTGGCGAAATATGATAACTGGACAAAGCTGAATGCAGAACAGTACAGTGAGTTTACCCGGTTTCAAAAATCAAAACTATTTAAAGTGCCCGCAGGCCAATATTACAAAGCAGTAAATTAATTACCGAAGTCCCGCTGAAAAGCGGGATTTTTTTTTGTAACAGCATTGCGTAATTCTCCTTAACTTCCTTTTCCAAAACAAGGGTACAGTATTTCATAATTACTCAACTGCATGCTATATGAATCCAAAACGACTGTTTGATTGTATTGATGTACAATTAGAGAAATTTCCCAAAGAAGATATGTTTGCTGCCAAAGAAGAAGGCGGCATCTGGCGTAAGTACGGTACGGCAGAGGTAAAAGATATTGTTGATAAACTGGCCGCCGGTTTAATTCATCTCGGTATCAGCGGTAATGATATGAGCATTGAACGCAGAGATAAAATTGCTGTTATCAGCAGCAACCGCCCGGAGTGGATGTTCCTGGATCTGGCTGTACAAAAAACAGGAGCTGTTCTTGTTCCCATCTACCCAACATTGTCAGTGAACGAACTGGAATTTGTGTTGAATGATGCTGAAGTGAAATTGGTTTTTGTAAGTGATAAGGAGCTATACGATAAAATACAAAGCATCCGCAGCAAAGTACCAAGTGTGCAGGCTGTTTTTACTTTTAATTATATACAGCCTTCCCTGCATTGGGAAGAAGTGAAAAGCAAAGCAACTGCTGAGAATATTGCTGCATTGGAAACTATGGCGGCTAAAGTTGGTTATGAGGATATGGTTACAATCATCTATACATCAGGAACAACAGGTACTCCCAAAGGTGTAATGCTCAGTCATAAAAATATTCTGAGTAATGTAATTGCCAGCAATGAAGTGTTTGAAGAGTTTTGTGTACCGGGCGATAAAGCGCTCAGTTTTCTTCCGCTCAATCATATTTTTGAACGGATGGTTACTTACATCTACCTCTTTAACGGGGTGTCAATTTACTACGCTGAGAGTTTAGAAAAAATTGGTGACAATTTAAAAGAAGTGCAGCCTTCTGTATTTACAACTGTACCCCGGTTGCTGGAAAAAGTATATGAACGCATCATGGGCAAAGGACAGGAGCTGACGGGCATTAAACGTAAATTGTTTTTCTGGGCAGTGGATGTGGGCAGCCGTTTTGAAGTAGGAAAAAACCAGGGTGTGTGGTACAATATTCAATTGGCAGTGGCAAATAAAATCATCTTTAAAAAGTGGCGTGAAGGGTTGGGCGGAAAAATAAAAGCAATCATTACAGGTGCTGCCGCCTGCCAGGTTCGGTTGTTAAAAATATTTTCTGCAGGCAAAATGCCCATTATGGAAGGGTACGGGTTAACTGAAACTTCACCTGTTATTTCTATTAATCGCTTCAATCCAAAAAACAGAAAGTTTGGAACTGTAGGAACCATTATCAATGGAGTGGAAGTTAAGATTGAACAGGATGGTGAAATCGTTTGCCGTGGCGATAATGTAATGATGGGCTATTACAAACGTCCCGATCTTACTGCAGAAGTGATTGATAAAGATGGATACTTTCATACAGGCGATATTGGTATTATGGTGGATGATAAATTTTTAAAGATCACTGATCGTAAAAAGGAAATCTTTAAAACAAGCGGTGGTAAATATGTAGCGCCCCAGCCCATTGAAAATAAAATGAAAGAAAGCAAGTTCATTGAGCAAATGATTGTTGTGGGTCCCGAACGGAAGTTTGCAGGCGCACTCATTGTTCCTTCTTTTGACAACCTGAAAATTTGGGCTAAACAAAACAATATCAGTTTTGGAACCGTGCACGACCTGGTTCGTAACCCGGCTGTGCTTGAAATGTTCAAAAATATTGTAGAAGAATTTAACCGGGAGTTCAATCATGTGGAGCAGATCAAAAAATTTGAACTCTGTGCCAATGAATGGACGGTTGATGGCGGTGAGTTAACTCCCACACTCAAACTCAAACGCAAAGTGATCATGGAAAAATATAAAGATGCCATTGAACGTATTTATGTTTAAAAAAAAATCCTCCCGGTTTCAAGGGAGGATTTTTTTATAGCAGATAAACCCTTTTTCCCAAACCCAAATCATTCTACTGAGTACTACGTAGCTTACACAACAAAACAATGATTGAATTCATTGGAGAAAATCAAAAATTATGTAACCTATCTAATGAGCGTAGTAGTATCTTCGCAGCATGCATCCAAAATTCAAACGCATACTTCTCAAACTTTCAGGTGAGGCTTTAATGGGCGATAAGAACTTCGGAATGGATTCCGCAGTTATTACGCAGTATGCAAAAGACATCAAAAGTATTATTGAACTGGGCGTGCAGGTAGCCATTGTTATTGGCGGTGGCAATATTTACCGTGGTATGAACGAAGCTGAAACGGGAATTGAACGGGCGCATGGTGATTATATGGGCATGCTGGCAACAGTAATTAATGGAATGGCCCTGCAGGCCGGGCTTGAAAAAGCCGGTGTATATACCCGTTTGCAAAGTGCCATCAAAATGGAGCAGATTGCTGAACCTTATATCCGCCGCCGTGCCATCCGTCATTTGGAAAAAGGTCGTGTGGTAATTTTTGGCGCAGGCACCGGCAATCCTTATTTCACAACAGATACCGCCGGTTCTTTACGGGCAATTGAAATTAATGCAGATGTAATTCTGAAAGGAACAAGAGTGGATGGAATTTATACTGCCGATCCTGAAAAAGACCCCACTGCCACAAAATATGATTCGGTTACTTTCCAGGAATGTTTGAGCAAAAATTTACGGGTAATGGATATGACAGCGTTTACGCTTTGCATGGAAAACAATCTTCCCATCATAGTGTTTGATATGAACAAACCTAACAATCTCAAGCGTGTGGTTACCGGTGAGAAGGTGGGAACTCTTGTAAATGGATAACTATACACAACTAAACAGTTGTTTGGGGATAAAAATTTCAAAACCTGCTTTCACAGTTCTTCTTTAGCTGCTAACTTTCAATTGCAATTATCTGTTGATCGTTTGCAAACAAAAATCATCACACCATGCTTACCACACTACTTGCTATCCAGATTTCCATTGCAGAAATTGTGATGTTCCAGATTGGAGCAATGGTGCTGGGCTTTGTGATTCATTATTTCTGGAACATACGCCACGGCAGCCAGTTTGATCATGAATTGGATGTAGAGAAATATGAAAAGGAAGCACACGACTGGAGAATGAAATATTACAATATCCTGGAGCATCAGAATGAAACAGGTGAGCATTTGCAGAAGGAACTGGAACATGCAAAGGAGAATGAAAAAATAGTACTGGAAGAACTGGAAGAAACAAAGGCTTTGAACCGGGAGCTGATGCAGAAACAAAAAGAAATACCTGTTGCAGCAATACTTGTTGAAGGGGAAGTTTCACAGGCTGCCTATCTTGCTCAACTCAAATCGGCACAGGATCATTTATTACAGCACAATCAAAGCATCACAAAATTATTAGGCCAGGTTGAGTTGCTGGGAAAAGTAGAGGAGCAACATCAAACAACGTTGCAGCAAAACCAGTTTTTAAATGAACAGCTTCAACAGTTGCGGAGAACAGTAACGGAAAAGGAAGGAGAGCTGAACAGCATACGCCAGCAAACAGTTTTAACACAGGAAATGAAAAACAGGCTTGCAACAGCTTATGATGAGTTTAGTGAAATTCAATCCAAACTTTTGAAAGTAGAGCAACAGCTTGCTGTTCCGCAAACGCATGCACTGATGAATGATGAGTTGGAAGAAGCCAATCATTTGTTGTCTGTTGAATTAAATGATCTGCGTATAAAGCACAGAGATATGGTGGAAGAAAATTCCAGGCTGTCGCAGGTTATTACAGAATATGAAAGCAAACTAAAGGAATCTAACCTGCAAAGGCAGCAGCTCAACAAACGCAATGAGTTTTTGGAAGAGCTGAATAAAGATCTGCAGCAGGTATCAGATCATAATAAAAAATTAGAGTCGCAATTATCCCGCCTTTCTGAAATTGAAATCATGCTGGCACGTATTTCCGGCGGCCAAAATCCATAAATAAGTTAATCAATTATGCTCTTGTTTATTTAGCTTTGATGCATATTAAAGTATTTTTTACAATGCCTTCTATAGCTGATATCCGGCGTGACTATTCATTAAAAACCCTGAATGAAGCCGATCTTGATGTTTCTCCCTTTGTACAGTTTGCTGATTGGTGGCAGCAGGCAATTGAATCTGAAATTGATGAAGTAAATGCTATGACGCTTGCAACAGCTTCCATGGAGGGGGTTCCGTCTGCAAGAATTATGTTACTGAAAGAATATGATGAAAGAGGTTTTGTGTTCTTCAGCAATTATGAAAGTTATAAAGGGCAGCAACTGGCCGAAAATCCAAGAGCAAGTTTACTTTTTTTCTGGAAAGAACTGGAACGCCAGGTGCGTATTACCGGCATGGTTGAAAGAGTGAGTGAAAAAGAAAGTGAAGATTATTTTTTATCACGACCAACCGGTTCGCAAATAGGAGCATGGGCATCGCCACAAAGTCATGTTATAGCCAACCGTACATGGCTTGAACATAAAGTAAAAGAGCTGACAGAAAAATTCAGCAGTGAAAAAATTACCCGTCCTCCGCATTGGGGAGGTTATCGTGTAAAGCCCGTGATCATTGAGTTTTGGCAGGGCCGCAGCAGCAGGCTGCATGATCGCATTCAATACACATTGCAGGATGATGGCAGTTGGGTAAGAGAACGCCTGGCCCCATAAATGTAAAAAGTATGAAGCATGCCGTATAACGGAACACTTCATACCTTTTTATGAATGTTTGCTTACGCTTTTTTTGCGTCTTTTTTAGGAGCAGCTTTCTTTACAACTTTTGCCGGGCGGCTTTTGCCGAATGATCCCTGAAAACGTTTTCCTTTTGCAGTTTTTTTATCGCCTCTTCCCATAGTAATAATTATTTGATGTTTAATTTGCAGGTGAAGGTAGCAGAATTATACCTCTCTTCAAAAACCTTAAAACAAAAAGAGCAGGAAACATTTTTTGTTTCCTGCTCTTTCAGAAGAATGTTAAGGAATTAGAGTTTTGAAGCTAATTCTTTACCAGCTTTAAACTTGGCAACTTTCTTAGCTTTAATTTTGATGGTTGCACCTGTTTGAGGGTTACGACCGATACGTGCAGCACGCTTGGTAACAGAGAAAGTTCCGAAACCAACCAGTGTAACTTTACCGCCACCTTTCAATGTTTTGGTAACAGCTTCAATTAAAGAATCTAATGCAGCATTTGCCTGTGTTTTAGATACGCCGGCATCATCGGCAATCTTTGCAACTAATTCAGCTTTGTTCATAGTGAGAAAATTTAAGTGGAACAAATATAGATGCTTTTACATTGCAACAAAATTTTTTTCAACGAAAAAAATTTTCAAAAAAATCAGCTAAAAACCTTATTGGGCAAGGGTTGTACAAAGCGGCAGGAATTGGTATATGATGGGGCAAAAAAGGAAAAGCTGCTGAAACTCTTTGCTGCAAAGAGTTTCAGCAAACTGTCTTTTGAAAACCTTGCCTGCAAAGGGTTTTGAAAGAATGTACAATTAAAATCCGGGTGAGAAATGAATTTATTTCTTATCCACAATTAGTTAACAACCTGCATGGTGCTGCGAAAAGAAATAAACAGGTTGCCCCATTTTTTTAAAGTTTTTTGCCGGAGTGAAGGAGCAAATTTTTCAATATACAAATCCTGTTGTGTTTTAATTTCTGCAAAAAATTGTGCTGCATAAGTTGGCCCCTCTGTTTCATCTGTTTCTATTAAGCGCAACAGTTGTGCATGTGTAAAACAACCCGTGGCTATCACTTCAGGAATATGTTCTTCCTGCATCCATTTCACCCATTGGTCATGAATGCTCCAATCAATTTTTGATGTTACATTATAAATGATCATCTTATTTTAATTTCAGTTCAAGATACACAGGACAATGATCACTGTGTTTAATATCAGGAAAAATTTCAGCGTCTTTCAGATTTTTTTTCAAGGGTTCTGTTACATTGATATAATCAATGCGCCAGCCTTTGTTATTTAAACGCACACTAGGAAAGCGCTGGCTCCACCAACTGTAGCGATGTGGTTCGGGATGAAATTCACGGAATGTATCAATCCAGCCGCTGCTTAAAAATTTCGTCATCCATTCCCTTTCTTCCGGTAAAAATCCGCTGGATTTTTTATTGCCTTTGGGGTCATGAATATCAATTTCATTGTGAGCAATATTGTAATCGCCGCACAGAATTAATTTGGGATGTTTCTTTTTTAACTGATTGAGCCATTTGTAATATTCATCCAGCCATTTGTATTTAAAATCCTGCCGCTCATCACCACTGGTGCCGCTGGGGAAATAAGTATTGATTAAACGGATATCTCCAAAATCCAACTGAATTACTCTGCCTTCATCATCACTGGGGCCGTGCCCGTTGCCGTATTCAACATGATCGGGTTTTATTTTGGTAAATACAGCCACACCACTGTATCCTTTCTTTTGTGCGCTGAACCAGTAAGCATGATAACCCAGTTCGTTAAAGAGTTTAGGATCTACATCTTCTTTCTGTGCTTTGGTTTCCTGTAAACAAATAATATCGGCAGGGTTGGTTTTAAGCCATTCTATCAGCCCCTTTTTAATTGCCGCCCGTATTCCGTTTACATTGTAAGAGATTATTCTCATGTTACCGGTTGTTTAACTAATTTCGAATACATTTTATAACAGTACAAATTTCATCATTTTATTAATAAGAGTTTATGCAACGCTCATTTTTATTTATTGCCTTTTGTTTCACCTTTGTGCTCCCTGCTTTTTCGCAAACTGTTTTTTCCCCATCCGGAAATATTTCTGTGTTATTTGAATTGAATGAAAAAGGTGAACCGTTCTATTCGGCACAGTTTAACGGCAAAACGATTCTTGATAAATCGGCAATGGGATTTGTTTTGAAAAACAACGATGCCCTGAAAAACAATTTCAATGTTGAAAAAGCAGAGACATCAGTTACAGATGAAAACTGGAACCCTGTGTGGGGAGAAGTGAAAACCATTCGTAATCATTATAACCAGCTTTTGGTAACACTTCAACAAAAAACAACCAACAGAATTTTGAAAATTGTATTCCGTGTATTTGATGACGGGGTTGGCTTCAGGTACGAGTTTCCTGCGCAGCAGAATTTAAACCATTTCATTGTTGAAAAGGAAGAAACGCAATTTCATCTTGTGGCAGATCACAAAGCTTTCTGGATACCGGGTGATTATAATACCAACGAATTTTTCTACTCAACCACAAAGCTGAGCGAAGCAGATGCATCAGTAAGCAATACTTATACTGAAATTTCGGCCAAACGTTTTTTTGATAAAAATGCAGTGCAAACACCATTGATGCTGAAAACAGATGATGGTCTTTATATCAATATTCATGAAGCGGCATTGGTTAATTATCCTGCAATGAATCTTGTTATAGATAAAAATACATTTACGCTCAATGCACATCTTGTACCGGATGCAGTTGGTAATCTTGCTTATCTGCAAACACCTGCTGTTACTCCATGGCGAACAATTATTGTAAGCAATAAAGCTGCAGATATTTTAAATTCAAAGATGATCCTTAACTTAAATGAGCCTTCAAAAATTAAAGATCCATCATGGATCAAACCGCAAAAAATGGTTGGCGTTTGGTGGGAAATGCATGTTGGAAAAAGTTCCTGGGATAAAGCTTCTGGTAAACACGGCGCTACAACCGCCAATGTAAAAAGGTATATTGATTTTGCTGCAGCAAATAAAATAGAAGGCGTTTTGGTTGAAGGCTGGAACACAGGCTGGGAAGACTGGTTTGGAAACTGGAAGGAAGATGTGTTTGATTTTGTAACTCCTTATCCTGACTATGATATAAATTACTTAAGCGCTTATGCAAAACAAAAAGGCGTGAAGATTATTATGCATCATGAAACTTCTGCATCGGTTACCAACTATGAACGTTACATGGATACTGCTTTCAGATTTATGAAACAGCATGGTATGGATGCTGTAAAAACGGGTTATGTTGGTTATATAATTCCAAGAGGCGAACATCACGATGGGCAGTGGATGGTTAAGCATTATGTACGTGTTGCAGAAAAAATGGCGGGATATGAAATTATGCTTGATGCACATGAGCCTGTAAGGCCAACAGGATTACATCGCACTTATCCCAACTGGCTGGCATGCGAAGCAGCAAGGGGAAATGAGTTTAATGCATGGAGCAGAGGGAACCCGCCTGAACATGAAACCATTTTGCCTTTTACACGTTTGATGGGTGGGCCAATGGATTATACACCGGGCATTTTTAAAATTAAAATGAGTTATTATAATCCATCATCAACCTACCAGGTTCATACAACATTGGCCAAGCAGCTTGCCTTATATGTAACCATGTACAGTCCCTTACAAATGGCAGCAGATCTGATAGAAAATTATGAAGCAAGGCCCGATGCATTTCAGTTTATTAAAGATGTTGCGGTTGATTGGGATGATACCAAAGTGCTGGAAGCTGAACCAGGTGATTATATTGTTGTAGCAAGAAAAGAAAAGGGAAAGGGCAATTGGTTTTTGGGAGCTGTAACAGATGAGAATACAAGAAGTTTTACCGAAACGCTCAGCTTTCTTGATGCCGGGAAACCATACGTGGCAACCATTTACCGTGATGCAGATACTGCTCACTGGCAAAACAATCCTGAAGCTTATATAATTGAAAAATTTATTGTAGATAGTAAAACAAACCTGAATTTAAAACTGGCAGCAGGGGGTGGTTGTGCCGTGAGTTTGATGCCGGCAGGAGCGGATGATTTAAAGAATATTAAAAAATATAAGGCAGGGAGAAAATGATTTGGAAAGAGGCTGTCACATAAGGCAAGGCAGAATAAACACAGAGTAACAGGTATGCCATACTTATAGCAGAATGATGAAATTCATCAGCATGTTTAAAGTATGGCATACCTACAGCAGCAGCATAAATCCTTAACTTAATAACATTGCCCGTTTCAGGGGCTTTGTATTTATTCTAAAATCGGTCTTAACCATCTCGTTGCATCCTCTAAACTCATTCCTTTTCTTTCGGCATAATTTTTCAACTGATCTTTTTCAATTTTTCCAACGCCAAAATATTTTGATTCGGGATGAGCAAAGTACCATCCACAAACCGATGATGCAGGATACATCGCCAATGATTCCGTTAAATGAATACCTGTTGCTTCTTCGCCACCTAACATATCAAACAGTTTGTATTTTTCTGTATGATCGGGGCAGGCAGGATAGCCTGGTGCCGGGCGTATGCCACTGTATTGTTCTTTAATTAAATCTTCATTACTCAACGTTTCATCTTTTGCGTAACCCCAAAATTCTTTTCTTGTACGTTGATGCAACACTTCAGCAAAAGCTTCTGCCAAACGATCAGCCAATGCCTGCAGCATAATCTTATTATAATCATCATGTGCTGCTTCAAAACGTTTGATGTGTTCTTCAATACCTTTCATGGTAACTGAAAATGCGCCAATATAGTCAGCCCCCTCTAAATCTCCCCCGGAGGCGGAGACTTTTAAAACCTCTGCATTTGTAGCCGGTTTAATAAAATCAGCTAATGAAAGATTCGGCTGACCTTCTGCTTTTTTAATTTGCTGACGAAGGAATTCCAACTGAACAATGTATGATGAGTTATCATCTTCATCTGAAGAAAAAGATACAGTTGTTTTTGGGTTCTGCAGCTGGAAGTCCCCTCTGGAGAGGGGATTTAGGGGTGTGTCATCACCAAATTGCTTAAAGTCATCAGCATTTTTCTTTGCAAAAGCATCAACATAAAGTTCAAGAGTTTCAAGAACTGCATTGATATTTTTTAAAACATAAGCATCATCAAACCTCAATACATTTAAACCAATACTATTAAAATAAATTTCTTTTTCCTGATCCTTATTAATGATTTCCTGATCATGATGCGTTTTTCCATCAAGTTCAATAACAAGATTAATTACAGGGCAATAAAAATCAGCAATATAATTTCCAATTGGTTTTTGCCTGTGAAAATCGAGACCTTTAAATTGCTTGGCTTTTACTGCATTCCAGAAATGTATTTCACTTTTTGTACTGTTATTACGAAGCTCTCTTGCCAATTGTTTTAAAGCCGGATTGTATTTTACAATTCTATCTTTCCATGACACACCCCCAGCCCCTCTCAAGAGGGGAGTTTGGCCTCTGCTGTTTTCTGCAGTTTTATTTTCTTCAACAGGGTTATTTTGAACTAATACACTAACCGTATCCTTACCATCACTATTTGCCGGCCAAAAACCAATGGTTCCTTTTGCTGTTAACCATTTTTCTGTTACAATTTTATCAAGCAGTGCATTGGCATCATTGTAAAGTTTGGTTGCTTCTGTTCCAACAACTGCATCACTTAAAATAGCAGGGAATTTTCCATGCAGTTCCCATGCAATGAAAAAGGGTTGCCAGTCAATATACTTTCTGATCTCAGCAAGATTATAATTATCAAGTTGTTTTGCCCCGGTAAATGTTGGAACAACAGGGGCGAAGTTTGTCCAATTAATTTTTGTTTTATTTTTCTGTGCTTCGGTAAATGGCAAAAATTGTTTCACCACTTTTTTATTGTTGAAGTCATCTCTTAGCTTTTCATATTCTGCCTGTATCTTTTGCAGGAAAGCAGGTTTTTGATCTTTGCTTAACAAACTTCCCGCCACTGTTACACTTCGGCTTGCATCCAGTACATGAACCACTCCTTCATCATACTGTGGATTGATCTTTACAGCCGTGTGCATGCGTGAAGTGGTTGCACCGCCAATCAACAATGGTTGTTTCATACCCCTGCGTTTCATTTCATGGGCTATGTGTACCATTTCATCAAGCGAAGGCGTGATCAAACCACTCAAACCAATAATATCAACTTTTTCTTTTTGTGCCGTATCTAAAATTTTATCGGCTGCAACCATTACACCCAGATCAATAATATTATAACCATTACAGCCAAGTACCACACCCACAATATTTTTGCCTATATCATGCACATCGCCTTTTACTGTTGCCAATAATATTTTTGCAGCGCCGGCTCCTTCTTCGTTTACTGTACCTGCTGCTAAATGGGCTTGTTTGATGTCTTCTTTTTCCTGTTCAATATAAGGTGTAAGAATGGCTACCGATTTTTTCATTACACGGGCCGACTTAACTACCTGCGGTAAAAACATTTTACCGGCGCCAAACAAATCACCCACTGTATTCATGCCCGCCATCAGCGGTCCTTCAATTACTTCAAGCGGCCTGGCATATTTCAATCTTGCTTCTTCTGTATCTGCATCAATGTAATCGGTAATACCATTTACTAAAGAGTGTGCCAACCGTTTTTCAACAGGTTCATTTCTCCAGCTTTCATCTTTTACGGTTTCTTTTCCTTTTGCTTTTACTGTTTCAGCAAAGGCAATTAGTTTTTCTGTGGCTTCGTTGTTATCATTATGCCGGTTGAGAATTACATCTTCACACAACTCTCTCAGCTTTGGTTCAATTTCATCATACACTACCAACTGTCCTGCATTCACAATGCCCATATCCATACCCGCTTTAATGGCATGATATAAAAACACACTGTGCATGGCTTCACGTACATGTTCATTGCCACGGAAAGAGAACGAAAGATTACTTACACCACCACTGATTTTTGCCAATGGCATCAGTTGTTTGATTTCTTTGGTTGCTTCAATAAAATCAACGCCATAATTATTATGTTCTTCTAAACCGGTTGCTACAGCAAAAATATTGGGATCGAAAATAATGTCCTGCGGATCGTAACCCACTTTGTCTGTAAGAATTTTGTAAGCACGGTGACAGATTTCAACTTTTCTTTCTTTTGTATCAGCTTGTCCCGCTTCATCAAAAGCCATCACAATTACGGATGCGCCGTACATGCGGCAAATTTCAGCCTGTTCAATGAACTTTGCTTCTCCTTCTTTCATGGAGATAGAGTTTACAATGCTTTTTCCCTGCACACATTTCAACCCTGCAACAATGATTTCAAATTTTGATGAATCAAGCATAACCGGAATTTTTGCAATGTCCGGTTCACTCTGTATCAGGTTGATGAAAGTGGTCATAGCCTGTACACCGTCCAGCAAAGCATCATCCATATTTACATCAAGGATCTGTGCTCCGTTTTCTACCTGTTGCCTTGCAACACTCAATGCTTCTTCGTATTTATTTTCCCTGATGAGGCGTGCAAACTTTTTTGAACCGGTTACGTTGGTACGTTCACCAACATTTAAAAAGTTTGTTTCAGGACGAACGATCAATGGTTCCAACCCGCTGAATCTTGAATATGGTTTAATAACGGTCATAATTTTTTTTAGTTGCCACGGAGACACGGAAGCACAGAGGTTAAACTTAACTTTTCTTTGCGTCTTTGTGCCTTAGCGGTTTATATTATTTCTTCTACCACCGGCAATTCTCTTGGTTTTATTTTTCTTACATGATCTGCAATATGTTTAATATGATCTGGTGTGGTACCGCAGCACCCACCAACAATATTCACCCAACCTTCTTTGGCCCATTCTTCTAAATAATGGCCGGTATCTTCCGGTCTTTCATCATACTCACCCATTGCATTGGGTAAGCCTGCGTTGGGATAAGCTGATACATAACAATTTGAAATTTGTGAAAGCTCTTCAATATGCGGCCGCATTTCATGTGCACCCAAAGCACAGTTTAAGCCTACGCTTAATGGATTAGCATGCATTACTGAAATATAAAATGCTTCCAGTGTTTGTCCGCTTAATGTTCTGCCGCTTGCATCAGTAATAGTTCCGCTGATCATGATAGGTAATGCTCCCCCACCTCCGCCGGTTAGCGGAGGGATTTGGCCTTGCACAGACTCATCTGTTCGAATATATTTTTGTTCTTCGCCAGGCTGGCTTTGTGCAAATGGCAAAGTCCTTCCGCCAAAGGCGGATGGATTTAGGTGGGCTTCATGAAAATATTTTTTAATAGCGAAGATGGCTGCTTTGGCATTGAGTGTATCAAAGATGGTTTCAATCAACAGCAGATCCACACCACCATCAACCAAACCTTTTACCTGCTCATAATATGCATTGGCCACTTCATCAAAAGTTACTGCACGGTAGCCCGGATTATTAACATCGGGTGAAAGAGATAATGTTTTGCTCATGGGCCCAATAGCACCCGCTACCCATGCCTGTTTGCCTGCTTCTTTCACTGCTTCTTTTGCCACTTTAGCGGAAGCAACATTTAATTCATACGCCAGGCTTTGCATTTCATAATCGGCAAGTGATACAGCCTGGCTGTTGAATGTATTGGTTTCAATAATATCAGCCCCGGCATTTAAGTATTGCTTATGAATGTCTTTGATAATGGCGGGCTGTGTAATAGATAAGAGATCATTATTTCCCTTCACATCCACATGCCAGTCTTTAAACCGTTCGCCCCGGTAATCGGCTTCGGTTAAATGATGACGCTGGATCATGGTGCCCATAGCGCCATCAATGACGAGGATTCTTTTTTCGAGTTCTTTTCTGATGTCCATAATTATTTTTTTTACCGCTAAGGCACAAAGGCGTAAAGTAGATAAGATGCATAGAATTACTTTACGTACAAGAGTGCGATGCAACGGAAGTTACATAGACGTTCTGTTGCAGGGGCCATAAAAATCAGTTGAACTATAAACGTTGTGAAAAACTGTGTGAGAGTTTTGTTGACGTTTATTAGTTCTGTTTGGCCGAACAATAAACAAATCCGCCTGATGCTGTGCAAAAGTAAATGAAAAAGCCGCACTAACAATGGGTGCGGCCTTTTATAGCAAGTAAAGGATATGATTTTACGACAGGGTTAGTTTTTTACAAAGTGCAATTGATCGTCCTGCAAAGGATTGTCATCTTTGAGTTTGATGCCGGTACTTGTTTTTTCTGTTTTAAGCCAATTGCCGTTGAGAGAAGATAAAACAGGATCGGTAAAGTTGATGGTTAACCTTGTGCCGGTTTCACTCCAGGTGCCGGTGATAACGGTTGCACTTTTGTGCGCCATTAATTCACCGCCGCTGTTGAACATGAATGTATAAGAACTGAAGTTGCTTGTTTCATCTTTTTTATCCCAGTATAAACTGATACGCCAGGTGCCGGTTGTGATAGTTGTATTACTGTTGTTGTCACTTTTTTTTGTGCAGGAAAAAAAAGTAACTGTGAGTAAAATGGCTGCAATAATTTTTATTTTCATACTTCCCTGTATTAAGGTTTAAAGCTCATTGAATTCATTGTACTGAAAAAACAAGAGTCATTGAACGGGTTTTTTTCATTGCTGAGCAGGGAATTTTATTCACCGGCCAGCCATTTTTTAAAATCGGCAGAACGTTCTGTGCTGACAATTGTTTCTAATTTGGTAGAAGGTTTGAGTTTAATCATTACCCGGCCTTTGGTCCAGGTGTTCATTTCATCAATAGAAGTAATGGAAATAATGAACTGCCGGTTAATGCGGAAAAATTGTGCGGGGTTGAGCATTTGCTCCAACTGATCCAGGTTAAAATCAATTACATAGCGCTTTGCATCCTGCGTTACTAAAAAGTTAGCTCTTGCTTCGGTATAAAAATAAGCGGCATCTTTTGTTTCAACGGTTTTAATATGCTCACCATAGCGTATGATAAAACGCTGGCGGTATTTATCAGCAGGGTTTTGTGCCACAGCCTGCAGAAGCTGATCAATATTCATAGGCTGTTTGGCGCTGAGTTTTGAAAACTTTTTCAACGCCTGCTGCAGTTCATCTTTTTTAATGGGCTTGAGCAGGTAATCAATACTGTTGAGTTTAAATGCCTGCAAGGCATATTCATCATAAGCAGTGGTGAAGATGATGGGGCAGTTTACCTCTACCTGTTTAAACAGTTCAAAACTGATGCCATCGGCCAGGTGAATATCTACCAGCATCAATTGTGGATGTTTGTTGGCTGCCAGCCATTCTTTGGCAGCGCTGATGCTGTCGAGCACCGCCAATACTTCTACTTCTTCTGTTGTTTCAGTAAGTAATTTGCGCAGGCGCCTTGCTGCCGGTTCTTCATCTTCAAGAATCAGTACGTGAATCATATTCGTTTAATTAAAGGGAGTTTAACAATAAAGTGAGAGGATGTTATTTCAATCTTCACTTCTTTATCTGCAATTAAAAGAAACCTGTTTTTGATATTCTGCAAACCAAGCCCTTCACTTTTTTCCCTGGTGGTTTTTTCGTTGAGGTTGTTTTGAACAATGAGCATGTCATCTGTAATAAATAATTCCAGCATGAGGGGTTTGTCTTTTGATACAATATTGTGCTTTACTGCATTTTCGGCCAGTAATTGCAATGTAAGAGGAGGAATGCTGTAAGTTGTTTTTTGTTCATCTGTGATCTTGTTATCAAACAGCAAGGCATTACCAAAACGTTTTTTCTGAATAAAGAAATAATCTTCAATGATGTTTAATTCATCGCCCAGGGGTATCAGATCTTTTTCACGCAGGTTCACAATGCTGCGGTAAAAATCGCTCAGGTGCTCCACATATTCTGCTGCCCGCTTTGGATCTTCTTCAATAATACCGAGCAGCGTATTAAAACTGTTGAACAGGAAATGAGGATTTACCTGGCTCTTGAGTGTTTCATACTGCGATTGTAACTTTTCTGTTTGCAGTTGCTGCCATCTTTGTGCAGCCGTTTCCCTTTCTTTGATTATATAAATGAGAAAACCGGTAACAATTATTATACTCAGCAATACAAACCACCATTGTTTCCAGAAGGGCTTACTGATGTTGAAGGAATAGGAGGCTGCCGTTGCATGATCAAAATTTCCCGTTGCTGAGGAACGCACACGGAATGTATAACTGCCGGGTTGCAGTTTTGGGAAATTCACTTCATCATTCTTGCCCGGTTGCCATTCATTGTTATAGCCATCTAATTGATACTGGTATTGTACAAGAGCCGGGTTGGAAAAATAAATACCGGTAAACGAAAAGGAAAGATTGTTTTCATCATGGTTGAAATTTTTCTGAACAGATGCATTGATCTTATTTAAAAAAAGAGAAACAGATGTAATGCTTGTTTGCGGTTGGGTAATAAACTGGTAAGACGGATTTGTGTAACGGAAGATGCCGTTGCTTGTATGAAATACAACTCCTTTTTTTGCGTGATCGGTACTGTTGAGATCGGTATTGAACATACCAAGCTGCTGATTGTTGCCGGGAATGATGACAGATTGTGTTTCTGCATCAACCAAAAAATAACCGGTGCGGCTGATGCAAAAAAGGTTGCCTTTATTATCTGTATCAAGCGATGAAATATCCAGGTCAGGAATTCCTTTTTCAATTCCAAAGTTGGTAAATGTTTTTCCGTTGAACTGAAACAATCCTTTTTCCAATGCGGCACACCAGATGATGCCCTGTTTATCTTCGGCAACGGAATAAATAACTTTACCTGTTAGTCCTTCTTTATCTCCGTAATGTGTAAAGCGATTGTTTTGCATCATGGCCAGGCCTTTACCATCGGTTGCAAACCATACCCTTCCTTTACTGTCTTCATAAATATGATAAATATAATTGATGCCGATGCCTGACAGATCAGTAAGGTTTTTAAAAGCAAGATTGCCATTGGGAAATGTTGTATGATAAATGCCCTGCAGTGAAGAGATCCAGATATTGTTGTTCCTTCCTGTAATGGATAAAACACTCATGCTTTCGTTACCGGGCAGCTCACCCATTCGTTTTACTGCATTCGTTTTTGTGTTGAGCAGGTAAATACCTTTACCCATTGTACCAATCCATAAATTTTGTTCTGCATCGGGGTAAAGACAGGTAATATCTGTTTTGTTATCTATTCCCGGCAATGATATTTTTATTTTATTGGTTGAGTTAGCCTCCTGTTTAATGATGGCTCCTTTTGCGGTGTACCAGATGTTATCTTCATCATCCTGCCACATATCATGCACATCATTCAATTCCTGTGCAGAGGTTTTTACAATAAGCTGTAATTTTTCTGCAGCATTTTTCAACAGCCCTGTTTTAGTGATGAGCCAGCCGTTTGCTTCGGCATCAACTGCTAATTGTGTTGGGTTGCTGAATGGTTGGGTGCTGATGGGTTTTCCATTTCTGTTCAGTTGTACAAAACTGTTTTCAGTTGTTACCCACACCTGCTGATCCAGCACAAGAATATCGTTTACCTGTTTATCTTTTATTTCAGCTACAGGGAAAACGGTTGCCTGTTTATTCAGAAGTGAAAACCGGCAAATACCTCCCTGCTGAAAGCCAAGCCAGATGACATTCTTATCATTCCTGTCTAAGCTGATGCAACGGATGATATTATCGGGCAGCCCATTGTTTGTACTGAAATTTTCAATTGTTTTTTTTGTTCCGTTAAAACGGCAAAGGCTGAGGCCTTTATCGGTTGATGCCGCAATTGTGTTGTTGGGCAGCAGCTCAAGATCATAAATATAACTGTCGCCCAACCCATCATCGGTATTTATGTTGTAGATCTTTTTTTGATGCTGCACATAAATACCTTCACCTTGTGTGGCAAACCAAAGGCGGCCTTCTGCATCAGTTAAAATTTTACTGATGGCGCTTTTGGGTAATCCTTCCTGCGGTTGAAATAAAATTGCACGGTTGTTTTGTAATTGTACAATACTCCCGTTTTGAAAACCAATCCAGAGTGTTTGATCTTTATCTTCATACAAGGCGGTGACGCTGGATTGTTTTACATCATTCAATGAAACGGAGGTTGCCGTTAATCCATTGTAACTGTAAAGCCCCGTTGATGTACCAATGTACATGAAATGATTTTTTGTAAACAGCATGCATTGCAGCCTGCCCTGAATGTTTTGTTCAGCGAGTTGAGGTTGCCAAAAATCAAATGCCTGTTCATTAGTTACCTGTGCAGTAAGGGAAGAATACAAACTGAAAACGAGTATGAACAGGTAAATCCTCATGCTGTGATTTTATTTTGCAAACAGTTCAGTATTGATGCTGACGAGAATTTCATTGGCCAGTTTTTCTTTTACAACTCTGGGGATGGGAATGTTGTGATCCGACAGCATGATACTGAAATTACTGCTGATGCGGATGCTGTTGCCTGTTACTTCAATTTCACTTTTGATGATTCGTTCCTGATCCACACCATGTATTGTTAATTTCCCTTTTGCCCTGATGGTATATTTTCCTTTGCTGCTGTAATCAATGGTTTCAATGATCTTGCCGCTGAAACTTGCTTCGGGAAACTGTTCGCTCTGCATGTAGTTTTCATTAAAATGTTCTTTCTGCAGCGGGCTGTTAAAGCCTTCAAATGAACGGATGCGGATACGAAAGGCAAAATTGTTTTTTGAAAGATCAATGGCTCCTTTTAATTCTTTGCTGGATGCATTAATGAGTTCAAAGGGCGCTTCAGAACGAAAATTTACAACACCGTTATTGGAAGTATAAATAACAGGTTGTACAAAGGAGGTACAAATAAGCCATACAACAGGAATGAACTGAATGAGTTTCATCTGTTTATTTTTTTCGGGGTTTCTTAATTGTAAACACTCGTGAAATATTAAAGCCAAACAGTATATCGCCTTTGCTCCATTTCCCGGCTGTTTCGCTGATGAAGGTACGCTCTGTCATTCCCCTTGAATTACTGAAATGCAATTGAAACACATGGCCACCTGTTTCAATATCAAAACCAACAGACAATGAATTGGCTGTATTGGGAATTTGATATGCAGGCAACTGATAATAATATTCAATATTAATGGAAACACGGGGTGTAATTTTTTGACGACCTCCAATACCGATTGCAATAATATCATTTGGATCGGCTGCATTGGTTACAAGGTTATAATGAACCAATGTTGGCATAATCTGAATAGAAGTACTTTCGGAAAGCTTGCGGGCAACTATTAACTGGTGGGCATATTGCAGGCGTGATGAAAAATAGTTGGGGCGGTTGGGATCTGTCCACTTCAATGTAGTTGCCATTACAGCACTCATAACTGCAAGGCTGATGGGCATATTCCGTTTGCCGGTACTTTGCCGTAAGAATTTATATTTTACAAACAGGTCATACTGTTTCTGGTAGGTACTTCTTCCAACACCTAACATTAAGTGGGGAGTAATACCAAAATCAAGACCCATGCGCATGCTGGCATTATCCAACCCAAAAAATTCATAAGCGCCACCGTTAACGGTGCCAAAGCGATGCGATATTTTAAGATCCATTATGCCCGGCGCTAAATTTTCAATGGAATGGCCGTTGATTAACCTTGTGGTTTTAAAAGTGGCTTCGGTGTACTTGATCTTGTCTTTATCTTCCTTTTTCTGTTCTTCTTCCAGCATTTTGTTGAGATCAATATCCTGAGCCTGTATGAACAGGTAAGAACAGGAACAAATAACAGCAATGAATAATTTTCTCTGCAGCATGGGATTGAGTTTTTAAAATCAGGATTTGGGCTGATAAGGATCGTAATTGCAATTTACCGTTACTTCCACTACTTCAGCAACCTTTGATGAAACAATGGCTGGTACAGTTACTTTATAATCGGCCAGTTTAATTTTGAATTTGGAGTAAGTGCTTATTTTCCCATCTTTTACAGTAATGCTTCCTGTTGTTTTAATTTTATTGGTAACACCGTGCATGGTTAAGTTACCTTCAACTGTAACAGGGTAAGTACCCTCTTTTTTAAAATCAATTTTACTCAGGTCGGTGAAATTTCCATTGAATTCTGATTTCGGAAAATTATCGGAGTCCATATATCCCCTGCTGTTAAAGTGTTTCTGCATGGCTGTTTTTTTAAACTGAAAACTTTTAATCAATACCACAAACTGCATAGCGCCTGTTTTTATATTTACTACACTTGATACTTCATTGTTGGCAGCCTTAATATCTTCAATGGGTGTGGAGGAAAAAAAAGCAATCTGTCCGTTACGGGTTATATACAAATCCTGGGCCTGTGTAAAATTAAAAGCAAGCAGGAAAACAGCGAGTAATGAAAGGATCTGCTTTTTCATCTGTTTATTTTTTGTTGTTTTTGTTTGGCAGATAGTACCTGCCTGCCGGCAGGCAGGTGCCCATGAAATAATCATCCTTTTTTTTGAACGAAATTTTGTTCATGTGCATTTCATGTGTTTTTGTTTTACAAAGTTGATTTAATTTTCGGGTGTTCCGTTTCTGATCCAGGTTCTGATTTCGGCAATGCGGCAATCATTCAATTTACCGGCACCTTTTGGCATTGGTGAAAATGAAGGAGCTTGCTCAAGTGCACTAAGCAAGCGGCCATTCAATGCCTGTGTTTTTACAGCGTTGTAATTACCCAACTGAATACCTGCACCCGATGCCGCATTACCGCCGTGGCAACTGAGGCAATTGGCGGCAAGGGTGTTAACGATGTGTACACTGTACTTTACATTGATTGTATCACAACTTGCCTTACCGTATATTAATTCTTCATTATCGTAGTAACAGGATGAAAAAATTACAACCGAAGAAAATAGCAATAAAAAATTTTTCATTTTCATATAGCCCTTATCAATTATTAAGTGCACCTGCTTCAACCCATTTTCTGATTTGCGTAATCTTACAATCAGGTAATTTGTTTCCGCTCTGCGGCATTGGCTTAAACCCGGCTGCATGCGAAACAGTGCCAAGTAATCTTCCATTTAATGCCTGCACACGCACATTAGCATACGTTGCAAGATCAATATTGCCCGATGGAGGTGTACCACTGTGGCAACCAATACAACTTGATTGAAGTATTGGCAAAATGGCCCCTGAATAAGTAAAGAAAGCAGTATCGCAACCGGTATTGCAATTGACAGTATTTAATGCTCCCTGTACAATCCATTTATAAATTGAATCTTTTTGTGCTTTGCTCAAAGTTGGTGCAGGGGGCGGAGGCATGCGTTTATCAGCTTTGTCTTCCAGAATAACTTTCCACGCTTCACTGTTTCCCGGATCATTGGGGCGAATATCCTTAATGATTTCGGAGTAATTATCATACCTCAATCCATTCGCCTGTGTTATAACATCATGACAACCGCTTTTTGCACAGTTACTGACAAATATGGGAAGTACGTTTGTTTCAAAGCAAATAGTTGATGACCCCACAGGCGGCGGTGTAATGCCGGGGGGAGGCGTACCGCCGGGGATCAATGATTCATGACGGCACGCATAAATGAGTACAGTCAGCATCAAACTCAAAAAAACCTTTTTTTTCATTTACTCGTTTTATAACACCTGATCAAAACCACATCCGTTAAATATCCTGTACAAATGCCTTTTAATGAAATTGTTTCACCTTCTTTTACAGGAGCATCGTCTTCCATTGTACAATTTACGCCAAACATTAAATCATCGGTTTTCAGCAACACCACTGTTTTGCCTTCTGTATTTTTTGAAATACTGTTTACTTCGCCCGTTACTTCAACAATCTTATCAATGTATTTGCTGTTGGCTGTTTTTTCGTTTGTACTGTATTCGCTGAAGATGATTGCTGCCTGCACCTGTGTGGCCTTTGCATCTTTTATATTCTGCTGTGGTTTGTTCCAGATAAAAAACCAGGCATAGGCGCTGCCCAATAAAGCAAAAATGATAATGAGGAATATGATAATCCTGGTCTTCTTCATAATGAAGTATCTATTAGTAATTACAAGTTAAGTTTGAAATTGCTTGCCCGATGAAGCAAACAACCGAACAGGGAAAATCAATGATTGAAACGGAAAAAAGAGGGGTTGAGAAAATTCCGGTTCAGGCGCTGTTTTACTTCATTGAAACATAATTAGCTACCGGCTGGCGGTTTTGTAAACTTCTTGCAAGCGTAAGTTCATCGGCGTATTCCAGCTCACCGCCAAAAGCAATTCCTCTTGCAATGGTGGTGATTTTTATAGGCAATCCTTTCATTTTTTTGCTGATGTAGAAGAGGGTAGTGTCGCCCTGTATGTTGGGACTGAGTGCAAAGATGAGTTCTTCCACTTCGTCCGTTTTTAAACGGGTCAGTAATGGTTCGATGGTTAACTGATCAGGACCCACACCATCCAAAGGAGAGATGATGCCGCCCAGCACATGATACAGACCGTTGAATTGCTGTGTACTTTCAATAGCAATGACATCCCTGATGTTTTCAACTACACAAATGATTTGTTTTTTACGGGAAAAATTGCTGCATATATTACACATCTCTGTATCAGAAACATTGCAGCATTTGCTACAAAATTTTATTTCTTTCCGCATTTTTGCAATGGTATCTGAAAAAAACTGTACTTCTTCCTGTGGTTGTTTAATGAGATGCAGCACCAAACGCAATGCTGTTTTTTTACCAATACCCGGAAGTTTGGCAAATTCATTCACTGCATGTTCAAGTAAGGAAGAAGAGAAAGACATAAAGCGAAAGTACGAAGGATGAGGAATTAAAAATCTCTGCCGGGACCTGCAGAAGTTTTTTGATTTTTTTCAGCGCCACTTTGTTGAGCATTCATATCTATCATTAATTCATTATCCCAATTCTCTTTTACCGTTAACGAAGTACTGAGTAATTGCACAATTTCGGGCTGGCGTTTTTTCTTTGCAAAAAACTCACCGGCATCCCAAACGCCATTTTGATTGGTATCATATAAAATACCTAACTGGTAGGTGCCGGGTTTGTACAATTTGCGGTACCATTCTTTGCCGGTAAGCGGATAGCTGCCAACGATCTGTTCATTGCTGTAAATAATGAGCACCGGGTGTTTGGATGTATCCAGATCTTTAAAACGAATTCTTACAGAACCGTATTCCTTTTCCGTTTTCACACGGAATGTAATTGTATCATTTCGGATTGCTGTTAAGCCCGAAGTATCGGTTGCATATTCCTTGTTGAGGTAGAGTTGATAAGTGCTGCCCAGTTTCCACGCAGTATAGAGAACCAGTTTTTTATTGGTTGTGTCATATTTAATTTTGAGATCAGTTACCTGTTTGTTTGAATCAACAAACAACTGTATTTTACCTGTATCAAAATGCTTAATGGGTTTTTGATAGCTGAGTTTAAAACTGTCTAACAGATCCTGTGCACCGGCTTCCAGGTTATTGGTGCTGAGAAGTGTTTTGATTTTTTCAGCTTTCTCCGGTACTGTACGTGCAGGTTCTCTTTTTCTTTCTTTTTCAGCAGCAAATGCATAAAGTGTTACAGGGTTTGTTGCTGCATTTACAACAACGGCTGAATCAAGAAATGCAAATTGTTCAATGGGTTGACTGTATTTTTTATTTCCATCCATATCAAGTAAACCATACACATAAAATATATCGGCGGGCAAATTGGTGAAACGAAAACCACCTTTCCCATCAACCCTTGCTACATATTTTGGTGTTTCTTTGGCAACGGTTGAGTCTTCCTGTTTGGTATATAAAACTGCAAACATGGTACTGTCTGTTTTTCCCGTTTCAGCCAATACAATACGGCCTGTTAATTCGTTGCTGTCAATCTGCGTTCCTGTTGAAAAGGTATAACGGAAATTCTTTAACACATTGCCTTCATTCAAATCAACAATGGCATCACCAAAGTCAATGCTGTAAGTTGTATTGGGCAGTAAGGAATCTTTTAAACGTATTGTTATGGAGCGGAGTTTTGATTCAACAAAAGGTTGTTTTACCGGAAAGGGGGAAATTAAAATTTTTTCAGATGCGCTTTTCAGCTCAATAAACTCATTGAATGTAATGGTGATTTTTTGAGCAGTAACATTCAATGCAGAGTCTTTTGGCAAAGCACTAACGGGAACAGGAGGAAGACTATCCCTTGCACCACCGCCGGGAGGTACAATATTGGCGCAGCCCGTTGTTTGAACCATGATTTGAGGGAGGAGAAGGATTAAAAGGATATAAATTGGTAGATGCTTCATTAATTTTTAATGTTTTCGGATGGCTGCAAACTTAAGCTGATTGCTTTCAATATTTTCCTAATAATCCTATAAATCATTTTGTTTGAACATAAATTTGTGTGAAGGATAGGATGAATAGGGTATTGCACAATGATCTGTAGTGAAGTAAAAGAATGAATAAACATTCTCACAAATCCCAAACATCCCATAAATCATGGTTCAGACAGCTTCCTCATCATCATTCAACTCATGTAATGCAACAGCCATTTCATTGCTCTTCACAAAATTACACCAATGACAATCTTCTTTGCCACAGCCAATATAAAATTCCCGGTTTTGAATTTTATTCCAAACTGAAGTGATCTGCTGATTGACTGTTTCTATATCAGCAGGAGTAATCACAATCTTCTCTTTATGATATTCTTTCTTCTTATCGGGCTCAATAAAATCAAATTCAGTGCTGGTTACTTTCCAGTCTTTCTGTTCATAATGATCAACGAGAATTTTATAAAAAACAGCCTGCCTCCAGTAATCACCACCATCGGGTTGTTTGTCATTGGGGCCTTTCATTTTATCTTTGGCTTTATCAATGTCGCCTGTTTTATAATCCACCACATTTACCAACTTGCCATCAAACTCCAGCTTATCCAGCTTTCCTTTAATGGGTACTCCTTTAATCATTACGTTTCGGATGTTGCGTTCAATAGCAACGATCTTATTAAAACTGTTGATGTATTTGTTATAATAATTGCTCAGCACTTCCTGCCCGTATTCCAACCGGCGTTCAAACTGTTCTTTGGTAAAACTTTCACGGTGGCGATGCATGTACCATTCAAAGTCGGCAATGAATTGATCTTTGGAGTGAAAAGTATCTGCTTTTCCATCCTGCATCTTTCTGAACAGTTGTTCCAATGCATAGTGCACAGAAGAACCAAATTCTGTTGCTTCATTTTTGGGCGATGGAATGCGGATGAGGTTCTTAAAATAAAATTCAAGCGGGCACTTGAGATAATTGTTCAAAGCCGTAACATTCATTACAAATTTTTCGAGAAGTGGTTGAATGAATGCCTCTTCTATCTTGTCAATTTCCGGCGCCTGTGCTTCACCAAATAACAATACCGCAAACTCACTCAACACTTCTGTACTGAGAATAACTGTTTGCGTGCTGATCTTTTGTTCATCCTGTATTTCTGCAAGAAACATGGAAGGCTCCAGTTCTTTACCATCATTCTTAAACCTGCTGTAAGAAATGCTGAGGTGTGTTTCAGCTCTTGTAAGCGCTACATAAAATAACCTTCTCAACTCTTCCACATTAATATCTTTTGAATCGCTTGATGTGGCAAATAAGTTATCGGGTAATTTATAACCACTTGCAGGTTTCCGTTTCTTTTCCCAAAAACCTGAATTGCAACCGGGGAAGAAAACATGTTCAAACTCCAAGCCTTTTGATCCATGAACTGTAAGCAGATTTACACCCTTATCACTTCCGCTTACTTGTATCAGTGGTAACACGATCTCTTCTTTCTCCATCAGTTCAATAATGCTTACCAGTTCTTTTAAAGAAAGAAACGGATTACGTCTTGTTTCTTCTTTTACAAAATCAAACAAACCTGTCAGCACTTTCAGCAGCCAGTGTTTATCCGGGCTTTCCATGATGTGTTTTAAAATGCCTGCTTCACGGATGATATTTTCAAACAGGTGTTGCAGTGTAACATTGGGTACATCAGCAATCAACCGTTCAAAAACAATACTTGCTGTTTTTAATCCGTGATGAATGCTTTGTGAAAACAAATCTTTTGCCGGGGCATGTGCTTTCTCATGCAGCAGCCGTCGCATGGATGTTTTGTTTTCACTGAACATGGTGGATGCCACTTCCACACTCAGCTTTGCAATTTCAACAGGCGGAATAGTGAACCAGTTGAAATGCAGAATTTCAAACAGCATTTCATCGCCACCGTAAGGCACATCATGTTCTGCTGCGAGGTATTTGAGAATGAGAATGATCTTTTGTGCAAGCGGTATTTCAAAAATGTTGAGGTTACGTTTGCTGTAAAACGGAATGCCCAAATGGTTGAAGTAATGTGTTAACTCTTCGCCATATTTATTCTCTTTATAAATGACTGCGATCTTGCCGGGAGGAATTTCTCCGGCAATTAATTTCTGCACCTGCAGGGTAATATCAATCATCTCCTGCCTTTGTGTATCATATTCTTTAATGGCAGGTACATGCAACAGGTGCTGGATTTTATGATTGGATGCAATGAGATCTTTACTGAGGCCCGGGATTTTTTGAATCAACCGTTCTTCATTGCGGCTGATCACTGATTTTGAAATATCAAGGATGGATTGTGTGGAGCGATAGTTGTTGGTTAATACTACGGTGAACAAATCATCTTTGTAACCCGATGCAAACTGCAGCATGTTTTCCACATTGGCTCCCTGGAAACGGAAGATGCTCTGATCATCATCGCCCACAACAAATACGTTGGGCTTATCCCAATAACTGATGAGTAATTCAACAATGCGGTTTTGTGTACCGCTTGAATCCTGGAATTCATCTACCAGTACATACTGAAACTGTTCCTGGTAATTGGCAAGTAAATTTTTATTTTCTTCAAATGCTTTAATGACCCAGGTAATCATATCATCAAAATCATAACGGTTTCTTTTGCGCATCAGTTGCTGAAAGCGATCAAACTCATTTACAGCAGCACGGAGTTTTTCCATGCGTTCGGTTTCTTCTTCTAATTTTTCTTTTTTAAGATCGCCGGCATTGAACTGCTTGTATTTTCTTTTGTAAACAAACTCATCTTTTGTTGGCAGTTCTTTCAGGTATTCATCAATCTTTTCCAAAATGAATGCAGGTGTCCATCCTTCTTTTTTCATGGTGCTGAAAAGTTTATCAAGATTGTTGATCTCAAAATACACATCACCACGGTAACGTTTCAGCGGATGATTTTTGGGAAAAGAATCAATCAGTTCCTTATATAATTCAATTTTCTCCAGATCAGAAACAGGATCCAATGCCGTTTTTTCAAACTGCGAAAGATTTTCCTGGATCACATCATTGCAAAAAGCATGGTAGGTGTAGATGTTTACTTTATAGGCATCGGGGCCAATAAAACCCAACAATCTTTTTCGCATGGCCACCACACCGGCATCCGTATAAGTAAGGCATAAAATGTTTTGAGGCAGTGTATCTGTTTCCAATAAAATTTTTCCAATGCGGCTGGCAAGGATCTGTGTTTTTCCGGTACCCGGGCCGGCAATGACCATTACAGGGCCTTCAATTGTATCAACAGCAAGCTTTTGCTTTTCATTGAGCCGGTTGTATTCTTCAATAAATTTTTTCTCCAGTTTTTCTTTGTTGAGCGACATATTTCAAAGTTAATTCTCTCCATCGGAGCATTTGGCTTTTTTTGTACCGTAAAATAAAAGGAATATCAATTGCGTGTAACTGTGGAAAAAAAATTACAAGAACAGTGACTCAATAAATGAAGTGTATGAAGTTTTGTACTAATTTTCAGCTATTAACTTACAAGCCCGTTTTTAAAATCCAGCAACAACCGTACGTTTTTTGACCGTCTTTCATTTTATGAAGGCGGTTTTTTTATTCTTTTAGGGGGGGGTATACCCTATTTGAGGTATTTTTTGAATGAAATCATCCCTATATTTTTACAGAGTCAAAGGTTTTAGCCGTTGTTTATCCTAACACCCGCTGAGTTATCAGCTTACCTTAAATTACTACCCGGAGGCAGAAATACCATTTCTGCCTTCTCTTTTTTATCCCGGTAATCTTGAAATGTATTTTTCCATTTGCTTAATCTGGTCAACAATCTGAGTGGTGCTTGGCTTTAACGCTTTTGCTTTTCTGAAATAATCCTTTGCAGCCCTGAACTCCCGCTTGTTCATCATAATACTGCACATCTGCAGATTGGCAGCGGCATTGTTTTCTTTATCGGGCAACCCTTTACGTAAGGCCTGGCGAATATAGCTTTCGGCCTGTTTGAAGTTGTTTTTTTGCATGGACAGCATACCCATTTGCAATAAGCTGGCGCCTTCTGCTCCCTGCATGAGAGAAGACCCCGATCCAAGATCAAGACCCTTCTTCATCATTTTTTCGGCTCCATCGTAATCCTGTTTCATCATAGCAATATTTCCCTTGAGGGTATAAAACACCGAACGGATGGGTTTGAACAGGAGTGCCGGAAACTTTACAGAGTTCAGAATCTTTTCAGCGCCTTCCATATCACCTGCTTCCATATATTGCTGAATAAGACGAAGCGGCCCGAAAAAGAAATGACCGAAAATGCTGATCACCGCCACGAGGTAGATGATGAAGGATGGCCAAAAACCTGTGTAATAGTTGACGGCAACGGCTGCAATTAAAAAGATTATTCCAAGGATAAGCCTGTAACGGATGTATATATTTAAGAATTTCATTTGTTTATTTTTTATTGTTTTTTGGCCAAATTGAATTCGCCAAATAATCATTTCGGTTGGTGATAAGCATTATCATGGCTCATTTCATGTGCAAAATAATTGGGCAGCAAAGGTAGGGAACAGCAATTTGAAATTTAAAGATTTGAGATTTGAAAGAACTGAAACAACTATTTTTGCCGACTTATAGCCCTGTAGTTCAATGGATAGAATATCCCGCAGGCAAAGTGGCCCGGTAGTTCAATGGATAGAATAGGAGTTTCCTAAACTCTAGATACAAGTTCGATCCTTGTCCGGGCTACTTTGCTGTTGCGGGACTAAACTTTAGATACAGGTTCGATTCCTGTCGGGGCTAC
>CAMTVU010000050.1:0-47237 GCA_947085245.1 uncultured Chitinophagaceae bacterium | reverse complement strand
TTTCCCGCTAATGTATCATAATGAGTAAAGAATGATTGAGTTCGATGTTGGAGGAATGGCCAACATCAACTTCAGTTGCCTGAAACATCGCCTTAGAAGCTGTTTAAAAATAGAATTTTAATTTACCATGTAAGCCGTTGGTGGGGACACCAACGGCGGCGGCCCGCCATGGTCGGTGTCCCCACCGACCACTGTTAGCCATATAAGAAATTAACAGAATCATTTTTAAACAGCTTCTTAGAACGTTAACAATTGATCACAGGCCTCCGAAAGAAAATTATTATATTTGAGTTATGAAGACGATAACCCTTAACATACCAGATAACATGGACCTGGATAATAAATACCTTGCTATGGTTATAGCCACAAGTCTTTATGAACATGGAAAGCTTTCGCTTGGTGAAGCAGCAGATGTTGCCGGTTTAACTAAAAGAACATTTGCAGAATTATTAGCCAGTTATAACGTTTCGATATTTAATTATCCGGTTTCTGATTTAGCAAGAGATGTTGCCAATGCCTAAAATAATTATTTCAGATACAAGTTGTTTTATTATTCTGTCAAATATTGGAGAACTTGACCTCTTACAAAAAATTTACGGGTAGGTTGTAACCACACCTGAAATTGCAGCGGAATACGGTGACAAACTTCCTGAATGGGTAATCATTAAAACAGTTGAAGACAAATACAGCCAACAACTTTTAGAAATGCAAATTGACAAGGGTGAATCAAGTGCAATTGCTTTAGCTCTTGAAACACCGGAAAGTACTGTAGTTTTAGACGATCATAAAGCCAGAAAAATAGCAGAACGACTTGGAATAAATTTCACCGGAACAATTGGCGTAATCGTTAAGGCAAAACTTACAGGCAAAATCACATCAATTAAACCAATACTGGAAAAAATTAAACATACCGACTTTCGTTTATCATCCGATTTAGAATTGCAGGCTTTAAAAGAAGCGGAAGAATAGAATTACTATTTCGTTAAACGAAACTTACTCATGCTCCCGCCCAACAACTCTCCCCTTTTTCCAGCTATCATTCAACTCATCAAACTCTTTTAATTCTTCAACAGTAAATTCTTTGTTAGCCAGGTTTTTTAAATCGGGCTGTCCTGCATTGATCCATGCCGTGTACCAGAAAGAGGCAACGGCATAAATACTTTGCCGCATTCTTCTTTCAACCATGCCCAGCAGTTTTGTATTGTAAGCCGAAGTGAAAGAAGTGGAATACACTTTTGTTGTTACACCATTACGGTTTTCAAATGAATATTTAAAGTCGCTGGGAAATGTTTGTGTAAGTTCTTTTTCATAACGCAACACTGTATCGGTTGCTGCTGCACTTTCCAGCACCCGTGCCCAAATGAACTGTGCGGGGTTTTTAATATGCTCAGCCTTGCCAATCCAGAAATCAAATTCTTTATCGGCCAATAATTCCGGCACACGGCTTTCCCAAAAACCATGAATTCCGTTTTGGTTGGTGAACTGTCCGTTATGATTGTGGCTGGCATGTAACGGCACATGTGCATCAGCAATATAATGACCAATTTCTGCACTCAGCTTTAAGATCTTTGCCTGGTTTTTTTCTTTAAACGCAGAAGTTAAACGCCACAACATGGTTTGCACCCACCAGGGAACTATTCCGTAAGCGTTAACGGTATCTGCACTGAATTTGGCAACGGCACTGTCATAATTATGCGGCAATTCTTTGAAAGGATATGTGCCGTAATGATCAATATCAATGTAATGCCGTGGCCCTTCATCGGGAATGGCATACCGCCGTTTGTCAGGATCAACTGCATGCTCACTTAAAAAATCAATATTGGATTTATACAACTGCATCATTTGCGGCGGCAATAAAAAAACGGCGAGGTAGTTGATCTTACGGTGCCCATAAAATCCCCAGCAGAAACATTGCTGATAAAGAACAAGAAACAATAATGTAGCTAAAAGTTTTTTCATTTTATAAACAGTAACCTGTCCTGATGACTGAGATATTTTCAATTTTGAATTTTCAATTCTTCAATTCCTTCATCCACTTTTGTTACTCCACCGCTGATGGCAAACTTCATGGCTTCGGATGGTGTAAGATAGCCTTCCAATGTTTTTACCCTGCTGGCAGGAATCAAATACACATTGCCCGAAATGGAATAGCTCATGGGAACATATACAGCTACATAATCTTTCAACCCAAAATCTTCCATATCATTACGTGTTAAAAAACCAACACGCCACACATCGTTATCATCCACATTGGCCAGCACAGGTTTATTAAACTTTTTCTTTTCGCCTGCAAAGGCTTCAAAAAAATCTTTAACGGTAGTGTAAATAAATTTGATGCCCGGCGCTTTCTCCAACCAGTGATCAAACAAATTAAAAATACGGCTACGGATAAAAAATGTACTGAGGTAGCCAACAATACAAATGGTACCAATGATGATAAAAAAGCCCAATCCGAAATTGCGAACCTTCACTTTGCCCTCATCATCAATGATGGTAAAAATGGGGATCAGCTCATCAATACTTGTTACAACCCAGAAAATTGCATAGCCCGTTACAACAACAGGAGCCAGCACCAGCAACCCTTGTAAAAAATACTGAAATACCCGTTTGAAATTGAATGTTTTGAACATGGTGATTGTATTTGCTTTTCAAAAATACAGCTTTCGGCAGGCAGGGTGGCAGGTTATTTTTTTGTGACGAATGGGGAAAAAAAAGGATGGAAACTTTGGCAACGAAATAAGTTTCCATAGTTTTGCCATCTGAATTTGTGAATATGGAAACGAAAGAAAGAATTCAAAAAAAAGCCCATGAGCTGTTTTTACGTTATGGCATTCGCTCTATTTCCATGGACGACATCGCATCGCACCTGGGTATAAGCAAAAAGACCATTTACCAGTTTTTTTCAGAGAAGGATGAATTGGTTGTTGCCGCAATGGATGCCGAGGTTACACGAACCCATCACGATTGTGAACTCTGCAAGAGAAATGCAAAAGATGCCATTGATGAAATTTTTTTAACAATGGAACAGGTGCATGAGCAGTTTTCGCAATTAAACCCGATGGTGTTGTACGATGCTGAAAAATTTCATCCCCGTGCTTTTGAAAAATTCAGGAAGATGAAGGAGGAATACCTGCTTCAAACAATTGCCCACAACATAAGGCGGGGAATAAAGGAAGAATTATACCGTGCCGACATTCATGTGGAAACAATGAGCCGCTTCAGGGTTGAAACCATGATGGTGCCTTTTGCCATGGCTGCTTCAGCACCGGGTAAATTCAATCTTGCTGAAGTTACCAAAGAAACCATGGAACATTTCCTGTACGGCTTATCAACTTTAAAAGGTTATAAACTGATTAATAAATACAAAGAGGAACTGCTGAAAAAGAAGATGTATGAAATGAAACCAAAAAAATAATCACCGATATAACTGTACGTACTGATTATTTTTTATTTAAGCTAACATCTTACAATAACAACCAAAAAGGATTACAGATGAAACTATACTTGAAAAGAAAAAGACTGCTTATTGCTGTACTGGCAGTATGTGTAAGCAGCGCCCAGGCACAAAAAGAATACAGGCTATCGGTGAATGAAGCGGTTGCCTTATCCTTAAAAAACACGGTGGATATTAAAAACCTGCGTATTGATTCTTTGAAACAACAAGCGCAGAACAAAGAAATTACCGGAGCTGCTTTGCCACAGGTAACCGGTTCGGTACAGGCAGCACATTACCTTACTTTACCCAAAATTCTTTTTCCCGATGCCGGTGAAACAAGTGTTTACTCTGTACTGAACAAAGAGGGCGTAAAAGATGGCAGCGGCAACACCATCCAAACCAAAGAAAGCTTTACAGTAAGAGAGTTCAGTTTTGTACAACCCTGGAATGTAACTGCAGGTGTAAGTGTAAACCAGTTGTTATTTCAACCCGAAGTGTTTGTGGGATTAATGGCACGCAAAACATTGCTTGAATTTGCCGGTAACAATATTAAAGTGGCAGAAGATAAAACAAGGGAGCAGGTACAAAAAGCATATTACCAGGTATTGATTGCACAACAGCAATTGGGAGTATTACAAAAAACCATTCAACGCCTGCAAAAATTATTAAGCGACCAGGAGCAACTCTACAAAAACGGGTTTATTGAAAAATTGGATATAGATAAAACAACTGTTTCGCTCAACAACATTAAAGCAACTGAAACGCAATTAAAGAATATCATTGACCTGGGTTTTGCAGCTTTGAAATTTTCGATGGGTTTAAACCAGCAGGATGCGGTTGTGCTAACCGATGAACTGAATGAAACCTTGCTTAAAGAAAATGTACTTGATGATGGCACTGTGAATTACAACAACCGCAGTGAAATGAATTTACTTACTACTGCAAAAAAGCTGGGGCAAATTGATGTAAAAAGATACAGGCTGGGCTACATTCCAACACTGGCTTTCTTTTACCAGTTTCAGCAACAGGGACAGTTGAACAAAAACTTTTCAGCATTTACCGGCAGCAACTGGTTCTGGTTCAACTCCAACTTAATTGGTATAAATGTAAGCGTTCCAGTTTTTGATGGCTTTCAACGTAAGTATAAAATTAAACAGGCGCAATACACTTTAGATAAAGCAAACAACAGTATTGAGCAGTTTAAACAGGTGGTTGACCTGGAACAAACCATGTCAAAAATCAGTTTAAAGAATGCCATACTCAACATGGATGCACAAAAAGAAAATCTGCAACTGGCAGAAAGAGTTTACAACACTACCAGGAAAAAATATGAGCAGGGCCTCGGCAGTACTTTTGAAGTATTAACTGCTGATGCAGAATGGCAACGGGCACAGGGCAATTATTTTGAAGCATTGTACAATGCAGTGGTAGCAAAGATCAATTACTATAAAGCCGTTGGCAAACTGAAATAATTAACCAAACACTAAAACGAATAAATAAAAAATATGAAACGTTTATTTCAATACAGCATCATTGCACTATCGGCAATTGTTATTGCTTCATGTGGTGATAGCAGAAAAGAAACACAGGGTTTGCCTGCTGATAAAAAAGTAAGGCTTGAAAAGCTGCTGAAAGAGCAGGCAGATTTGGCTGTGGAGATTAAAACACTGGAAGAAGAAATTGCAAAACTTGATACGGCTGCCGGCAAACATGAAAAAGCAAAACTCATTGCAGTGGCACCGGTAACAACCGAAGATTTTTCGCACTACATTGATCTGCAGGGCAAGGTTGATGCAGATGATATTTCTTACATTGCTCCACCCAACGGACAAGGCGGTATTGTTACAGCGCTTTACATCAAAGAAGGACAGTATGTAAAGAAAGGCCAGCTGATTTTGAAAATGGATGACAAAGTATTACGTCAGCAAATACAAATTTCACAAACACAACTGGCATTTGCCAAAGATGTCTATCAGCGTACAAAAAATCTGTGGGATCAGAACATTGGATCCGAACTTCAGTTATTACAGGCAAAGAACAATGTAGAAACCCTGGAAAAATCAATTGCAACTGCAAATGAACAAATAAAACTTTTTACCGTTTACTCTCCCGTTAACGGCATAGCAGATAAAGTGCATGTACGTGTGGGTGAAGCATTTGTTGGTGCAAATCAACTGGGTCCGCAAATCACTATTATAAACAACAGTACATTAAAAGCAGTGATTGAAGTTCCTGAAAATTATATGAATCGTGTACATGTAGGAAGTACTGTGATTGTTACAATTCCTGACATGAATAAATCATACAACTCAACTGTAAGACTATCCTCTCAAACCATCAACCCCAGCACCAGAACATTTACCATTGAAGCATCCATACCCGGCGGTACTGTGCGTCCCAACTCTGTTGCAGCCGTTCGTATTAAAGATTACAGCGCACCCAATGCAGTTGTAATTCCTGTGAATATTGTACAGACAGATGATAAAGGCAAGTATGTGTATGTGGTGGAGAAAGATGGAAAAGGGAGAAGCATTGCAGTAAAGAAACCGGTTGTGGTTGGTGAATCGTACGGTGATAAGATTGAGATTAAAGCAGGTTTACAGGCTGGTATGCAATTGATCACAGAAGGTTATCAAAGTGTTTATGACAGGCAGGTGGTAACAACACAATAAGACGGCCCCCATCCGATCCCGCCTTTAAGCGGAACCATCAAGGCTTAATCATAACTAATCGGAGAGTAGAATATTGAACAAGCTGATTTTAACATGCTGAAAAAAGAAAAAAAGTAGAAATGCTTAGCTGTAAAAGATAAAATAATTATTAACGCCCGGCCTCCCTCTCTACCGGAGAGGGAACGAGGGTGAGGCCAAACTATAACTTATGCAATCAAATTTTTTAGAAGGGCTCAGTAAAAAATTTAAAGAGTTTAAACCAACAAGCTGGAGTATTGATAATCGCACGGCGATCTATATCATTACCATCATCATTACTGCTTATGGTTTATTTAAATTCAATACACTGCCCAAAGAACAGTACCCCGATATTGTGGTGCCAACCATTTCAATATCCACTGTGTATGTTGGTAACTCACCATCAGATATAGAAAACTTAGTTACAAGGCCCATTGAAAAACAAATCAAAAGCATCAGCGGTGCAAGGGTAATCAAAGTTCAATCCACATCACAGCAGGATTTTTCTTTGATTGTTGTTGAATTTGATACAGATCTTAAAGTTGAAGTTGCCAAACAAAAAGTAAAAGACGCTGTTGATAAATCGAAGACGGATCTTCCGCAGGATCTCACCGCTCAGCCCGATGTGCAGGAGTTTGCTTTCAGTGAAATGCCCATTATGTTTGTTAACATCAGCGGCGATTTTGATGGCATCAAACTGAAACAGTATGCAGATAAACTGCAGGACCGCTTTGAAGAACTGAAAGAAATAACAAGAGCTGATATTGTGGGTGCACCTGAGCGTGAAATACAGGTGAACGTTGATCCTTACCGCATGGCGGGTGCAAGAATTTCGTTTGGTGATATTGAAAATGCCATTGCAAGAGAAAACCACGACATCAGCGGCGGACAGATTGAAATAGGCACCATGAAAAGAACCGTTCGTGTACGTGGACAGTTCAACAGTTCCTTTGATCTCAACAACATTATAGTAAAAGGAGTAAGCGGTGCACCCGTTTACCTGAAAGATATTGCAACCATTATTGATACGGTAAAAGAAAAAGAAAGTTTTGCAAGGCTCGATGGCAAAAATGTTATTACACTCAACATTGTAAAACGCAGTGGCGAAAATCTCATCAATGCCGCCGATAAGATCAAAGCAACGGTTACTGAAATGCAGGACAATGATCTGCTGCCAAAAGATTTGAAAGTAACCATCACCGGCGATCAGAGCAAGCAAACCAAAACATCTTTTAATGAACTGGTAAATACAATCGTTATTGGATTTGTACTGGTATTGCTGGTCCTCATGTTTTTTATGGGCGTTACCAACGCCTTCTTTGTGGCATTGAGTGTACCCCTGAGTGTGTTTGTTGCATTTCTATTCTTACCCGTTGCCGATTCTATAATTGGTACAGGTGTTACACTCAACTTTATTGTGCTGTTTGCTTTGCTCTTTGGTTTGGGTATTATAGTAGATGATGCCATAGTAGTAATTGAAAACACACACCGAATATATCATAACGGGAAAGTGCCCATCATCAGAAGTGCAAAAGAAGCAGCAGGCGAAATATTTATTCCGGTATTGGCAGGTACGGCAACAACGCTTGCTCCTTTCTTTCCTCTGTTATTCTGGAAAGGTATTATTGGTAAGTTTATGATTTACCTGCCGGTAATGCTCATCCTTACACTGGCTGCTTCATTAATTGTTGCATTCATCTTCAACCCCGTGTTTGCTGTAAGTTTCATGAAGCCGGAAGGAAAAGAACATGACGACAGTAAAAGCGCCATCTTCCGCAAATGGTATTGGTGGGCTTTCCTCATCATTGGTATCATTAATCATGTAA
Source organism: uncultured Chitinophagaceae bacterium (assembly GCA_947085245.1). Lineage (GTDB taxonomy): Bacteria > Bacteroidota > Bacteroidia > Chitinophagales > Chitinophagaceae > Lacibacter. Next base: position 39,285 of record CAMTVU010000050.1, on the reverse strand, counting down.
TGGGCAATCATGGTATTGGAAACTTCCTCTTCTTCATGGCGGCAATGGGTGTTGTAAACAGGTATGTGTTACGGGATGCCATCCATTTTTTCCAGGAAAAAGTGTTACCACGGCTTATGAACAGTTATGAAAAAATGCTGCGTTGGGTATTGGCAGGATGGAGACCTGTGTGGGTCTTTGTATCGTTATTTGGACTTTTTGCAATTTCATATGCCCTTCTATATATAAGCGTCATTTCTGGAAGAACAAAATCCACTTTCTTTCCAAGCGGCGATCCCAACTTCATTTATGTATATATGAAATTGCCAATTGGTACAGATGTAAAGTACACCGACTCTGTTACAAGATTGCTGGAACAAAAAGTTTATAAAATATTAGAGAAAGAAAAACCCGGCCTGCCCGGTTCTATTGTAGAAAGTATTATTTCCAATGTTGCAGTAAGCGCCAATAACCCAAGAGATAATAACAGAAGTACTCAATCCAATCTCGGACGCATACAGGTATCGTTTGTAGAGTATGAAAAACGTAAAGGCAAATCAACCGGCATTTATATTGATGAAATGCGGAAATCCATTAAAGGAATTCCGGGTGCAGCTATCAGTGTAGAACAGGAAGATGGCGGCCCTCCTACTGACCCTCCTGTAAATATTGAAGTGATAGGTGATAACTTCAACAGTATTGCAAATGTTGCTACACGGCTTTTCAACTATCTCGATACAAATAAAGTAGCCGGCATTGATAACCTGCAGATGGATATAGATTTGAAAAATCCGGAAATCACCGTTACCGTTGATCGTGAAAGAGCGCTGATTGAAGGCGTAAGCACAGCACAGGTTGGCATGGAAATACGCACGGCTTTGTTTGGCAAGGAAGTGAGCAAACTGAAACAGGGTGAAGATGAATATAAAATTCAATTACGGTACAGTGACCTGCAACGCAATAATATTACCGACCTGATGAATATGAAAATCACTTTCCGTGATTTCAATACAGGACAAATTAAACAAGTGCCCATCAATGCCATTGCAAAGTTTGATTACACAAGTACAAGCGGAGGAATAAAACGCAAAAATTTAAAACGTACCATTCAACTGCAATCGAATATTGCAGATCCAACACAGGGAGCGCCCATCAATGCAGCATTGAAACTGAAAATTGATGATTTTAAAACCAGGGTAAAAATTCCGGAAGATGTTACCATCCGCCAAAGCGGGCAAAGCGAACAGGAAGCTGAAACCAATGCATTCCTTGGTACAGCATTGATCATTGCCATTGGTTTGATCTTTTTAATTCTTGTATTGCAGTTTAACAGTTTAAGCAAACCGTTTATTGTTATTACAGAAATCTTCTTCAGTATTATAGGTGTGCTGCTGGGTTATGCACTAACAGGAAAAACCATTGCAACCATTATGCTGGGAGTTGGTATCATCGGGCTTGCAGGTATTGTAATTAAGAATGGTATTTTATTAATTGAGTTTACTGATGAGTTGCGCAGTAGAGGTTACAAAACAAGAGAAGCCGCTATCCGTGCAGGAAAAATCCGAATCATTCCTGTATTGTTAACAGCACTTGCAACCATGCTTGGTTTATTACCACTGGCAGTTGGCTTTAATATTGATTTCATTTCCATGTTCCAACATTTGAACCCAAAGATTTTCTTTGGTGGCGATAGTGTGGTGTTCTGGGGCCCGTTAAGCTGGACCATTATTTATGGATTGATCTTCGCCTTCTTCTTAACATTGATGATGGTGCCGAGTATGTACATCATTGCAGAACGTTTAAGAAGACCGATGGAAAAATTCTATGGCACCAAATACATTGCCTTACTTGGTTTCCTCGGGCCGCTCTTCTTCATCTTTGTTGGTATTATGTATTTAGGAAGAGCATTGCAGGGTAAGAAAGTGTGGTTGGGAAAACAGGTGAGAAGAGTGCCATCGAAAATATAAGTTGCGGCAGAGCGTAATTCACACTTCCTCCGCTAAGGAGGCAATATTACTAAACTCCTTGAAATTTTAAAGGCGGCAGCTTTTGAAAAGCTGCCGCCCCTTTTAAACAACTGGTCGAAACAGAATGAAAAAAATACTCATTATAAACGGACACCCTAATAAAGAAAGTTTCAATTTCGGAATTACAGCAGCCTATAAAACCGGAGCTTCGCAAAGTGGTGCCGAAGTAAAAGAAATAGTAATTGCAGATTTACGGTTCAATCCTAATTTGCAATATGGTTATCAAAAAAGAACTGAACTAGAGCCGGATTTAGTAGAAGCCTGGCAAAAAATTAAATGGGCAGACCATTTGGTTTGGGTTCATCCGGTTTGGTGGGGAGGACTTCCTGCTATCACAAAAGGATTTATTGACCGGCTTTTTCTGCCGGGTTTTGCATTTCAATACCGGGAAAACTCTGTCCGGTGGAACAAACTATTGACGGGTAAAACAGCACATATCATTACTACACTTGATCAGCCGGGTTGGTATTATCGCTTTGCTTTTGGACGGCCAAGTGTGAATCAACTCAAAAAATCAACCTTGGAATTCTGCGGAATTAAGCCTGTGAAAGTAACTTACATTGGAATAGTAAGAAACGCAAAAGAAGACGTTCGTAAAAAATGGCTGACAAAAGTGGGAAAATCAGGCAGAGACCTTCGTTAATTATTTACAGCAGAAAATTAATTTAACTTAAACTTTTTTAAATTATTATCATGGCACAGGCACACGAAATTACTCAAAGGGTTTAGAAAATTTTATGGGTGGGACAACAAGTAAAAAAAGTTCCATCGAAGATTTAAGATAGTTTTTATTGCTGAGCGTAATTCGACTTCGCTCATCATCGAAGCATTAATTATAACCCTCTTCATTTTTGGAGAGGATTTTCTTTTCTCCTTGATGTCGGCAAGAGCTGTCTCTCGAATACAAACAAGAGTAAGCCCAACAACAGTAGGCCATTGTACCGGAACGCTGATTAACAATGAACAAAATAACGGAAGAGCATATTTGCTAACAGCATTTCATTGCATAGACAGGAATAATAATGGTATTTTTGATGCAAATGAATTAGAATTATTCAGAACAAGAACAAGTTTTCAATTTCAATTTTGGAGAACACAATGTATTGGGGCTACAAACAATACAGGCAGACAATTTAATGGAGCTGTGGTCATAGCAAGTAATCGGGCATCTGACATGGCCTTATTAGAGTTGATAGACCAGCCAGGTATAGGCGATGGTGTAAATTATTCGGGATGGAGCAGACAAACTACTGCATCAAGTAATAGCCAATCTTTTATTATTCACCATCCTGACGGGCAGGATATGCGACATACTCAAACGAGAAATGTTGGAACCTTTGCTTTTAATTCCAATTATTGGAAAGCTAATTATTCATCTGGCGTTGTAGCACCTGGCTCATCAGGGTCAGCCTTATTCAATGAAAATAACCAAATTATCGGGCAACTAAAAGGAGGGGCGAGCAGTTGCCATTTTACTGATTTTAGCGACAGGTATGGTAAATTTGAAAGATCATGGAATGGTGCAGGGCTACAACAATGGTTATCTCCCAACCAAGGCTTGCAAGCAACAGGATTATTAAATCTTACAGACATCCCAATAAATGGACCAGGCACAATTGCTTGTACCACGCCGGCACAATTCAGTACATTACCTAATCTTTTAGATGTAACCTATGAGTGGGCTGTAACAACAGGTCTTCAAATTGTGAGTGGTCAAGGGACATCAATAGTTACAATATCAGGATTTCCTAATAACAATGCAGGCTCTGGATTTTTGACGCTAACACTTCGTTCGCCTACAAAAGGACGTAACAGAATTTATACAGTTTCAAAACAAGTATTCATAAGCAATGGTTCGGTTTCAGGAACTTATAATTCTCCGATTAATAGTGCTGAACCGCTTGCCTCTTTTACCAGGTTTGATCCGACTACAAATAATACATGCTTAAGTTTTGCAACAAATATGACAATACCTGCGGGTTCAACTGTTTCCTGGAACGGACCTGCAAACACAAGTGAAATAGTATGGAGCCAATCTGGAGATAATGTAAATATTTACTTTAGCGGGTTAAACCAAACAATTGTTTTAAGTTTATCGGTAACAAATTCATGCGGTACAAAAAACTTAAACTACCGATTCACTTGCACAAGTACGAGTTTATGTGGCATTGCTCCCTTACGGGTTGCTTTATCCCCTAACCCTTCAGGTAGCACTATGCAGGTTACACTTACTGATAAAACCAATACAAACATAAAAATGGATATTTTTGAAATCAGAATTCTTGACAAAACTGGAAATATGAAACAGAAAAAAACCTTCGGAGCCGGTCAGAAAAATATAAGTCTAAATATATCATCACTTACACCTGATGTATATACAATTCTTGTTTTTGATGGACGAACCTGGACATCGGAAAAATTTGTCAAAAACTAAATGCAAAAGTGATAAGGGGAGTTTTTAAGCTCCCCTTTTTCATAGAAGAACTCTCGACTAAAATGTCGGCTCAAAGGAAAATCTTGATAGCCTCTACTTTTGATTAATAGTAATTGATTTTTTTTCTCTTAAGAGGTGACACCTTTTTGAAAGGTGTCACCTTTATCCAATATAAACAATAAGATAAGAAACTGAAAAGTTTACTTTCTGAAATCTCAGCAGGGTTCTTTATATCTTTACCTTATGAAGAAACAGAATAAAATAGTTAAGATTCATCCTGCTATAAAGAAGCTGATGAATAAAATGAATGTTCCCGAAAACTTTAATCACAAAGAAGAAATCAAAAAGATTTTCAGTAAAAGAAAACTTGAAAATTAATTTCACACAAATATTTATCATCATGGCACAGGCACACGAAATTGATTACCGCATTGTTGGAGAAGAAATGCAGTATGTAGAAATTGAACTCGATCCCAATGAAACAGCCATTGCAGAAGCCGGCAGTTTTATGCTGATGGATGAAGGCATCGAAATGCAAACCATTTTTGGTGATGGCAGCGCCAACCAGGGCACAGGCGTATTGGGTAAATTATTCAGTGCCGGCAAACGTTTACTTACCGGTGAAAGTTTATTCATGACAGCTTACACCAACATCGGGCAGGGAAGAAGAATGGTGAGTTTTGCATCACCTTACCCCGGAAAAATTATTCCGCTTGATTTAATTAAACTTGGCGGACCGGTTGTTTGTCAGAAAGATGCTTTTCTCTGCGCTGCCAAAGGTGTAAGTGTGGGTATTGCATTGCAACGTAAACTTGGTACTGGTTTATTTGGTGGTGAAGGTTTCATCATGCAAAAATTAGAAGGTGATGGAATGGCTTTTGTACATGCAGGCGGTCATGTGTTTGAACGTGAACTGCAACCCGGTGAATTATTAAAGATTGATACAGGCTGCATTGTTGCTTATACGCACCAGGTTAATTTTGATATACAGTTTGTGGGCGGCATCAAGAATACCATCTTTGGTGGTGAAGGTTTATTCTTTGCCACACTTCGTGGCCCTGGTAAAGTGTGGATACAAACATTACCTGTTTCAAGATTGGCCAGCCGCATTCTTTCTTACGGCAGAGGCGCTCGTAAAGAAGAGGGAAGCTTGCTGGGAGGATTGGGCAATTTGCTGGATGGTGATGGGCGCTGATGATCAAAGCTGTCATCCAGATATTTTCAGAGATGACATCTTTTTGAAAGATGTCATCTCTGAAAATAATAAAAAGCCGGAAATTTTCCGGTTTTTTTATTTGGAAGTGTGAAAATCTTTATCGTATATTTGCGATACAGAATTAAAAAACAATAAACAAAATGGCCGTTCACAAAAAAGAAGAGTTCAGTGCAAGAGAACAAAACCTGGCAGCTTTTGCCAAAGCCATCAGTCATCCTGCACGTATTGCTATCCTGAGCGTATTGGCAAAGCGAAACCAATGCATCTGCGGTGAAATTGTAGATATACTTCCATTGGCACAAAGCACCGTTAGCCAGCATTTGAAAGAATTAAAAACCGCCGGATTGATTGATGGTGAAACCGATGGACCAAGAAGCTGCTACTGCATTAACTGGAAAGCATTTGAAAAATTCAACACTGATTTTAATTCGCTCTTTGAAAAACTGAAAGAAGCGTATGCAAAGTGTTGCTAAAGCCTTAGACTCATAATTAATCATCATACTACTTCGCAGAGCTACGTAGTACACAGTAAACAAAAAATATGACAAACGAAACAGAATTAAAAGAATTAGTAAAACAAAAATACAGTGAAATAGCGCTGCAGGAAAAAGAAACCAATCTTTCCTCCTGCTGCGGTGCCAGTGGTTGCTCCACTGAAGTATATAATATTATGGCTGATGATTATACCAAACTTGACGGTTATAATCCTGATGCAGACCTGGGTTTAGGCTGTGGATTGCCAACTGAATTTGCACAGATAAAAGAAGGAGATACAGTCATTGATCTCGGAAGTGGTGCAGGCAATGATGCATTTATTGCCCGTAGAATTGTGGGTGAAAAAGGGAAAGTAATTGGTATTGATTTTACAGAAACCATGATCAGCCGTGCAAGAGAGAATGCAGAGAAGGTTGGTTTCAATAATGTTGAGTTTCGTTTTGGTGATATTGAGGATATGCCGGTAACAAGTAACAAAGCAGATGTAATTGTAAGCAACTGTGTGTTGAATTTAGTTCCCAACAAACATAAAGTGTTCAGTGAAGTATATCGTGTATTAAAGCCGGGCGGACATTTTTCTATCTCTGATATAGTGTTACAGGGTGAGCTTCCTGCTAAATGGAAACAGGTAGCAGAACTCTACGCCGGCTGTGTGAGCGGCGCTATTCAAAAAGAGGATTATCTCGGTATTATAAAAGAAGCCGGATTTGAAAACGTTTCGCTGCAAAAAGAAAAAGAAATCATTATTCCTGATGATATCTTACAACAGTATTTATCGGCAGAAGAAATTACAGCTTATAAAAACGGAAAAACAAAAATTGAAAGCATTACAGTTTATGCAGACAAAGCTGCAAAGGATGATAGAGATTGTTGTGAACCGGGAAGCGGCTGTTGTTAAACCGAAAGAGAATGTTACAGAAACTCAGCAGACATGGATTGCTGCTAGAACAAAAAAGGAGAGCGTTGCTCTCCTTTTTTGTTTTTTTCCGTGTTTCTCTGTATCTCCACTCCTCTGTGTTGAAACCTCACAGCGTTCCTTTCACTATTCCACCATCAACAGTTATTGTTTGTCCAGTGATGAAACGACTGTTTTTACTTAACAACCAAACAGCCAGTGAGGCAAAATCATCTGCATCGCCCAATTTGCCAACAGGAATTTGCTGAATGGCATTTTGTTTTACTTCCTCAAAAGGCAAACCTGTTTGTTCGCTTTTTTTAATGTACAACCTGTCTATTGCAGGTGTGTTATGACTACCGGGGCCAAGTACATTCAATGTAACACCGCTCTTTGCAATTTCCTGGCTCAATGTTTTTACCATACCTACCACTGCAAGTCGCAACGAATTACTCAGCACTAAATTTTCAATGGGTTGTTTTACGCTTGAACTTTCAACATATACTATTCGTCCGTACCCGGCTTTCATCATAGCAGGAACAAAAGCTTGTGTCAGCTCAACTTTCCATCGTAATATTTTCTGATAGGCATCATCCCAATCTTCCAGCGTAGTTTCCAAAACTGTTTTTGCCGGTGGGCCACCAGCATTTATCAGCATACCATGTAGCTGACGCTCACCAACAATATTCTTTAACTGTTCAATGGTTGCATGCTGGGTAATATCCGCAGCCAACATTTCTGCCAATGGTTCAGTTGCATATTGTTGTTGCAATTTTTCTTTTCCCCTGGCTACAACAATTACCCTTGCCCCTTCTTTTATCAAAGCTTCTGCAACAGCTTTTCCAAAGCCACTGGTTGCTCCCCCTACAAGAAACAGTTGATCGTTTAATTCTAAATTCATAACAATATTTTTTCTGATTTTTATAACAGATGTTTAAAAGGGCGGTATTTACTTTGTTCTCTTTGTGAAACCTCAGTACCCTTTGTGTTACTTAAAAAAAATCTTTCAATTTTTATCACAAAGAATGCAAAGCATGCACAAAGGGCACAAAAATAATCTTACTCTATGGATTTATACGATTGGCATGCCTGCTTACCAATAGCCATCCTTTCTCTCTTTTGGCATATACTTCGGTATAAAGCAATTGTACATCAGCAGGCTTGCCATCAACAATTGCATTAAAATTTCCTTTGCCATTTACAATTACAAAACCTTTATATACACGGGCTGTTGCTTCGGTAACAGTAATGCTGTTCATAATTAATTTACCGCTTCGCAAATCTTCAATGATTTCCTTTTTGTTCTGTACCCATCCGTTTGAATGAATATACACAGTACGATCATCTAAAATTGCATTCAGCGAATCCAGCTTTTTATTCTCCATCCATCTGAACTTGTTTTCATGCAGCTTCAATACAAATTTTTCTGTTGCTGATTCCTCTTTTGTTTTTTGTGCAGATACCCCGGCAGTAAAAGAAACAACCATCAGCAACAACAATAAATATTTCATGAATTTAAATTTTAATTGTTTGATAAAAATAAAACCCATCAGTGAATGACGGGCTTTCTGTTTTTATAAAGTTAAACTAAGCTTGTAAATGCTTGTCAATTTCGGCCTGCAGCGCTTCAAATATTTCATCAATGCTCCCTTCACCTTTTATCTCTGCCAGTTTATCAAATTTTTGATAGTAATCTGCAACAACCGATGTTTTGTTACGGTATTCTGTAATTCTTGCACGGATCACTTCTTCATTGGTATCATCACTGCGGCCGCTGGTTAGTCCACGGTTGAGTAACCGCTTCACCAGTTCTTCTTCTGATACCAGTAAAGAAATCATGGCATTGATCTGTGTTCCTTTCAGCTTCAGCAATTTATCCAATGCTTCGGCCTGTGCAACGGTGCGTGGAAAACCATCAAACAAAAAGCCTTTTGCTTCAGGGTTTGCTTCCAATGCCGAGCTGATCATCCCAATCACCACTTCATCAGGCACCAGTTGACCTTTGTCCATTATTTTTTTAGCTTCCATTCCCAATGGAGTTTGGGCAGTTATTTCGCTGCGCAGCAGATCACCTGTACTCAGATGTTTCAAACCATATTTTGAAATGAGTCGTTCACTTTGGGTACCTTTTCCGCTTCCGGGAGGGCCAAATAAGATCAGATTAAACATAATCGCTTACTTACCTTGATTCGCTGTAAATATAAGACAGCATCATTTAATAATTTACAAACAGAACCGAATTTGATTGAAACTTGTTAAATACTACTACGCATAAAGCTACGTAGCACTCAGTAAAAGAAGAATTTGTTAAGATGAAGGTTTTGTCGGGCAACAGACATCCGTTCGTATAGCCGCCTTCGTAACTTTAATAAACAAATCAGATTATGAAGAAAGTATTGATTTTCCTTACGGTTACCCAGCTTGCATTTGTTAGCTGTGAGGCACAGTCAACCCAATCAAAAGAAAAAAAGAATACCATGAGTGAAAAAAAGAAAAATTCTGTTTATTCCAAAACCGATTCATTAAAAGTGATCATGAGTGAAGAAGAATGGAAAAAAGTTCTCCCTTCTGATGTGTATTATATTGCCAGGCAAAAAGGAACGGAGCGCCCCTGGACCAGCAAGTTTGAAAAATTTAATGAAGTGGGAACTTATTATTGTGCTGCCTGCGGCAATGCATTATTTAAAAGTGATACTAAATTTGAAAGCGGTTGCGGATGGCCCAGCTTTTACCAGCCCATCAGCAAAAGTTCTATCATTTACATTCCTGATAATACATTGGGTATGACGAGAACTGAAGTGGAATGCGGCCGCTGCAAAGCACACTTAGGACATGTGTTTGAAGATGGTCCGCCACCAACGGGTTTGCGTTATTGTATTAACGGTGTGATTCTTGATTTTGAAAAAGCAAAAGAAACAGAGAAAAAGTATAATGAAAAGAAGAATGATGAATAAAAATTTGAAACAATAAATAAAACAAGTCAGAAATGGTTTGTTTTAAAGTTGTTATTTATTTGAAGATGGTTTAATACATTCTTTTTAAAAGCATCGTTCCTTGTATACCAATACATACCTGTAAGGTTCTGCCCCGCTGAAGCTATGTGAATACGCAGTCAGGCGGGCTTGCATCAGCAGTGAATAGAGCATCTTTTTTCTCTTTCATAAAATCAAACTAACTTGTAATAAATTTCATAAAATGAGCATACGCCAAATGAAGAATGAATTGATTAAAGAACTCAGTAATGCTGATGAAATTACCATTAAAAACATGTATGGTGTTTTAAAAACTGTCAGGCAAAGTAAAGATTCCCAGCTTTGGAATACACTCTCAGTTGTACAAAAAGAAAAAATTGAAACCGGCCTGAAGCAATTAAAAGAAGGTAAGGGACTTGATGCGATAAATGTTACAACTGCACTTAAGAAAAAGTATGGAATTAAAGGCTAAATAGCTCATCATATCTCCACTGGCCGCCAATGATCTTGATGTGCTGTATGCTTATTTACAAAGAGAGTTTGGTCAAACTGCAGTAGAAAATTTTCATCAAACCTGGGTTGATTTTCTGACAGTAGTTTCAATTCATCCAAGGATATTCCCGATTCTGAATAAAAAAAAAACTTACGTAAACATGCAATTCATCCTAAAACATTAATCGTTTACAAACCCTCACACAGAAAAATTGAGATTATTACTCTTTTTAATACACAGCAAAATCCAAAGAAACTCAAAAAAATTATCAAAGCTGTTTAACCGATTACCTTCCTTTTTTTAATTCGCATGCTTACTGAACCCGTTTCTTACTTTCAATATACCGGATAGAGGGAACGTGTGCTTATCACACCCAATCAGAAAAACAAAGCCGCTGAAATAAATCAGCGGCCTTTTCTTTAACCATCAATCAACATGAGAAATACTTTTTTACTCGTTACGTTCTGCTGCCAGTTGATGAATTTCAGGTGAGCGCCATAATGCACTCAGCAACAGTTCACGCATATATAAAAATTCTTTTGGAATGCGATCATATAATTTTTCAAACAACTCTTCATGCCCTAACAATTCCTGTTTCCACAATTCTTTATCAACCAGCATCAGTTCATTGAATTGTTCTTTTGAAAATACATCTGCTCCCAATCCTGTCCAATCTATATCACGGTAACGTGGTCTCCAGCCTATGGGGCATTCAACAGCGCTTGCCTGTCCTTTACAACGTTCAACAATCCATTTCAGCACACGCATGTTTTCTCCAAAGCCGGGCCACATAAATTCACCTTTTGCATTTTTGCGGAACCAGTTTACACCAAAAATGCGTGGGGCATTTGGTAAATCACGGCCAAACTGCAACCAATGATTGAAATAATCTGCCATGTGATAACCCATGAACGGAAGCATGGCAAAAGGATCTCTTCTTACTTTTCCCAATTCACCAAATGCAGCGGCGGTCATTTCACTGCCCATGGTTGCTGCGAGATATACACCAAAGTTCCAGTTGAATGATTGATACACTAATGGAACAGCGCTTCCTCTTCTGCCACCAAAAATAAATGCTGTAATATGAACGCCTTCAGGATTATCCCATTCAGAATCAATAGCAGGATTTTGATTTGCCGGTGCAGTAAAACGGGAGTTTGCATGCGCTGCAGGTTTACCACTGGTTTTATCAAATGGTTGTCCGTGCCAATCAGTTAATCCATCGGGAATTTCTTTTGTTAATCCTTCCCACCACACATCACCATCTTTTGTAATAGCCACATTGGTGAAAATAGTATTTGCCTTTACTGATTCAATTGCATTGGGATTTGTTTTTTGATTTGTTCCCGGCGCTACTCCAAAATATCCTGCTTCGGGGTTGATGGCACGTAAATGCCCTTCTTCATCTTTGTGTATCCATGCAATATCATCACCCACTGTGGTAATCTTCCATCCATCCATTTCTTTGGGAGGAATCATCATGGCAAAGTTTGTTTTACCACATGCACTTGGGAAAGCAGCAGCGATGTATGTTTTTTCTTTTTCAGGATTTTCAACGCCCAGCAATAACATGTGTTCTGCCAGCCATCCTTCATCACGGCCAAGAACAGAAGCAATACGCAGGGCAAAACATTTTTTACCCAGCAATGCATTACCACCATATCCGCTGCCATAAGAAATGATCAAACGTTCTTCAGGAAAATGAGAGATATATTTTACAGTTGGGTTGCAGGGCCATTTCACATCCTGTTGTCCTTTTTCTAAAGGAGCGCCGAGTGTATGTAAACATTTTACCCATTCACCATCGAGTTGATTCATTACCTGCTCGCCCATACGTGTCATGATACGCATATTCACCACTACATATTCACTATCGGTTAATTGCACACCATAACGTGAAAGTTTAGAACCAACAGGACCCATACAAAAAGGAATCACATACATGGTTCTGCCTTTCATGCTTCCTTTTGTAAGGTCTTCCAAAATGTCTTTCATTTTTTTAGGCTCCATCCAGTTATTGGTGGGGCCTGCATCCTGCTTACGTGTACTGCAGATATAAGTGCGGTCTTCAACACGGGCCACATCACTGGGATCGCTGAAACATGCAAAACTATTTGGCCGCTTCTCCTGGTTTAATTTGATGAAAGTTCCTTTGTCAACTAACTTTTGACAAAGTAAATCGTACTCTCCCTGTGAACCATCGCACCAGTGCACAGAGTCGGGTTGAAAATGTTTCTGCATACTTTCTACCCATTCTTTTAAGCCGGTTTTGATTGTTGCTATCATAATCTCAATGTTGGTTTATGCCTCAAACATACGGCTGTGAAAATTGATTTACAAGTATAACATTGCAATAATACGCTATATCAAAAAACGGATATATGAGCAAAATCAGCATAAATCCTAACTGCAAATAGTATTTGTTTTATAACCTGCACAGTACTTAGCTTTCAGAATTTATTGGCTCACAAAAAAATTCAACTTATCTTTTGCCACACAATTCTTTGCTTATGATTGGCTGGATATCATCTCTCTGGTGGAAGCTGAAAGGCTGGAAAATTAAAGGTGCATTTCCGGATTATATACCTAAAATGGTGATAGCCGTTGGGCCGCATACCAGCGGATGGGATGTAGTGGTGGGATTAGCCGTGCGTAAACTTGCGCCTGTTAAACAGACCTATTTTCTTGGTAAGAAAGAATTATTTGATGGCCCGTTTGGTTGGTTTTTCAGAGCTATCGGTGGCACACCTGTTGATCGTTTTTCATCACACGGTGTGGTAGATCAGGTAGCAGATAAATTTAAGAAGCATAAAATATTTCGCCTGGCCATGAGCCCTGAAGGAACCAGAAAAAAAATAGATAAACTCCGAACCGGTTTTTATCATATTGCCAGGCAAGCCAACGTTCCTGTTCTCCTGGTTGGTTTTGATTTTAAGAAAAGGGAAGTGATATTTGGCGAATTGATTTATCCCTCCGGCAATGAAGCAGAAGATTTTAAAAAGATCCTTTCTTTTTTTGCAGGAGTTGAAGGAAAACATCCTGAAAAAGGATTAGCCCATCTTGTGTAATTGATTTTTACAACGTATCAGATGTTATGGATGAAGCAGTACTTCTTCAAACATGCCTGTTTGTTTGTTCTTACGTACATTATCCCAGTTAAAGTAGCGGCCGTTCATTGCCACATAAACTCCCGCCGGTAATGATTGGGCAAAAGCCAATGCACTGCCCAGATTAAACAAACCATCACTGCTGCCAAACTTTATGGGAATCATAGCACCGGTAAGAACAACGGTTTTATTTTTTATTTTTTGTGCCAGCACTTTTGCTGTTTCCGCCATTGTATCGGTACCATGTGTAATTACTATTTTATCCTCTTCGCATTGCATGCATTGATGAACGATGAGTTCACGGTCTTCATCAGTCATTTCCAGGCTGTCAATCATCATGAGTGTTCTAATTTCAACAGGTACATGGCAACGTCCCATCTCCAGCAAATCGTGCATGTGTGTATCCTTGAAATATAACTGCCCTGTAATTTCATTATACTCTTTATCAAACGTACCGCCTGTAATAAAAACACGAACTGCCATTTGTATTTATTTATCGGGGTGAAATTAATGAAAGCATCTAATACCGGGAGCCTTTGAATTGTTTTATTTTTTTTAAAAAACAGCTTAACCTTCAGCTTTGTTTTTAAAAAATAAACGGGTTGCCTGCGGCAACCCGTTTATATCATTTTCAAAATTCAGTTTTAAATTGATAAGCCCGATTCATTGATATAGTTCACCAGGGAGGCGCTGTTTTTCAGGTTTAATTTCTTAAGAATATTATGCCGGTGTACTTCTACTGTTTTTAATGAAATATTTAATTGAACAGAAATTTCTTTTGAAGAAAGTCCCTGCTTGATGTGTTTGATCACATCCAGCTCACGGTTTGAAAGTGTGTTGGCGCCGGTAGCATTTTCATCCTCAAATACCTGCTCAGATAGGATTGTTTTTACTTCACTGCAGATAAAGCGTTTCCCTTCATTTACTGCAACAATTGCATCAAACATTTCGTGCTGCGGCGAGTTTTTAGTTACATAGCCCATTGCGCCCAGTTTTAATAATTTTTTTACATACGCCGGTTGCGAATGCATGGATACTCCAATGATCCTGGTTGACGGGGAGAATTTACGAATTTGCTCGGTTGCCTCAATACCGTTGATGGGCGACATATTAATATCGAGCAAGGCAATTTTAGGACGCAGCTTTTGAGACAGTTCAATAGCTTCTTCCCCATTGCTGCATTGAGCAATTACAGAAAACCTTGCATCGCTGTTGAGAATAAAGCTCCATGTTTCCCTTATGAGTTTGTGATCATCTGCAATTAGTACTGTAATCTTTTCCATTGTTGATTTTTTAATTGTTTACAAGAATCTGGACTTTGAGTTTACATCCTTTGCCCGGATGTGATATGATTTCAGCTGAACCATTCTGCAATTCAGCACGACTGTTAATATTTTTTAAACCTTGCCCTCTTTTCACTGTTCCGGTATCAAATCCATTCCCATCATCAGTAATGATCAGGCTAATAAAGTTATCCTCTTCAAAAAGTTCTATTGATACTTTACACGCTTCTGCATGCCGCACAATATTATTCATCTGTTCCTGTAAAATTCTGTAGAGCGTAAGTTTTAAACTTTCATTCATCCTGTTCTCTAAATCAGGATCAGAGAAGAAATCTATTTCCATATTGCCTAAAGCCACAATGCTCTCAATCAAATCATTAACAGAAGCAATCAATCCAAGATCGGTAATGCTGGATGGAACCAATGAACGGGAAAGGTTCCTGATTTCTGAAATAACTGTATTGATATGTTTTGTTCCTCTTTCAATCAACTCCAGTGGATCTTGTTGTTTGTGCCTCAGCATTTCAAGGTAAAGCTTGGTAGTGGTTAACAGTTGCCCAACATTATCATGCAACTCTTTACCAATTTCAGCCCGTTCTTTTTCCTGCGCAAATACCACTGCCTGTGCTATTTGATTTTGCCTGTTTTTTTCTCTTATAAGCAGTTCCTGTTCCAGCTCTTTCCTTTCTGTAATATCCTGCATGGATCCTACCATGCGTAAAGGTTTATTTTCTTTATCAAAAATCAAATACCCTTTATCGAGTACATGGGCATAACTGCCATCCTTTCGCATGAAACGATATTCACTTGACCAGAAAGGTGTGTTATGCTGAAGTAAAAAATCATTAAACCCATTTATCACTTTTTCCTGTTCCTGCGGATGAATGTTTGAAGCCCAAAAATCAAGTCCGTTTTCCGTATCATTAAAGTCGTGGCCAAAAAGAGTTTTATATCCTTCACTCCATATTATTTCATGGTTGGTGAGATCAAGATCCCAGATGGCTTCATTCGTTGCTTTGGTTACAAGTTCATAGCGCTCATTACTGATCTTGAGTTTTTCTGCAAACTCCTTTTGTTCAGTAATATCCTGCATAGACCCTACCATGCGGATAGGATTTCTTGCTTTATCAAAAATGAGATACCCTTTATCAGATACATAAGCATACGTTCCGTCAATGCGTTGAAACCTGTATTCACACTGCCAGTTCAACCCATTAGCATTGGCAATAAATTGATGCAGCGCATTTATCACTCTTTCCCTGTCTTGCAGATGAAGTTTTGATTCCCAAAAATTAAGATCAGAATGTTCTTTATCGGTATCATACCCAAACAGGGTTTTATACCCGTTACTCCTTATAATTGTTTGATTGATGATGTCAAAATCCCAAATGGCTTCATTGGCAGCTTTCTTAATCAATTCGTAACGTTCATTACTGATCTTTAGTTCTTCATACGCCAGCTTACTTTCCTGTTCTATTCTGTTTGTTTCGGTAATATCTGTAATCAGAACAAGACAACTATGGCCATCTTCATAATCTATCGCCTGTTTTTCAATGGTTACTAATGAAGCCCGGCCGTTTTTAGCTATATGATAAACAGGTTCTTTTTTATTATAAGCGCTCTCCGGATCACTGCAAACAATCTTATCCTGAAATAAATCACAAAACGTTAATTGCAGTAACTCCTCTTTTGAATATCCGTATTTGTCAATGGCGCTGCTGTTGGCATCAATAATCTGTGTGTTTACTTTATGAATAACAAACAATGGCAAGGGAAGCTGATGAAAAAAAGTTTTATAGCGAAGTTCATTTTCTGCCAAGTCCTGTTCAGCTTTTTTTCTTAATGAAATATCATTGAGGTTAAGGAGCATTGCCTGAACATGTGAATCATTAAAAAGGTTTTTTCCTTTCGCTTCGGCCCACAACCAGCTTCCATCTTTTTTAAGGAAGCGGAGATCTACTGAATTGTTTTGCTCAGGATTCAGGTATTCATCTTCAAATATTTTGATAGCTGTTTCCCGATCATCAGGATGCACAAATGAAAATCCGTTTTTGCCAATCAGCTCCTCAGGTTCATATCCCATCACTTTTTTTACATTGGGAGAACAATATGTAATGGTATTGGTTTTATCGGTAAGGAGTATTACATCAATGCTGTTTGAAAGGAGCCTTTCAAATATTTTCTGCTTTGAAACAATTTCCTGTTTACAAGAGACAGCAGCTTCTTTTTGCACAACTTCTTCAGTAATATCATACCCTACGCATTGAATACACAGATTACCTGTAAGAGAATTGGGAATAGCAGAAAGCTCCCATCGGCCAATCTGGTATATGTCATCTGTTTGAAGTTTTTTTACATCAAGCGAATAGGGTTTGCCCGGATTTTTAAAGCACCATTCAATTACTTCTTCACAAACATCCCTGTCTTCCTGATACACATATTCCAATGCCGGCCTTTTTTCAAGATCATCTTCACTCATACTGAAATTATCAAGGAAATACTGATTGGCTGAAATATAAAAGCCATCATTGCCAAGTAGTACATAATAAAACCTGCGTGAGGAAATAAATATTTCTGGAATATGATATATATAATTCATTACTGCCGGGATACGAAGTAAAAATAAACCAATACCCCTACCGGCCATGTAGTACAAAATGTATTTTATATGCCATAAACTCCAAACTTGCCGTAAATAAAATACTATAGCAAACCCTTTTTCTTTCCATTCATCCAAACTTTTTTTTCCAAATTGTATTTTCTCCTACCTTAATTCCTTCATTTTAAAAATCAACCGTAATATGAGCAGATTCGTCTTATTCTCCTGGCTATTGCTTTTTACAGCTTTGTCCAGGGCCCAGGAAACTTATCCTGTAAATGGTGTGGCCGATAACCGGAGTGGTACGTATGCATTTACCAATGCCACAATTGTAAAAGATGGCGCCACAACCCTCAGCAATGCAACACTTGTTATTAAAGATGGAAAAATTACAGCGGTTGGAACCAATGTTACCGTTCCTGCTGATGCCGTGCTGGTAAATTGCAAAGGCAAGTACATCTATCCATCTTTCATTGATATTTATGCTGATTATGGTATGCCTGTCGTTCAGCGTACACAAGGTGGTTTCAACTTTAATGCACCTGCCCAGCTTACCTCTAATCAAAAAGGAGCATTTGGATGGAACCAGGCCATCCGAACAGATGTAAATGCCGCCGGCATTTTTACAACAGATGATGCCAAAGGAAAAAGCCTGCGTGAAAACGGCTTTGGTGCTGTGCTTACACACCAGCGTGATGGTATTGCAAGAGGTACGGGTGTATTTGTAACATTAGCCAATGAAAAAGAAAACAAAGTGGTGTTGAAAGAGAAAGCATCTGCCCATTATTCTTTCAGCAAAGGAGCATCTTCACAAAGCTATCCTCAATCAATCATGGGTTCTATTGCTTTGTTGCGCCAAACGTACCTTGATGCACAGTGGTATAAAACCAATCCACTTGCCGAAGGCGTGAACCTTACTTTGAAATTCTGGAATGAGCAGCAAACCCTTCCGCAGATTTTTGAAGCAAACGATAAATGGAATGTTGTACGAGCCGATAGAATTGGCGATGAGTTTGCCATACAATATATTATTAAAGCAAGTGGTAATGAATATCAGCGTATTAATGAAATGGCCGGCACCAAAGCCACGTTCATTCTTTCATTAAACTATCCGGCCGTTATGGATATTGAAGATCCGCATGATGCCAGATTTGTTTCTTTAAGTGATATGAAGCATTGGGAAATGGCGCCTGCCAATGCAGGTATGTTTGAAAAAGCGGGCATCAACTTTTGTTTAACCAGTTCTGATTTGCGTGATGTAAAACTTTTCTTAGCCAATGTTCGTAAAGCCATTGATTACGGTTTAAGCGAAAGCAAAGCATTTGATGCATTAACAAAAAACCCTGCAACAGTATTAGGTGTGTATGATATTGTTGGAAGTTTAGATGCAGGAAAAATTGCCAACTTCTTAATTACATCAGGTCCCATCTTTTCTGAAAAAACTATCATCTATCAAAACTGGATACAAGGCGCAAAATATGCTGTTAAAGATGAATTGTGGAATGATGTAAAAGGTATTTACAACTTACTTGTAAATACACCCGGCGGCACTAAGAATTATATATTAGATGTAAAGAGCAGCACAAGCGCCAATGTAATTGCAAAAGACACACTCACCGGCCGTTTTACGTTTGATGGCAAGCAGGTAAAATTAAATTTTCCTGAAACAAAAGGAAGCAAAAACAATATTCGCCTAAGCGGTATTGCCAATGATAAAATTTGGAGTGGCGTAGGCGATGATGCTGATGGCAACCGCTTTACCTGGACTGCCGTTTTCAGTAAAGAAACTGAAACAAAAGCAGATAGTGCCAAACCAAAGATGGCTCCAAAAATGGGCAAGCTTACTTATCCCTTCACCAGTTACGGATTTGAAGAAATGCCCAAACAGGAAACCATCTTAATTAAAAACGCAACAGTGTGGACCAATGAAAAAGAAGGCGTCTTACAAAACACAGATGTATTAATTAAGAACGGAAAGATAGTTGCTGTTGGTAAAAATTTAAGTGATGCCGGTGCAAAATTGATTGATGGCACAGGCAAACATCTTACTGCCGGTATTATTGATGAACATTCACATATTGCTGCAGCATCAATAAATGAAGGCGGACAAAGTGTAACATCTGAAGTACGTATTGCTGATAATTTAAATCCTGATGATATTAATATCTATCGCCAGTTGAGCGGCGGTGTTACTTCATCACATATTCTTCATGGTTCTGCCAATACCATCGGCGGACAAACACAACTCATCAAATTACGCTGGGGTGCTAATGATGATGGGTTGAAATTTCAAAACTGGACCGGCTTTATCAAATTTGCATTAGGTGAAAACGTAAAACGTACCGGTGCTAATCAAAACAACCGTTTCCCCGATACCCGTATGGGTGTAAGCCAGGTGTTGATTGATGCATTTACCCGTGCAAAAGACTATGAAGCATCATGGAAAAAATATGATGAAGAGAAAAAGAAAAATTCAAAAGCTTTGGCACCACGCCGTGATCTGGAATTAGATGCGTTGGTTGAGATTATGAATAAAAAACGCTTCATTACCTGTCATTCTTATGTACAAAGTGAAATAACTGATATGATTCGTGTAGCCGACAGGTTTGGCTTTACTCTCAATACATTTACTCACATCCTGGAAGGTTATAAAGTGGCTGATAAAATGAAACAGCATGGAGCAAATGCATCAACCTTCAGCGACTGGTGGAATTATAAAATGGAAGTGCTGGATGCAATTCCTTACAATGCTGTTATTATGCAAAAAGTGGGTTTAAATGTAGCCATCAATTCGGATGATGCTGAAATGGCCCGCCATTTAAATCATGAAGCTGCTAAAAGCATTAAGTATGGCGGCATGAGTGAAGAAGATGCGTTGAAAATGGTTACACTCAACCCGGCAATCATGTTGCATGTTGCTGATAAGGTTGGAAGCATCCGTGTTGGCAAAGATGCTGATGTTGTATTATGGAGTGTTCATCCGCTGAGCATTTATGCTAAAGCAGAAAAAACAATTGTGGATGGTATCATTTATTTCGACCGTGAAAAAGACAAGCAGTTACGGGTTGATATTGCCAAAGAGCGGGCAAGGCTGATGGCGAAAATGATTGGTGAAAAAAAAGCTGGTATGCCAACCGTTCCGTTTGCACCCAGCATGGAATTGATGCATACCTGTACAGATCATTATCATAAACATGGTTTGCTGGTAATTGATGCAGAAGAAACTTATCAAAATGGTAATCAATAAAATTTAAGACAATGAAGAAGATATTATTTATACTGAATATTCTGTTTTTGTCGGCCACTGTATTTGCACAAGACGATGTGTACCCTGCAAAAGAATATAAAGGACTTACGTTCATCAAGAACGGAACGGTTCATGTTGGCAACGGACAGGTTATTGAAAACTGTACCATTAAAATCAACAATGGAAAAATTGAAGAAGTTGCACCCAATATTCCAATTCCTTCGGGTGATGTAAAAGTATTTGATGCAAAAGGCAAGCATGTATATCCCGGTCTTATCTTATCTGTTTCACAATTGGGCTTGGTTGAAGTGAACAGTGTAAGAGCAACGGTTGATCATACAGAGATTGGCGTGTTGAATCCATCCATCCGTTCTATTGTTGCGTATAATACCGATTCAAAAGTGATCAACACCTTAAAGAGCAATGGCATTTTACTTGCCAACGTTGTACCACAGGGCGGTATCATCAGCGGCTCATCCTCTGTTGTTCAGCTCGATGCATGGAACTGGGAAGATGCTGTTTATAAAGCCGATGGACAGATTCACATGAATATGCCATCGCTGTTTTTCCGCCCCAATCCATTTGCGGCATTTTTTGGTATTGCTGAAACACGCAATGCCGGTGATGTGCTCAAAGAGGGGTTCCTCCGTATTGAAGAGGTAAAGAACTTTTTCCGTGAAGCAACTGCTTATCATAAAGAAACAGTTCACAGTAAAATCAATTTAAAATTTGAAGCGGTAAAAGGTTTGTTTGAAAAGAAGCAAAAACTGTTTGTGCATTGCGATGTTGTAAAAGAGATGCTCGTTGCAATTGATTTTGCAAAAGAGTTTGGTTTTGATGTAGTAATTGTTGGTGCAAGTGAAAGCTGGCAAATTGCAGATTTGCTGAAGCAAAATAACATTGCAGTGATATTGGGCCAGCAACACAGTTTGCCAACAATGGCTGATGATGATGTGGATCAACCTTACAAAGCAGCAACCTATTTACAAAATGCAGGTGTGCTGTATGCTATTAATGATGAAGACGGGCAAACCCGTGGAAGAAATTTGCCCTTCAATGCAGGTACAGCTGCTGCTTATGGTATTACAAAAGAACAGGCATTATCTGCCATAACATTGAATGCAGCAAAAATCCTTGGCATTGATAACAAAACAGGTTCTATTGAAGTTGGGAAAGATGCAAACATTGTAATCAGCGAAGGTGATATACTTGATATGAAAACAAGCATCATTACCCATGCTTTTATACTAGGCCGGCAGGTTAGCTTGGAAGACAAACACAAACAATTGTACGAACGCTACAAGCACAAGTACGGAGTTAATTAATATTTTAATTCGCCAAGAAAAAGGTTGTCTCATAAGCCAGAAGTAACACAGAGTAACAGAGAATTTTGAGTTTCACAGAGAACATGGAAAATGAAAACCAAGTCCCTGTGTATCTCTTTCACTCCATAACTCTGTGTTGAAATTACTTTTGAGACAACCTTTTCTTTTCGGAAACAACCCAATAAAGCAATGAATAAATCGTTTTATCTTAGCCAGACCAATATTCATTTGCATGAAGAAATTATTACTCCTTTTGATTATCAGCACAATAACTGCATTCTCCTGCCGAAAACCATCAGAAGCGCCTTCTCTTACCAGCATCATTACCCAGGGAAAATGGTATGTGAACTTAATGAAAGATAATGGGGTTAATAAAACGGCAGCTTATAAAAACTGGCAATTCATTTTTAATTCTGACAAAACTATAACTGTAACAAAGAACGCTGTTACTTATAATGGAACTTGGGAAGAGGACCCGTTAAGAAAAAAAATTATTTTAAATATCACCTCACCCGAAATTGAATTAATCCTTATCAGCCAGGAATGGGACATCAGTTTTAAAACTCCCGGCAGAGTTACTTTTAATGACGATAAACTGACCCCAACGCAGGAATTGCAGTTGACTAAGTTTTAAGCTAAGAGATAAAAGTTAACTTGTTGTATTATTGATGTTGATTAATTTTCAATGATTGCTTGGTGAACTTAGTGTAAATCTTTGTTCTTAGCGGTATCTGAAATTCGTTGAAGAAAAAGTGTAACACAAAGAACGCAAAGTATGCACAAAGATCACAAGAGTGTCTGTAATTATGTGATTCTTTAATAGAACAACACGTTAAACATTAATAACCCCTTCTGATATTAAAGTGTAGAGAAAGTCTGAATTTTTATTATTCTCCTTCTTCTCTTTTACTCCTTTTCCCTCTTAGCTCACCAGCTTCGGATAATCAAAAAACCAAAATTCTTTTTCTGCTTTTTCAAAATCACTCCATTGATTACTGTGAATTTTTATTGCAAACACAGAGCAGGTGGGCATGTTATCAATCCTTACATTGGTAAGCTGATTGACAAATTCGGTAATACCATTATTGTGAGAAAAGATGGCAGCATGTTCAACAGCCGGATCAATGTTACTGATTGTTTGAAAAAAAATATCCGGCTCAGCCATGTAAAGTTTTGATTGGAGGATGATCATATCTTCATCTGCCTTATACTCTTTCATAAAAAGTTCACATGTCTTCTTTGCCCTTTTTGCAGGGCTGCTGATGAATGCATCAATCTTTAACTTTTTATCAACCAATCGCCTGGCCATCATGGGGGCATCTTTCAAACCTTTTGTATTCAACGGACGATCAAAATCATTTTGTTTGGGATCATCCCAACTGCTTTTTGCATGACGTATGAGGAGTAAGGTTTTCATGTTTACCGTAAAGTAAACCAAAACTACCGGCAATAAAAAAACCACTTGTTTCTGATCAAGTGGTTTAGTGTGAGTATTTTCCCTGGTCCGGTAAATATGATTTTAAAGACGGGCACTAACTACAAAACAAAAATTCGGCCAAAACTTCAAAGCCGAAGATTTTTTTTAATAACCCCTTACGTTTTTACCATCCAGATAATTCAGTAACGCTTTATTACAAACCCTGTTGCCGCCGGGGGTTGGATAGTTGCCGGTAAAATACCAGTCGCCGGTATTGGTTGGGCAACTGGCGTGCAGGTCTTCAATATTCTGATAGATGACCTGTACCGGAATTTGAAAACCGGCAGGTGTAATGAGTTGAGCAATTTTATCGCTGATTTCTTCTGTTGTAAATGGTTTGTATAATCTACGCACAACATTTTCGGTATGTAAATGATTATTGCGCTGCAGTTCTTTGATGGTATTATACACATCATCAATCACATCTTCCATTCCTCTTTCTTTGAGCAATTCAATCACTGCACGGAAGGCAACAAAATCGCCCAGCTTGCTCATATCAATACCATAACAATCAGGATAACGTATTTGCGGTGCGCTGGAAACAACAATGATCTTCTTTGGTTTTAATCTTCCAAGCATCCGCACAATACTTTCTTTGAGTGTGGTGCCCCGTACAATGCTGTCATCAATTACCACCAATGTATCTTCCCAGTTGCGTACAGTACCATACGTAATATCATACACGTGTTGCACCATTTCATTGCGGCTGCTGTCTTCAGTAATAAACGTTCGCAGCTTTACATCTTTGATGGCTATTTTTTCCTGGCGAATTTTTCGGGTAATCATTTCAGTCAACTTCTCTTCATTGAAATCATTACCCCAGCTCATGATACGCTGCACTTTTATTTGATTGAGATATTCCTCCATCCCTTTCACCAAACCATAAAATGCAACTTCGGCTGTATTGGGAATATAAGAGAAGATGGTATTCTTTAAATCATAATTGATATGTTCCAGAATACGCTTGCTCAACTTGTGACCAAGTGTAATACGTTCCCTGTAAATTTTTTCATCACTGCCCCTGCTAAAATAGATCCGTTCAAATGAACAGGCTCTTCTTTCTTTGGGTTCCAGTATTTGTTCAATATGATAATGCCCGTCAGGATCTACAATCAATGCTTGTCCCGGCATGAGTTCCAGCACTTCGTTTTCACCAACATTGAATGCTGTTCTGATAGCAGCTCTTTCACTTGCTGCAACTATCACTTCATCATTAATATAATAATAGGCCGGGCGAATGCCATGTGCATCACGCAGTACAAAACCTGCGCCATTACCCGTCATGCCACCAATAGTGAAGCCACCATCAAATAAAGGAGCGGCTTTTTTAAGTACACTGCATATTGCCGGATTATTCGGATTCATTTCATCTTCTTTCACCAAAAAATGATGAACTACTTCCATCATTGCTGCCAGGTCACTCTGCGTTTGAAATTCTCCCGGATCAATATTTACCAATCCAAACAACTCATCGGTATTCACCAAATTAAAATTCCCTGCCAGTGCAAGATTGCGTGATGAATTTGTGTTGCGTTTAATAAAAGGATGACAATACTCTACATTATTTTTTCCCTGTGTGCCGTACCGTAAATGGCCCAGCATTAATTCACCCAAAAAAGGTAAATGGCCTTTCATAAGTCCGGCGTGCTGTTTAATATCGGGTTGATATTTTTCCAGCTCATCAACTTCCTGGCCTACTTTAAAAAACAGATCGGCAATAGGTTGTTGAGCGCTGCTGCGGAGACGATGCAGAAAAGGATACCCCGGTTCCACATCCAATTTTACGGCAGCAATACCAGCGCCATCCTGACCACGGTTGTGTTGTTTTTCCATGAGGAGGTACAGCTTGTTAAGGCCATACAGCACGGAGCCATATTGTTTCTGGTAATGAGAGAAAGGCTTTCGCAAACGAATGAAGGCAAGGCCACACTCGTGTTTTATTTCGTCGCTCATGAATTTATAAATGAGAAGTCAGCGTTCGTTAAAACTTCGGCTGACGAAGGCGCAAAGGTAAGATACATCAGCTACATAAACACATTAATTAAGCACAGTTTCGGGATGCAGATTTTCTGCCAACCATAAAAACTCCCTAACAAATACATCCACTGTTTTTTGGAAACTTTCATCGAGCAGGTTCCCTTCTTCGTCAAATTTTTTATCAACTCCACCAACCACCAGCATGTGCGGACTGGCAATACCAAATAACGCATTGATGAGCAACTGCATTTGTTGAGTAGCACGGATGCCGCCCATTATTCCCGGGCTGGCCGTTACAATTCCAAAAGCTTTATGACTTTGCTTGGGATAATGATCCAGCAAATTTTTCATGGCGGGTGTGTAGCTGCCGTTATACTCCGGTGTAACCAATATAAATGCGTTTGCATTGAACATGCGTTTGCTCAATGGCTTAAATTCTTCGGGTGTTGCATCAACCGACACAAACATATTTTGCAAAAAGGACAATTCCCATTCCTTCACATCAATAATATCAACGGTGTGGATTGTGCTTTTCTGTAATAATTTTTTAAGGAACAAAGCCACACGATGTGTGATACTGTTTTCCCTGGGACTGCCGGATATAATTTCAATATTCATATTTTCATTTTTTATTCTTATCGTCAGTTCATGTGTCCAAACTTACCTGCATTGAAATCATGAATAGCTTCCATAATCTCCTGCTGGGTATTCATTACAAACGGTCCGTAAGTTGCAACGGGTTCGGTAATTGGTTCGCCACTTAATAACAACAGATGCACTTCATTGTTTGTTTGAATGTGAATACTGTCGCCCTCTTGTTCAAACAGCAACAACTCTCCAGCTCTTGCAGTTTTTTCATCATTGATCATCACTGTTCCTTTCAAAACAAGCATAGCAGTATTATCTCCTTCCGTTACTTTCAAATTAAATGCTGCATCTGCTTTTGTATGTGCATCAAAAATATTAATCCTTGTAAATGTTTTCGCCGGACCTTTTACTCCCTCTAATTCTCCTGCAATGATCCTTATTTTTCCTTTACCATCAGGCAGTAATATATCAGGAATTGTATTGGCACGAATGTCCTGGTAAGCAGGCGGAGTTGATTTATTTTTTGCAGGCAAATTAACCCATAGCTGAGCGCCATGTAATACACCGCCTCTCTTACTGAATTCTGCTTCATGAAACTCTTTGTGCAAAATACCTGCGCCTGCTGTCATCCATTGCACATCGCCTGCATATAAATTTCCTTTGCCTCCGCTGCTGTCTTCATGTGCCAAAGCACCTTCCCACAAAATGCTCACTGTTTCAAACCCTTTATGCGGATGTACATCTACACCACGGGGATGATCGGTTGGCAGCAGTGTCCAGGGTTCAAAATAATCAAGCATCAGAAAAGGGCTTATGTCCTGCCACATTTGCGAAGAAATAAATGTTTTTACTTTAAAGCCATCACCTACCATGTGGGGAGGATCTGCTTTTCTGATATACCTGATCTTTTTCATACTTATATTTTTAAATATCTTAAATATCTCAGGGCTAAAGCCGTTTTGCTTGGGTTTCAATTACCCCGGCATTAATGCCGGGGTAATGAATAAGAATTTTCCGGGCTTCAGCCCTGATCATTAACTTCTGTTCTGCTGCTGACTTATTGTTTAACAAACTGAATGTTCAATTGCAGTTTTACATCATCGGCTAAAACCATGCCGCCTGCTTCGGTTACTGCATCCCAAACCAATCCAAATTCTTTACGTTTGATTTTTCCTTCGGCTTCAAAACCAAGTTTTGTTTGGCCCCAGGGGTCAACCACTGTTCCGTTGTAATCAGCCTGCAATTCTATTGGTTGGGTTACATCACGAATGGTGAGATCGCCCTTCAATATATAACCATTCCCGTTCTTACCAAATGAAGTTGAAGTAAATTTCAACTCCGGAAATTTTTCTGCGTTAAAGAAATCATCGGCTTTCAGATGTGCGTCTCTCTGTTCACTGCGGGTATCAATACTGTTGATATCAGCTGTAAAGTTTACTTCTGCATCACTGAAATCTTCTTTATCAGATGTAAGTGTTGCATCAAAGTTTTTGAACTGCCCGGTTACGTTTGTGATCATCAGGTGTTTTACTTTAAAAAGAATGTCACTGTGTGCCGCATCAATTTTGTACGTTGCCATTGTGTTTAGATTTTGTTTTTGTTACTTGTTATGTTTAATTTTTTTTAAAGAACCATTGGAACTTCCATCAGTAAAAGTTTTGCAGTTGTATCTGCAGTTATTGATAAAGCATCTGTATCAGTTATTGCCAGGCCATCTCTTTTATTCAATGCTTCTCCGTTAATGTTTACATTCCCTTCCAGTACAAATGCATATACTCCATTGATTTTGTTTTTCAATTTGTATGAAGTTGAAAATTCTTTGACAAGATTGCCTAAACTGAACCATGCGTCCTGGTGAATCCAAACGCCTTCATCCTGTTCGTTTGGACTTAACACCTGCAGGAGATTGTTTTTCATTTTGCTTTCGTCAAGTGTAATTTGCCCATAACGGGGTTGTACATTTTTTTTATTGGGGATCACCCATATCTGCAAAAACTTTACTTCTTTGTCATTGTTTGCATTCATTTCACTGTGTGCAATTCCTGTACCTGCACTCATTACCTGTATATCGCCTTGCTTGATGATAGTTTCATTGCCCATGCTATCTTTATGTTTCAAATCGCCGCTTAACGGAATGGAGATGATCTCCATATTATCATGCGGATGTGTTCCAAAGCCCATCCCCGCTGCAACGGTGTCATCATTCAATACTCTCAACGCACCAAAGTTTATCCGGCCCGGTTCATAATAACCTGCAAAACTGAATGTATGATAACTATTGAGCCAGCCATGGTTGGCATGACCTCTTGTTTCTGCTTTATGCAAAATAGTTTTCATGTTATTTTATTATGTGTATGTACATGTATTGGTTTAAAAAAATCATTTTTCTTTTTCCCTTATTTTTTCAAGCAATGTATTCAGCGCTGTTGCTGATTGTTCATTGATGGTTATTGTTTCTTCAAATACTTCATTGATCCGTTGCGTACTCAGCTCAAGTATATTCAGCCCGGCTTTGGTGAGCGACATCACAGTATGTCTTCTATCGTTTGGATCATCAATACGCTTCACCAGTTTCTTCAGCACTAACCGGTCTATAATCCTTGGTACATTTGAGCTTTTCTCAATCATCCTGCCTGCAATATCCTTTACACACATTTCTTCCGGCAATTTGCCTTTCAGGATCCGAAGTACATTGTACTGCTCATGGGTTAAACCAAAATTCTTCAGCTCCCTGCTCATTAAAGTCTTAAGCCACCAGGCAGTATATAAAATATTCAGTCCTGCCTTATGGGTCTCGTTTCTGAAAAGTTCACTTTTTATTGCCTGTTCAAGTTTCACACTGCAAATGTATGTACATACATGCAATATTCAAAATAAAAAAAATCCCCCGGCCTGCCGGGGGATTTCTGTATTGATTTTTTTTACTTTTTTACTGTTTCGCCCAGGATGGCTTTGATAGCTTCGCAGCTTTTGTACTCGTCCTCAATATCCACATAAAACGTTTGTGAATTTTTGATGAACCATTTCTCCAATTCGTTTTCCTTTTTTTCTTCTAAAGCACGGGCAGCAATTTTGCTGTAATCGTCCTTTATGTTTTCTCTGTGCGGAGCTGTTCGGCTGATAAGTTGAACCATACGAACGCCTTTCTTTCCACGTTCATCCGTAAAAGCAACAGGTTGAGAAAGCTCGCCTGGTTTTAATTTTTCAAGCAAGGGTATAATATCCTTGTCTAACTGATCAATAGTAATTACTGATGATCCATCCTGCCCGGTTTTGCGGCCACCGGTGAACTTTGAATTTTCCTCATCAGAATATTTATTTACTGCTTCTCCAAACTTTATTGTTCCTGCAATTAATTTAGAGCGAACAGTATCAAGTTTATTTATTGCCGCATTAATATCTTCCTGGTTAATGCGTGGAATTTTTAAAATATGACGAACTGTTACTTCTTCTCCGTTTCTTGATATACACTGAATAATATGATACCCGAATTTTGATTTGATTACTCTTGAAATTGTTCCTTCTTTTAAACTCATGGCTGTATTGAAAAAAGTTGGATCCCATTGCTTATCACCTCTGTTCAGCACATACAGTCCTCCATTTTCTTTTACTCCCGGATCTTCACTGTACTGAGATGCCAGGAACTCAAATTTCTTCGTTCCGCTTTCTACCATTCTTTTATATTCTTTCAATTCATCCTGGGCATATTCTTCCATTTCCCTTCCCGCTTTGGGATACACTACAATTTCACCAATCTCCAGTTCCATTTCATAATAACGCAAACTGTCCCTGGGTATCTTTCCAAAATAAGCTCTTACTTCATTGGGCGTGATCTTTACATTCTCCACAATTTTATTACGCATGGCACCAGCCAGTTTTCCTTCTTTAATCGGCTCACGCATTTCTTCACGAAACTGGTAAAGTGTTTTACCCGTGATTTGTTCAATTACTTCTTTTGAACCGTACTGCTGAATAAAATAACGGATGCGGTTATCAACGTCTGCTTCCACTTCTTCATCACTTACAGGCAATGAATCTTTTTCTGCCTGGATGGCCAGCATTTTGTTGATGATGAGCTGCTGCATCAAATAGCAATGAGCATCGGGAGGTAAATCATATTCCTTGCTTTTGGCATCGTTGATCTGGTTATCAATATCAGATTTCAATACAATACGATCGCCCACAACTCCAATGATCTTATCTGCTACGATCTTTTTTGTTTGTGCCTGCAATGCAAGTGAAAAAAATAATACGAATATGGTAACAAGTTTCTTCATTCTGTTTAAGATAAGCATCAAAAGTAATAGAGATGGCCGTCTTTCAAACACGGCCATCTTTGTTTTAACATTCCCTTTTTAGGGAGCTGATTTTATAATGTACGTTTTACTTCTTCTTCTTCAAATGCCACAACTGTATCGCCTACGTTGATGTCGCTGAAGTTTTTAATGGTTAATCCGCACTCCATGTTGGATGATACATCTTTTGCATCATCTTTAAAGCGTTTTAAACTTCCGAGTTCTGCAAAGCCACCTTCGGTTCTGGGATATACCAATATACCATCACGGAACAGGCGAACCTTTGCATCACGCTTCATCTTTCCTTCCAGCACATAACAACCGGCCACTGTTGCTTTATCAAACTTATATACTTCTCTTATTTCAACCGTGGCAACTTCTTTCTCAGTGATCTTCGGTTCTAATAAACCTTCCATCGCACTCTTCACTTCTTCAATGGCATTATAGATGATGGAGTAGTTTTTAATTTCCACTCCTTCCTGATCTGCCAATTTTGATGCCTGCATAGATGGCCGAACGTTGAAACCAATGAGGATGGCATCTGATGCGCTTGCTAATGTAACATCCGCTTCTGAGATCTGACCAACGGCTTTGTGTACCACATTCACAGCAATCTCTTCTGTTGAAAGTTTTTGTAAAGAATCGGTTAAGGCTTCTACTGAACCATCCACATCACCTTTGATGATAAGGTTGAGTTCTTTAAAGTTACCAAGTGCCAAACGACGACCGATTTCATCCAATGTAATATGTTTCTTGGTTCTGATACCCTGTTCACGGAGGATTTGTGCACGACGGCTTGCAATTTCTTTTGCTTCACCTTCATCTTCATACACTTTAAATTTCTCACCCGCCTGCGGCGCACCATTTAAACCAAGTATCTGAACAGGGGTTGAGGGCCCTGCTATTTCAATACGCTGATTTCTTTCATTGAACATGGCTTTTATACGGCCATAATGCTGGCCTGATACGATGAGGTCGCCTTGTTCCAATGTTCCGTTTTGTACCAGGATAGTAGCTACATAACCACGGCCTTTATCCAATGATGCTTCAATGATAGAACCCGTACCTTCTCTTTCGGGGTTTGCTTTTAAATCAAGTAACTCTGCTTCAAGTAATATTTTTTCCAGCAATTTATCAATGTTCAATCCTTTTTTGGCTGATAGTTCCTGGCTTTGAAATTTACCGCCCCATTCTTCAACCAAAATGTTCATTTGTGATAACTGCTCATAAATTTTTTGAGGATTTGCGCCGTCTTTATCAATTTTATTCACTGCAAAAATCATAGGTACACCTGCTGCCTGTGCGTGGCTGATGGCTTCTTTTGTTTGAGGCATCACTGCATCATCAGCAGCTACAACAATCACTGCAATATCCGTAACTTTTGCACCACGGGCACGCATAGCTGTAAATGCTTCGTGGCCCGGCGTATCAAGGAATGTAATTTTTTTACCTAAGGCAGTTGTTACTTCATACGCACCAATGTGCTGTGTAATACCACCGGCTTCACCAGATACTACGTTGGCATTACGGATATAATCGAGCAATGAAGTTTTACCATGATCAACGTGTCCCATAATTGTAACAATGGGAGAACGGGCTTGTCGGCTTTCTTCATCATCCATCACTTCTTCTTCCATCTCTGCCTGTTTCTCCATATCAATGAACTCTACTTCAAAACCAAATTCACCGGCAACCAGTTCAATTACTTCAGCATCTAAACGTTGGTTGATAGAAACCATCAACCCAAGTCCGAAACATTTTGCCACCACATCCGTTGCAGATACATTCATAAGGCTGGCCAATTCAGCAGCGCTTACAAATTCTGTTACCTGCAGCTTATTATCTTCAGCCCCATCTGTTAAATGATCGGCCATTTCTTCACGCTTCTGCTTGCGGTATTTTGCTTTTAAGCTTTTACCACGGCCACCTGCACCTGCAAGTTTGGCCTGCGTTTCACGAAGCTTTTCCTGTATTTCTTTAGCATCAATTACTTTATCTTCTCTACGCCCAACACCAGGTCGGCTACGATCGGTTCTGGCTCCGGGAGTTCTTTTTTCAATTGTACGCTGGCCACCACCCTGCTGTCCGCCTCTGTTTTGAAATCCACCCTGCTGACCTTGTCTTTGTTGCTGACCATCTCCTTGCTGTTGCCCGCTTTTTTTATCAATAGGAATGCGTTTGCGTTTACGTTTTTCTTTATCAGCAGGCTTTGGTCTTGTATCGGGGTTAACGGGTAATTCAATTTTACCAAGAATTTTCGGGCCTTCTAATTTCTCAGCTCTTATATTTTCAATAACAACTTCTTCCTCTTCTGCAATTTCATGTTCAACAACCGGTTGTTCAACTGGCTTCTCAACTGGTTTTCCCTTAGCAGGAGCAGGTTTTTCAGCCTTCTTTTCTACTTTCTTTTTTTCTACTTTCTTAGGTCGGGTAGAAGAATCAATTTTATCAAGATCAATCTTTGTTACAATCCTTGGCCCTTCAACTTCAGGAGCTTCAATATTGGTAACCTCTGGTTCTGCCGGTATTTGTTCTTCAGGAACTTTAACTTCAATTACTGGTTCAACAACTACCGGTTCAATCACTTTCACTTCTTCAACCTTAGGCTCTTCCTTTGCCACAACTTTCTTTACTTCTTTTTTGAAAGAGATTTCTTCTTCTTCTTTTTTCTTCTTCAGATCGGCCATACCTCCTTTCGGAATTTCAATCTGATCACTTTTTGCTTTGGCTAATTTGTCAGATGAAAACTCTGCCTGCAGGGAGCGATACATCGCTTCTGAAAGCTTTGCTGTTGGCTTCAGATCATCTTTGCTAAATCCTTTACCGGCCAAAAAATCAATAAGGGTGTCTTTACCAATATTGAACTCTTTGGCTGCGGCCATTAAGCGTGGTGTATTACTGTCTGACATAATTTCCTTCCCGTTTCTTTCTGAAAAAAATCCGGGAAACTCTTGTTTAAATGTTTAAATAAAATCTTATCGTTGATAATCATTGCTGATTATTCATTCTCAAATTCCTCTTTCAATACACGGTGTACTTCTGCAATTGTTTCTTTTTCCAGGTCGGTACGGCGTTCCAACTCTTCGGTTGTTAACTGCAGTACACTGCGGGCTGTATCGCAACCAACACGTTTCAGTTCATCAATAACCCATCCTTCAATTTCATCTGAAAATTCATCCAGATCAATATCAAATTCATCCTGCTCACCTTCTGCATCACGATACACATCAATTTCATACCCTGTTAATTCGCAGGCAAGTTTAATGTTAACACCTCTTTTACCGATGGCTAATGAAACCTGGTCGGGTTTGAGATATACTTCAGCATGTTTTCTTTCCTGGTCAATATTCATGCTTGTGATCTTTGATGGCGTGAGGGCACGCTGGATCAGCAGGTTAATATTGTTGGTAAAGTTGATGACATCAATATTTTCGTTTTTCAACTCACGTACAATTCCATGAATACGGCTACCCTTCATTCCCACACAGGCACCTACCGGATCAATACGGTCGTCAAAACTTTCTACTGCAACTTTCGCTCTTTCTCCCGGTTCACGCACAATCTTTTTAATCACAATCAATCCATCAAAAATTTCAGGCACTTCAATTTCCAGTAATTTGGCAAGGAACAAAGGACTTGTTCTGGAAAGGATGATTACGGGTGAGTTGTTTTTCAACTCTACTTTTTTAATAACCGCACGAATATTTTCACCTTTCTTGAAATAATCCTGTGGAATTTGCTCACTTTTTGGCAACAGCAATTCATTTCCTTCTTCATCCAACAACAGCACTTCTTTTTTCCAAACCTGGTAAACTTCGGCGCTCATAATCTCACCCACCCTGTCTGTATATTTTTTTACCAACCCGTTTTTCTTTAAATCACCAATGCGGCTGGCCAGTGTTTGTTTGGCGGCGAGAATAGCACGACGTCCGAAATCATGAATATCCACATCTTCATACAATTCTTCACCCACTTCATAATCCGGCTCAAGCTTTACTGCATCGCTGTAAGCAATCTGTGCAAGCGGATCTTCTACCTGCCCATCTTCCACAATGGTACGACGACGCATGATTTCCAAATCCCCTTTTTCTGTATTTACGATAACGTCAAAATTATCATCGGCTCCATATTTTTTACGGAGCAATGTTTTAAACACATCTTCCAGCACTTTCATCATGGTGGGGCGGTCAATATTTTCCGCATCTTTAAACTCCTGGAAACTTTCAATAAGATTGATACTTGCCATAACACTTTTTTTTAAAACACCCGGCTGTTTATTTTTTGCAGCCGTAATTAATTAAATACGATTTGAATTTTTGTTGATTTTATGTCATCAAACAAAAGTGTGTGTTGCAACACCTCCTGTTTTTTGCCTTTACCTTTTGTTTCTTCCACTACAACTTCATTTCCGGCGGCTAACAATTTTCCAGTTATTTTCCTGCCATCTTTGAGCACCACTTCTACCAAACGGCCAATATTTTTTTGATATTGCCGGTTCAGTTTCAAAGGTTCTTCCAATCCTGGCGATGACACTTCCAGTTCAAAATCACCCTCATTAAACAAGGCTGCTTGCTCAATTTGTTTGTACAAAGCCTTGTTGTATCCTATACATCTGCCAAGTGGTAATCCGGCATCTGCATCCACAAACACCTGGATATTATTACCCGGCTTCAATTTTACATCCACCACAAAGCAGTCGGGGTCTTTACTGATGAGTTCTTCCGTGAGTTGTTTAATTTTTGCTGTTTTTTGCTCTATGTTCATGTAGCTGAAATAAAGAAGGGAACGTTATCGTTCCCTTCCACTGTTTCTTTTATCCGCCGCAAACTTACAACAATGCAGGTGAACGAAAAAATTTTTTTGAACAATTTGCCGTCTGTAAAGCTTTAGAGGATTCTTCACAAATGAAGCCTGTTCTTTGATTTATCTTTGCAGCATGATACGTGTACTTTTAATTGCACTGCTTCTTTACTTCCTTTACCGCTTTGTTTTTCATTTTCTCATACCGGTGAGCAAAGCCGCCCGTGAAATGAAAAATAAAATGAACGAGTTTCAAAACCGCATGCAACAGCAGCAGGGCTTTCCTCAAAAGCCAGAGCCGGTAAAAGAAAGCCCACAGCAAAAAGAAGGTGATTACATTGATTTTGAAGAAGTGAAGTAGTTAGTAGAGAGTTGCCAGTCTTTAGCTTATAATCCCAACTCTTCTACTTTCATTCCCGGCAGTAAATGGATAGTTTGAATGCCCAGTTTTTGTGCAGCTTCAATATTATTAATACTGTCATCAATGAACAGTGTTTCTTCAGCTATAAGTTCATGCTTATCTATTACAAACTGCCAGGCTGAAGCATTGGGCTTACGATGCCCGATGCGATGGGAATAATAAGCTGCATCAAAAAAACTGTCGAAAGAAGTTTGTAGAAATGTAGTTTCAAATCTTCTTTGAAATTCCTGCAAATGAATTTCATTGGTATTACTGAGCAGGTACAGCTTGTACTTGCTTCTCAACATTGGTAAGATTGCAATACTTTCCATTCTGAAATCGAGCAGCAATGCATTCCAGGCGTTATTTATTTGTTCGTTACTGAGGTGCAAACCGGTTACCGTTCTGAAGTCATCATAAAAAAGATGTTCATCTATTCCTGTTTCCAACTTAACAAACAGATCATTGCTGTGAAACTGGCTAAAGAAAGAAGGAAAGTCGTTTACGCCCAGGTTTGTAAACGCTTTTTCGGTTAAGCCGAAATCAATATTGAACAGCACGCCACCCAAATCAAATATTATGTTGCGAACATTTTGCATACTGCAAAGAAACGCCCATGAACGAAATTTTGTTCACACAGTGAAATGAATATTTAATGGGCTACCGAACCGATAAATAAAAACGCCAAAAAAACAGATGAAATTAAATGATTGTGATACGGCTATTTTTCTATCTTTGCCCCCGCCCAAAAGGCTTCGGATCCTTAGCTCAGTTGGTTAGAGCATCTGACTCATAATCAGAGGGTCGTAGGTTCAAATCCTACAGGATCCACAAAAAGTTGCAGAAATATTTAGCTCTTCAACTTTGGACTGAGTACCTGAAAGACTTTTTTGTCTTTGCTCTTATGGTTAGAGCATCCCGACTTTTAGTCGGGAGGGTCGTAGGTTCCAACACAAAAGATTTACAGTGACCCTTCATTGTGATGGTTATTTTCTTAAAATGCTTTAACCTTTGCTTAACCGTTAAGCAAATACATTTGTCCTACTATAATTATGAAAAAAATAATACTGTTTTTATTCCTCGCCGCAACAAGTGTTTCATTATTTGCACAGGAAACCGAAAAAAGGAAAAAGAAAGATTGGTCGAAAGTGAATTTGAGTAACAGACCAAAAGATCACCTGCTGTTTCAGGTTGGTTCTTTGCAATGGCTGAAAAAACCCGATTCAATTGCTACCAAAGGTTTTGCAAGATCTGTAAACCTTTATTTTTTATTTGACTTTCCGTTTAAAGTTGATCCCCGCTTCAGCGTAGGTTTGGGAGTTGGTGTTGGTACCGATAACATGTTTTTTGATAAAGCAGCTGGCCGAAACCTCAATATTATTAATAATACTGAATTCCGTTTTGCCAAAGATGCCGGTAAAGACACAGTCAATAAATACAAATCAATAAAACTGGCCACTGCTTATTTAGAAGCCCCCGTTGAATTACGTTTTACGGCTGATCCCGAAAATCCCAATAAAAGTTTAAAATTTGCATTGGGTGTAAAAGTGGGAAATATTATCAGTGCTAATGATAAAACAAAATTTATTTCAGACGGTAATGGAAATACAGCTTATACCCTGAAAGAAAAAGACAAAAAGCATTTTAATAAACTCCGTTTGGCTGCAACTGCAAGAGCCGGGCTGGGTAACTTTGCCATTTTTGCTCAATACCAGTTGAACGATTTTATTAAAGAAGGGCAAGGACCCAACCAAATAAGACCATTTACGATTGGCTTAACATTAAGTGGTTTATAAAAATAATTTGACTTATAAAAAAGCGTGGTGCAATAGTGCCACGCTTTTTCTTTGATACACCCCGCAAACTTATTCTACATTTGCATTTGAATTTTTTATACAGTGATTGAACGTAAACAGGCAATACAACAGGAAGAAAAAGCAATTATAGTTGGCGTGGTTCAAAAAGGACAAACTGAATTACAGGTGCAGGAATATCTGGATGAATTGTCGTTCCTTGCAGAAACAGCAGGAGCAGTAACAGTTAAACGTTTTCTGCAAAGACTATCACATCCGGACAGTAAAACTTTTGTGGGAAAAGGAAAACTGCAGGAGATAAAAAAGTATATCCAGAGCAATGATATTTCCCTGGTAATATTTGATGATGAGTTGACGGGGGCTCAGATCATGAATATTGAAAAAGAACTGGGAGTTTATACCATTGACAGAAGCGATCTTATACTTGACATCTTTGCACGCCGTGCAAAAACTGCACAAGCTAAAACGCAGGTAGAGCTTGCACAATATCAATATATATTGCCCAGGCTGAAGGGCATGTGGAAGCACCTTGAACGGCAGGGAGGTGGTGTAGGCACAAGAGGCCCGGGTGAAACAGAAATTGAAACAGACCGGCGTATTGTAAAAGATAAAATTTCTTTATTACGAAAAAGACTGGCGGAAATTGATAAACAGGCTTTCACACAACGTAAAGACAGGGGTGAATTTATTCGTGTGGCATTGGTAGGTTATACCAATGTTGGCAAAAGTACTTTGATGAATATCCTAAGCAAACGTGAAGTATTTGCCGAAAACAAATTGTTTGCAACATTAGATACAACTACCAGTAAAATTGTTTTTGAAAACACTCCTTTTTTATTAAGCGATACGGTTGGTTTCATTCGCAAACTTCCACACCACCTGGTTGAAAGTTTTAAAAGTACACTGGATGAAGTAAGAGAGAGTGATGTGCTGCTGCATGTAGTTGATATTTCACATCCGCAATATGAAGAACAGATGCAGGTTGTAAATAAAACCTTACAGGAATTGAAATGTTACGACAAACCTGTAATAACCATCTTCAACAAAATAGACCTTTACGAAGAAAAACATTTTGATGAATGGCTGGAAGATGAAGTAAAGCAAACCATATTACAGGAAATGAAAGAACGTTGGGAAAATGAAACACAGGGCAACTGTGTGTTCGTATCAGCTACAGAAAAAAGAAATATTACCGAACTTCGTACAAGAATATTAGAGAGTGTAAAACAACTTTATAAGATACGATACCCGTATAAAACAGTTTATCTCTATTAATGTCCTCAGGAAAAAAATACAGCTGGCATAAAGTGGCCGAAAGCACCGATGAGTTTTTGTGGCAGGAAAATAATCTTTGTGAAATTAAAGTAAAGGGTAAAACAATCTGCATTGCCATAAAAGGAGAAGAAGTATTTGCCTGTACCCATAAATGTCCGCATGCCGGCGGCTATTTATCTGATGGTTTTGTTGACGCTGCAGGAAACATTGTTTGCCCGAGGCACAGGTATAAATTCAATTTGCAAAATGGCCGTAATATCAGCGGTGAAGGATATTATTTAAAAACCTATCCCGTTGAAAAAAGAGAAGATGGAATTTATATTGGCATAGAAGAACCCGGAATTTTTGGATTGTTTAATTAAAAAAAGTTCGTTTAATCGGGTTTCAAAAAACGAAAATCCCTATTTTTGCCGCCCATTCCTCCTTAGCTCAGTTGGTTAGAGCATCTGACTGTTAATCAGAGGGTCTCTGGTTCAAGTCCAGAAGGGGGAGCGAAAAGCTCCGGAGCAATCCGGGGCTTTTTAAATTTACAGCCATGTATTACATCTATATTTTATATTCTTCTGGATCTAATATTTATTATGTTG